>JAOZUK010000260.1 GCA_029938715.1 Bacteroidales bacterium | reverse complement strand
CTATTCCAAGCACTTCCATGTATTTATGTCGGTTCCCAATGTCTTTTTAAGCAGGTTGGATCCCCTTGGAAAACTGGATACCATGGAGAGCATCACCAAAGAGGTGAAAATCATGATGGATATCGAGCAAGCTGAAGAGGAAGTACCTGAAAGATTCGGAGTACTTGATGTGGAGGATGTAAGCTGGAAGAGTTATATGGATTCGCTTGCCTGTACAGAGTGTGGCCGTTGTACCTCGGTTTGTCCTGCCAATATTACAGGAAAGAAATTATCCCCCAGGAAAATTGTGATGGATGTCCGGGCAAGGATGAAGGAGAAGGGCCCACAGATTCTTAAGAACGGCGCGGACTTTTCTGATAATAAATCCCTGATCAGGGATTATGTTTCTGAGGAGGAACTTTGGGCCTGCACCCTATGTAATGCCTGTGCCCAGGAGTGCCCCATCAACATTAATCAGCCTGCCCTGATAGTGGGGATGAGAAGATACCTGGTGATGGAGGAATCTGCTGCTCCCGGAGAATTGAATTCCATTTTTTCCAACATTGAGAACAATGGAGCCCCCTGGCAATTCTCACAGGAGGACCGGATGCTTTGGGCCGAGGACTCCGAAGTACCGGTAATGGCAGATCTTTTGGCAAAAGGTGAGAAACCTGAATTTCTTTTATGGGTAGGAAGCGCCGGGGCCTTTGATGATCGCTACAAGCATGTATCCCGTGCATTTGTTAAAGTTCTGGATTTTCTGGGTACCTCATATGCAGTGCTTGGAACCGAAGAATCTTCCAGTGGAGATGTGGCCCGAAGGGCGGGCAATGAAATGCTTTTCCAGATGCAGACCATGATGAATATTGAGATCTTTGAGGGGTATGAGGTGAAGAAGATCCTCACTTGTGATCCTCACGCCTACAACACCTTCAAAAATGAATATCCCGATCTTGACGGCCATTATGAAGTGATCCATCATACTCAGTTCCTGCGGGATCAGATTGCCAACGGATTGTTGACCATGCCTGCCAATTCAATGGCAGGGAAAAGTATAACCTTTCATGATCCCTGTTACCTGGGTCGGGCCAATAAAGAGTATGATGCGCCACGCCAGGTGCTGAACGCACTGGCGGCATCAAAGAAAGAGATGAGCAGAAACAAAAGTTTTGCACTTTGTTGTGGAGCAGGAGGCGGACAGATGTTCAAAGAGGCTGAAAAAGGGGAGAAGGAAGTTTTTATAGAACGTACCGAAGATGCACTTAAGACAGGGGCGGATATTATAGCCACCGCATGCCCATATTGCATGGTGATGATGACCGATGGCATAAAATATAAGAACAAAGAAGATAGTGTTAAAGCTTACGATATTGCAGAACTGGTTACAATGGCATTAGAACTATAATAACCCATTAACCATTAACACTCGCGAATCGAGCTTGCGAGTTCAGCGAAGCTAACCGAGTTTACTAACTTACGAGTAAAACGAGTAAAAGATTATGGAAGAGAAAAAATTAATAACCGGCGGTGAATTCCTGATAAAGGATACTGATATTGCTGATGTTTTTATTCCTGAAGAGCTTGATGAGGAGCAACGAATGATTGGTGAGACCTGCACAGATTTTCTGGAGACAGAAGTATTTCCCGTGGCAGACCGCATTGATGCACAGGAAGAGGGTTTGATGCGAAGTCTTCTGGAGAAATCCGGGGAGCTGGGACTTCTGGGAATTGCCATTCCTGAAGAGTATGAAGGCTTTGGACAAAGCTTCATCACCACTATGTATGCCAGTGAGATCATGGGTTCTGGATATTCTTTTGCCGTGGCATACTCCTGCCATACAGGGATTGGAACCCTTCCTATCCTCTATTATGGTAACGAGGAGCAGCGGGCAAAGTACATTCCCAAATTGACCACCGGTGAAATGGTAGGGGCTTACTGCCTGACAGAACCAGGAGCAGGATCGGATGCCAATTCAGGGAAGACCAAGGCTGTGCTCTCTGAAGATGGAAAGCACTACATCATCAATGGAGCCAAAATGTGGATCACCAATGGCGGATTTGCCGATGTGATGACCGTATTTGCCAAGATTGATAACGACCGCGTTTTGAGCGCTTTTATTCTGGACCGTGATATGCCGGGCATTACTTTTAATCCTGAGGAAAAGAAGATGGGGATCAAAGGATCATCCACCCGCCAGATTTTCTTTAACGATGTAAAGGTTCCTGTGGAAAATCAACTTGGGAAACGCGGCGAAGGATTCAGGATTGCTCTGAATATTCTCCACATGGGCAGGATAAAGTTGGGTGCCAATGTGATTGGCTCAGCAAAAACTGCCATTACCCAGTCGGTGGTATATGCCAACGAAAGAAAACAATTCAACTGTCATATCTCCGAATTTGGAGCCATCAAACATAAATTGGCCGAGCAGGTGATCAGGACCTTTGCTACGGAATGCTCAGTGTACCGTGCCAGCCAGGCACTGGATGATGCTATTGCGTACTATGTGGCCAAGGGAGATGATAAGGGTAGGAATACCATGGAAGCCTTTAACCACTTTGCCATCGAGGCTGCGGTCATGAAGGTGTATGGTTCAGAGGCACTTGATTATGTAGTGGATGAAGGTGTTCAGATCCATGGTGGAATGGGTTTCTCTGCAGAGATGATGATCGACCGTGGCTACCGCGATTCAAGGATCAACAGGATATTTGAGGGTACCAATGAAATTAACCGGCTTTTACTGGTGGATGCTGTGCTTAAAAAAGGAACCAAAGGTGTTTTGCCTGTGATGGAAGAGGCAGAGAAAGCCTTTGAAGAGGTGAAGAGTTTGAATGGATCGCCCGCTGTTGCAGAAGGTTTTATTGAGGAGAAGATGCAGTATGTGGCCAATATGAAGAAGGTAGTTCTGATGTTGCTGAAAGCTGTTTCGGAGAAATTTACCCGTAAACTGGTACAGGAACAGGAGATTCTGAGTAACATCTCTGATTGCATCATTCAGGTCTACGTTGCTGAATCTGTGGTACTCCGTTTGAAAAAAATGGAGACCATGAAAGGTGAAGAGGAGACCAAGCTTTATCGTGATATGGCAGATGTGTTTGTATATGATGCAGCATCCAATGTCCATAAATTTGCTCTGGATGCTACTTATTCTTTTGCCTACGGCGAGGTTCGTGAATTGCTTGAGAAAGGAATTGCTGCTTATACTACGGTTGCAGGTGTAAATGTGAAAGAGGCGCGCAGAAAGATTGCCGACCGTTTAATTGAAGAGAACAAATACTGTTATTAACCAACGGATTATCGGAGCTTCTGTTTCCTATAAAATTGTGATGCTCGGTGCCGGGAATGTGTCTACACACATTTCCCGGCATTTGCATTCCAAAGGTCACAGGATCTCCTGTATCTACTCCCGGACCGGGGAATCGGCCAATGAACTGGCCAATGAGCTTGAAACCCTGGGGACCAGCATCCGGGCTGATGTTCCCGGCAACGCAGATTTTTATATTGTATGTGTGCCTGACAGTGTCGTTGAAAATGTTGTACGCAATTTCAGTGGATTGAAAGGGATATGGCTTCATACCGCCGGAGCATTATCCATGGATCTTTTTAAGGGATTGCAAACCCGATCAGGTGTGCTCTATCCTTTACAGACTTTGAGCAGGAAACGGAAGGTTGACCTGTCAGATACCCCATTTCTGGTGGAGGGTTCCTCCCCGGAAGTTACCGCATCAATTGTTGACCTGGCCAATTGCATTTCAGAAAATGTACAGGAGATCAATTCCGATAACAGAAGGATCATTCACATGGCCGCTGTATTTGCCAATAACTTCACCAACCATATGGTACACATTGGACAGCAAATTCTTCAAGAAAACCAGATGGACCTTGAACTGCTGGATCCCATCCTGGAAGAGACCATTCGTAAAGTAAAACTTGAAGGAGCTAAAGATGCTCAAACCGGACCTGCCCTTCGAAATGACAGGGAAACCATGCAGAAGCATATTGAGTTATTGAAGAATCATCCGGAGTGGGAGAAAATATATACTTTTATAAGCCGGGACATTAGCAGGACCCGGGCTACATAACCTCTATATCGCAAATGACCAATTTTAAAGAAGGATTAAGGAGTGTAAAAGCGTTTGTATTTGATGTGGATGGAGTTCTTAGCAGTCCACTTGTCTATTTACATCCTTCAGGAGATCTGATGCGTTCCATGAACACAAAGGATGGGTATGCATTGCAACATGCCGTGAAGAGAGGCTATCCCATTGCTATTATTACAGGTGGGAATACCGAATCGGTGGGTTTGCGCTTCAGGGGCCTTGGTATCACCGATATTTACATGGATTCATCTTACAAACTTGAGGATTTCAACGACTTTATCTTCAAATATGACATCAAACCAGAGGAGGTGCTGTATATGGGTGATGACCTGCCCGACTATGAGGTGATGACCAGGGTAGGGGTACCCTGTTGCCCTGCCGACGCTGTTGAGGAGATAAAATCCGTAGCCCACTACATTTCTCCTTTCAAAGGGGGAGCCGGATGTGCCCGTGATGTAATTGAACAGGTCCTCCGGTTGCACGGCAGGTGGATGGATGGAGAATCATTTACCTGGTAAATAGATGCTATGATCGGTTACCTACGTTCCATATTAAGGCTGATCAGGTTTCCCAACCTGTTGATTATTGCAGCCACGCAATATGCCATGCGCTACCTGGTGATGGAGCCTCTATTACCCTCCTCCACTTTTGAACTTCAATTTGGTGAGTTTCAGTTTGCACTGCTGGTATTTTCAACCATGTGTATAGCCGCAGCTGGTTATATCATCAATGATTATTTCGACACACAGGCCGATATGATCAACAAGCCAAGGCGTGTGGTGGTAGGAATTAAAATCAGCCGGAGGATAGCCATGATCCTTCATGCGGTACTTAATATTATTGGTGTAGGGATTGGAATCTATCTGGCATTCTATATCAAACTGCCCTCCCTCTCACTTGTATTTATCATCGCCACTGGTCTGCTTTGGTTCTATTCCACCAATTACAAGCGGCAATTCCTGGTTGGTAATCTGTCTGTAGCATTTCTTACCGGACTGGTACCCTTAATGGTCGTGCTATTCGAAATCCCCCTTCTGAACAGAGAGTATGGCCAGGTGATGCTCCGAAATGATGCAAGTTTTGGTTACATATTTGCCTGGATTAGCGCTTTCAGTTTTTT
>JAOZUK010000720.1 GCA_029938715.1 Bacteroidales bacterium | reverse complement strand
TCTCCACTGTTGTTGCTGTTCTTTCCTTGTGAAGAATCCTGTTTCGGTAGGAAGAATTGAACCTCCTCCATCGGTTACCTGGCACTTGCACATGCCACAGGTACCTCCTCCACCACAGGCCGATGGCAGAAAAATATCGTTGGCCGACAGGGTATTCAATAGTGTGCTCCCTGGTGATACAGTAAATTCCTTGTCATTAACTTTCAGCTGGACATCCCCCTGAGGTGTAAGTTTATACCTGGCCCAAAGCAACATTGCCACCAGCAGCAGGATCACAAACAGGAAAACTGCAACGCTGATCAGGATGATTGAAACTGTCGAAGTGAGAAATATCATTTTTAATCTGCTTTTATTACAACTTGATACCCATAAAACTCATAAATGCGATTCCCATCAATCCGGTGATGATAAAGGTAATTCCCAGTCCGCGCAAAGGTGCCGGCACATTTGAGTACTTAATCTTCTCCCTGATGGCGGCAATACCCACAATGGCCAGGAACCAACCTACGCCCGAACCCAGGCCAAACACTGTGGCCTCAGCGATATTGGCGTACTCTCTCTCCTGCATAAAGAGTGAGCCACCCAGTATGGCACAGTTCACAGCAATTAGTGGTAGAAAGATCCCCAACGAGGTGTACAGGGATGGAGCAAACTTCTCAATCACCATCTCCACCAGCTGTACCATGGAGGCAATTACTGCAATAAACATGATAAATGTGAGAAAGCTCAGATCCACATCACCCAGCGAGGGACTGATCCAGGTAAGTGCACCAGCCTTAAGAATAAATTTCTCAAGAAGGAAGTTAATGGGAACTGTAAATCCAAGTACAAAGATCACTGCAATCCCAAGGCCTGTGGACGTCTTAACTGTTTTTGAAACAGCCAGGTATGAACACATGCCCAGGAAATAGGCAAAGATCATGTTATCTATAAAGATGGACTTAACAAATATATTGACCAGATTTTCCATGGAGGTAATAAATTTCTAGTTGTTTTCGATGAGATCTTTTCGGCGCGAACGCTGTATCCATATGATAATACCCACTACTACCAGAGCCATGGGAGGAAGAATCATCATTCCATTATTTACATATCCTGCTTCGTAGAAAGCTTGTGGAATTACCTGCATATCAAGCAATGTACCCGAACCAAGCAGTTCCCTTACAAAAGCCACTGCAATCAGGATCCACCCATAACCGGCGGCATTTCCTAAACCATCCAGAAAAGCGGGCCAGGGCTTATTTCCCAGGGCAAACGCCTCAAGGCGACCCATGATGATACAGTTGGTAATGATCAGTCCAACAAAAACCGAAAGCTGCTTGCTCACATCATAAGCATAAGCTTTCAGAACCTGGTCCACCAGGATCACCATGGTGGCGATTACCACCAATTGAACTATAATACGGATTCTGGGAGGAACCATCTTTCTCATCAGGGAGATCACTACATTGGATACTGCCATCACCACCA
>JAOZUK010000259.1 GCA_029938715.1 Bacteroidales bacterium | reverse complement strand
CTGGCTGCGCCAGGTTACAGAAAGGTGACTGGTGAGTTATTCGTCGGTTGGTGATTCATCCAGGATCTTTTGGATCTGGGCTTCCGTATGGTGGAGCTTATTACGACATGCCTTCAACAATTCGGTAACCCGGCTTACCTTCCCAGCCAGTTCGTCCACCCCCAGGTTCCCTGTTTCAATCTTTTCCAGGATTTCCTCTATTTCTTTAATTGAAGCTTCGTAGCTAATTTTTTCTTTTGCCATTGGTAATGGTAGTTTGTTCAACTTTGCTGATAATTTTTCCTTTGTAAACCCTTGTCTCAAGTAAATTCCCGGGTTGCACCTCCATTAAATTGGAGATGGGTTTTCCCTCCAGCAGGGTCATGGAGTAGCCTCGTTTCAGTATGTGCTCCGGATCGACAAGTTCGGTCCTCTTTTCAAGCAGGGTGAGGTAGTCACTTTTCCTTCCCAGCTGATTTGTGATCTCCTTGCGAAGAAGGTGATCTGAAGTTCTAATAAGGTCCATTCGCTGCTGTAATAATCTAAATGTCAGATGTTTTAAATTGTTCTGGCGGTGATCCAGTCCGGTGAGGTGTTTTTGAACAATGAGCCTGACAGAGGAGGCCAGCTGATCATCATACGCACTCAATCGAAACTCAAATGCCAGTAGCTGGTCTACCAGAAATTCGGCCACAGCAGTAGGCGTTTTGAGTCCGTGGAAAGCCACCATATCGGCCACCGATTCATCCCTTTCATGTCCGATCCCTGTGATGACAGGCAGAGGAAATTGTGTGATGTAGTAGGCGAGGTCGTAGTGGTTAAAGCTCTCCAGATCGGCCCTGGAACCACCTCCCCTGATGATGACCACGCAATCGAATTGGGATAGGTTCTCATAGATCTTATCCATGGCTGAAGAGATGGAGCCGGGTACCTGCTCTCCCTGCATGACGGCCGGGAAGAGGGTGGTTTGGAATTGATACCTGTGGGCATTGTTATGGATTGATTCCATAAAGTCGCCGTAACCTGCAGCACCATCCGAAGAGATCAGTGCAATGCGTTGAGGTACTTCCGGAAAAGGGAGCTCTTTGTTCATTTGGAACACCCCTTCTTCCCGTAGCCTCCGAATCACCTCCTGTTTCTTCCGGGCCAGGTCGCCCAGGGTGTAAGCCGGATCGATGTCAATGATGTTGAGGCTTAATCCGTAGTGGGGGTGAAACTCAACTGAGACTTTGCAAAGGAGCTTAATGCCACTTTTCAATGGAGTTCCTGTGGAGGCTTCGAAGAAAGGACGCAGCATACTGTACCTGGAAGCCCAGATGGTTCCTTTTGCACGGGCCAGGATGGAATCATTTTCACTGCTTTTTTCAATGAGTTCAAGGTAGCAGTGTCCGTTCCGGTTCTCATGAAGCTCCAGAATCTCGGCTACGATCCAGAGTGATGTACCAAACTCTTTTCGAAGGGCACCCTTCACCTGCCCCAGCAATTCCGATAATGAGCGTGAAGCTTCCGGCATTATTCTATGATTAGCCTGCTGCGGTATACCCCGCTGCCGGTATTGATTTCAAGGATATAGATCCCGCTGGCGAGCTCTCCCGGCAGGTAAACCTGTCCGGGCAGTTCGGTCTGCATCACATGGACTTTCCTCCCGCTAAAATCATAAAATCCAAGGGTTTGCATCCCGGCATGCTGCCCTGGAACTTTGATCATGATCATCTCCCTGGCCGGATTGGGGTAGATCTCCAGGCGTCCGGGGATAGATCGCTTGGGAACATTTGTAATGCCAAAATAGATTCTGAAAAAATTGGGCAGTCCAAATCCATAGGTAGAATCGGGATTCTTTAGTCGATCGCCTCCCTGTCTCACAAAATGGATCATCTCCTTTGCCGGAAGATCGGGATAAGCCTGCCAGAGGCTGGCCACTGAGCCTGCCAGGATGGGTGATGAAAAGGAGGTTCCGCTTCCCCGGGCAAGTCCCCCGGTCTGGTATTGCACCCCACTTGCTACTCCCATGGCGGTTACATCGGGTTTGACCCGGGCATCAAACGAGGGTCCCCGTGAACTGAAGGCCCCGATGTTATTGGTGCTGTCTACAGCACCCACTGTAAGAATATGGGTGGCATCGGCTGGTGCGGTGATATAGTACCAGGGATCGTTCCCCTCATTTCCTGCACTGTTCACAGCGATCATTCCCCTGGAGGCTGTAAGTGATGCAGCCCTGGAGATAAAGGTGGTTTTGCCATCCATGTCGCTGTAGGTGTAGTCGTAAGCCTCCCCGTCCATATTGGAATACCCCAGGGAGGTATTAATCACATCAATGCCCAGGCTATCGGCATACTCCGCGGCCTCAATCCATGCGATCTCCTCAATCCTTGTCTCCTGATCCGAATTTTCTGTCATACAGAGCAGGTAGGAGGCATGAGGGGCCGTTCCCACCATGTACCCGTCCCATTCACCCGCCATGGTCGAGAGAACATTCATACCGTGGGTTGAACTTTGCCTGAAAACATGCTTGTCATTTACAAAATTGCGGGTTCCCAGCAGTCGACCTTCTGCGATCATAGGCTCAAATGAGGGAAGGCTGTCCACATTAAAAAATCCCGCATCGAGGACGGCAATCCATACCCCCTTCCCGGTGTAACCCATTTCGTGCACATAATCCATCTTTAACATGGTGACCTGCTCACTGGCTATGCCATAATTAAAATCCGGAGAGGCTTCCAGGGGTGGACTGAACCGCTCCCCGGCTGCTTTCGGCGGGATATAGAGATCATTCGTTGGGGGAGACCAGGCCAGGGTATCGGTGAATGATTTATCGAGTACCTGTTGATACAAGGCTGAATCGGCATTGATCATGACCAGTCCGTTGAGCCACCTGGAAACATGCCTGACCTCCACTCCCATATCTTTTAACTCCTGCACGTAGTCGCTATTCACCGGCATATCCCTGTGATCGATTCCCACTTCCTGCCAGGCCCTTCTGTTTATGGAGCGCTCCGAAAGGAACTCCTCCGGGTTGCTGATCTGGTACCCGGTACCATCCTTATCAGTGAAATATACCCAGAACACACTGTCGGCAATTTCCTGGGCATTCAGCATGGGGGTAACTAAGAGGATAAGGAGAAACAGTTTCAATTTCATGCTACTTTTTTTTCTATTGCTGTTGAATGGATTCAGGTTCCACAATAATCTTATAATTGGCAAAACTGTCCTGAACCCACTGGTCGTATTTTTCCTGGTCCACAGGTTGGCCCGAAAGGTATTCCAGGGTATAGACCTCATCACCCGATTCGTCGTAAAAACTCCAGGTACCATTGGACTTGTTATGGATGTAATCGCCGGTGACCTTCAGGGTGCCATCTGGATAGAATACCTTATAGGGTCCATGTAGCTGATCATCAATATACTGGCCACTCAGCCTTACATTACCTGTGTTGTAGTATTGTGTCCAGTCCCCCTTTTTTATTTGGTTTTCCCAGGATACCTCTTCTGAAATAGCCCCGCTGGAGTAATAAAGAGAGACTTTCCCGTTAAGCAACCCTTTCTCATAGGGCTCCCTGATCCTTACACTCCCATCAAATTGTGAGTAGTAGGTCCATACCGAATCCTTCTTTTTTTCCAGATACCAGCCTTCGGCAGCAGACTTCCCGTTTTCATAATAGAGGTGGGTATAACTCCGGTCAAGTGTGGTGTCGAACATCATTCTTGCACGAACCGTACCATTCTCATAATAACGAATCATTTCACCCACTGGCTTTCCCTCCATAAAAGTGGCTTCATAAAGCGTTTTCCCGTTAGGGTACTCCATTTTCCAGTGGCCTGTCTTTAGTCCCTTTTCATCAAGCTGATTCTGGCTCTTTGCCGGAAGGGCTGCAATTAGAAATAGTAGCAAAAGATGGACTCTGGTCATAGCATGTCAAAGATAATGAAAGTCATGGAATTCCTTTTAATGAAAGAGGCTGCCACATGAGCGACAGCCTCCATTTAAACCGTTAATCCGGTGAATCATCCTCGCACTGCGAGTCAAATCTATCTATTTTACTTCTTCGAAGTCCACATCGGTTACTTCGTCATCATTTCCCTTCTGTGCTGAAGGATCGCCGGCAGGATCACCTTCAGGTTGTCCGGGCTGTCCGGCATCTCCTGGTTGCTGCTGTGCGTTATACATATCCTGCGAAGCAGCCTGCCATGCAGTATTCAGCTCCTCTGTAGCCTGATCAATGGCGGCCAGGTCTTCGGCTTTATGTGCCTCCTTCAGCTTAGTCAGAGCCTCTTCGATGGGAGCTTTCTTCTCGGCAGGAACCTTATCGCCAAACTCACTCAACTGCTTTTCAGTCTGGAAGACCAGGCTGTCGGCATTGTTGAGCTTATCAATCCGCTCCTTGGCCACTTTGTCAGCTTCTTCGTTCTCCTGAGCCTCTTTCTTCATCTTTTCGATCTCAGAATCGGATAATCCTGACGATGCCTCAATTCGAATGCTCTGTTCTTTGCCAGTTCCTTTATCCCTGGCAGAGACATTGAGAATCCCGTTGGCATCAATGTCGAAAGTTACTTCGATCTGCGGAAGCCCCCTGGGTGAAGGCGGAATCCCATCCAGGTGGAACCGGCCAATGGTTTTATTATCCTTGGCCATGGCCCTTTCACCCTGTAACACATGTATCTCAACCGATGGCTGGTTGTCGGCTGCAGTGGTAAATGTTTGTGTCTTTTTGGTGGGAATGGTGGTGTTGGACTCAATGAGCTTGGTGCTCACGCTTCCCATGGTTTCAATACCCAGTGAAAGTGGAGTCACATCGAGCAGCAATACATCTTTTACTTCACCTGTGAGAACACCTCCCTGGATGGCAGCTCCTACAGCTACTACCTCGTCGGGATTTACACCTTTCGAAGGAGCTTTCCCGAAAAAGTCCTGTACCACTTTCTGGATGGCTGGAATCCGTGTTGAACCTCCGACCAGGATCACTTCGTTGATTTCGTCTCTGCTTAGTCCCGAATCTTTCAGAGCTTTCTTGCAGGGCTCAACAGTAGCCTGGATCAGTTTGTCGGCCAGACTCTCAAATTTGGCCCTGGTCAGGCTTTTTACAAGGTGCTTGGGAACTCCGTCCACAGGCATGATATAGGGAAGATTGATCTCTGTCTGGGTGGCACTGGAAAGCTCAATTTTGGCTTTCTCGGCAGCTTCCTTCAGACGCTGAAGGGCCATGGGATCCTTTTTAAGATCCAGTCCTTCGTCCTTCTTGAACT
>JAOZUK010000258.1 GCA_029938715.1 Bacteroidales bacterium | reverse complement strand
ACCCTCCACGACCGGCTGGGATCTATGTCATTGCCTACGGCCACCAGATCGTTCCAGATCTGTTTAAAGTTCCCGGTGATATTCATCTCAGCCACGGGTTTAACCAGTTTCCCCTTTTCAACCAGGAATCCTTCTATGCCATACGAGAAATCGCCGGTGACTCCGTTGCTGTTTCCGCCATTGAACCCGGTGACCAGAATGCCCCGGTCAATATCGGCAAGCAAACCTTCCAGGTCCTTCTTACCAGGCTTGAATACCAGGTTGGTGGTGCTTCCCGAAGTGGCTTCCATCTCCAGCTTCTTGCCATAGTAGGTATCGATATAGTAGGTTTTTAAAACGCCGTTTTCAACCACCGCCCTTTTTTGGGTGGCCATACCCTCGTTATCGAATAACCGGGAGCCTCGTCCCGATACAATAAAAGGATCATCGGTGAGGGTCATTAAATCCGATCCAATCTTCTCCCCCTTCATCCCAATCAGGTAGGACTGTTTCTGCTGTATGGAACTGCCGTTGAGGGCAGAGATCAAGGGTTCCAGTAACTGTCCGACACTCTTGTTTTCCACGATCATAGGCATCTTGCCAGATCCGATTTTGGCTTGTCCCAGTCGATCAATCGCCCTTTTCATGGCTTTCTTGGCGATATCTTTTCGAACCAGCTTATCACTGAAGATGGCAGATTCATACCAGTTGCCGCTTGGACGGGCCTCCCCATCGGTCACCGAAACCGAAGCGCTCAGAAAGTAGTAGGAGTTTTCCGAATTCCCTTCGAATCCGTTGCTGGCAACCATAACACTGCCACTCATCCCGTCGCTGTATGAGGTAGAGACTGAGATGATGCGCTCATCTGTTCCAAGCACCTCTTTTTCCAGGGCAAAGGCATCTTTTACCTTCTGTTGGGGATCCACCGATGTGAAGTTGGGATCGACACTTTTAAGATCCGGCCCATCGCCTTTGTAATAACGATCCGGATCGGGAAGGGTGCGAGCCTCATCTTCGGCCAGGTACCTGGTACCGGCAATGGCCTCTTCGATAAACTTACCCAGCTCCTTTTTGTTGGTTATTCTGCTGGTGGAGATACTGGAATACTTATTGTCCACATAGAGGTTGATTCGCATGCCACTTCGGTTGGATTCCTGGAGCTTGTCTATCTTCTCATCTCTTACCTCGATCTGGCTGCTGTTGTTGTTATAAATGGTTACGCGGGCCTGCTGCGCACCGTTCTGAACGGCGTGTTCCATGGCCCATTTTGCTATGCTGTATTTTTCTTCTTTGGTCATAATCAAATGTTTTCAGAATTATGCACTGGTACCTCCTACGGTTAGTTTCTTAACCAGAACGGTGGGAAGACCCATACCTACCGGAACCGATTGTCCCCCTTTTCCGCAGGTCCATGTACCGGTAGCGGTCTTATAGTCCCCGGCTGCCATGGTAATATCGGCCAGTGCCTGGGGTCCGTTTCCAATGATATTGATATCCTTGATGGGCTGGGTCAGTTTACCTTTCTCAATCAGATAACCCGATTTCACAAAGAAAGTAAAGTCGCCTGCTCCGATTTTCACCTGACCGTTGGTGAAGTTATCCACATACACCCCGTAATCTACACTGGAGATAATGTCGTCGGTGGTATGGGGACCATTCTCCATATAGGTGATCCGCATCCTGGGAAGAGGCACATGTCTGAAGGACTGTCTGCGTCCGTTTCCGGTAGGATCCACCCCATAATGTTTGGCACTGATCCGGTCGTGCAGGTAGCTTTCAAGCACTCCATCTTTGACCAGGTATACCTTCTTGACATCGTTGCCTTCATCATCCACATTGATGGCTCCACGGTTGTTCTCCATGGTACCGTCTTCAACGATATTTATAAAGTCTTTGGCGATGCTCTTGCCCATCTTATCTGAGAAGATTGATTCTCCCTTGCGGTTGAAATCGGCCTCAAAGGGGTGGCCCATGGCTTCGTGAAGAAGAATTCCTGATCCGCCTGCACCCAGTACCACGGGTAATTCTCCCGCCTTGGGTTTTCCCCCACCAAACAGGAAATTGGTTTTTTTCACCGCCTCCTGGGCCAGCTCTTCCACTAAATTGTCGTCCATAAATTCGAATCCCTTTCGAACCGAGCGGGCACTGTAATCGTTCTCAATCCCCCCATCTTTTTCCATGACACAGACTACCCCAAGGGTGGCCATGGGTCGATAGTCGTAGGTAAGCAGTCCTTCCGAACTATAGAACATCACATAGGAGGTTTCGTCCCGCTGAAATACCCTGGCTTTGGTCACCTTTTCGTCCAGTTCAAACAAGCGATCGTTTAGCTTCTGTACAAATGGGATCTTCTCCTCAATGGTTGAGTTTTCCCATTTCTGGGAGACCTTGTAGTAGTTTGGGATCGATTTTTCAATAATTCCGTTCTGGCTGAAAGTGACCGGATCGTTGGCTATATTGGCTGCTGTTTTTGCCACCTTAAGCATATCCTGTAGATTGGTCGATTCGGTGTAGGCGAAACCTGTTTGGTCGCCCTTCAGCACCCTGACTCCTACACCGTAGTCCACATTCGAATGGGCACTGTTAACTTTTCCATCTTCCAATCCCAGCCTGTTTGAGATGGCATGTTCAAAGAAGAGGTCGGCATAGTCACCTCCCTTCGACATTGCTTCGGCAATCACTTTCTGCAACATCTCGGGGGTCACTTCAAAATGGTCTAAATAGCTTTTCACATCCGGAGAGATTTGTATATTCTGACATGATTTTAATAGCGGGGGCAATACCATGGTTCCAGCCACAGCTGCACCGCCAGTTTTAATAAAACTGCGTCGGGTTACATTCATCGCATACTATTTTTGATGGTTTTATGATTTTCTTCAGTACAAGGGGCACAATTTACAATTTTTTGTTGGAATGAGAAATATGCTGGATAGCCTGATTTTCAGGCTAAACTATATTAATTTGAGAGATGGAAGGATGTATTGTATAATCAAAATGTTACTTTTATTGTTTAGTGTTGTTAAACCAAGTTTCATTCTTATTATGAAAAGCAGAAATCAATGAAAAAGAAGCAATTCCCGGGTATGAAAACCCTCATTTTAATAGTTCAATTGGGACTTGTGACCTCTCTCTTACTAATCACCACAAAATCAAAAGCCCAGGCGAACTGGGAAGTGGGTGCCCGCTTTGGCGAAGGAGTTAAGTTTGTGAAAACGGACTGATCCCTCGGATGCATACCTAACTAAATACCATTCATATGAAAACCATTTATTCACTTATAATTGTTGGCTTATTGTTGGCTTTTTCGGGCTGCTCTTCCGATCAATGGATCTCTCTTTTCGATGGCCAGAGCCTTGAAGGCTGGAAAGCTTCAGAACATGCAGACTCCTGGAAAATTGAAAATGGAGCCATTGTTACTGCCGGTGAGCGATCGCATCTTTTCTACGACGGAGAGGTGGAGGATCATAATTTTAAGAATTTTGAATTCTCAGTGGATGTGAAATCCACACCCGGTTCCAATTCCGGAATTTATATACATTCCAAGTTCCAGGATGAAGGTTGGCCTTCCGCTGGCTATGAGTGCCAGGTGATCAATTCGAATTCCTCCACCGACCCAGGTGGATATATGGAGCACAAAATGACCGGAAGTATTTATGCCATTCGAAATGTTTGGAAATCACCAGTTCCCGATAATGAGTGGTTTAACTACCGCATCAAGGTTCAGGGTAAAACCATTCAGACCTATATCAATGATATGTTGGCTGCGGAATACACAGAGCCGGAGGAGATTTACCGAAGCGATGGAATGGAGGGGAGAATCCTGGGATCGGGAACCTTCGCCTTCCAGTGCCACGACCCGGGCAGTGTGGTTTATTATAAGAACATTAAAGTAAAGCCGCTGGCTGATGACCTTCCCACCCCTGGTATTCCGCCAAAAGATTTGGAATTTGAGAAACAGCTTATCGATCTGGCAGGACAGAATTTTCCCCTGATTGATCTACATACCCACCTGAAAGGTGGCATTTCTGAGGAAGAAGCACTAGCCATAGCCCGTACCTATGGTTATACCTATGGCATAGCCTGGAACTGTGGTTTGAAAATGGGATTTGAATCAGATGAGGAACTCAACGAGTTCCTTGAAACTTACAATCCCTCCCCATTTGTCTGGACGGCTATGCAGGCTGAAGGAAGGGAGTGGCTCGAACTGTTCAGTAAGGAGAGTCGTGAAAAGTTCGATTATGTCTTTACCGATGCTATGACCTGGACCAATGACAACGGAAAGCGTATGCGGCTATGGATCAAAGAGGAGACGGAAATCGGCGACCCGCAAAATTTTATGGACCAGCTGGTGGACCGGATTGAAAAGGTGCTCACCGAGCCCATTGATATCTATGTAAATCCAACCTTTTTGCCCGATGAACTCAATGACAGGTACGATGAGCTATGGACCGAAGAGCGAATGGACAAGGTAGTTAAAGCCCTGGTGGAAAACCGGGTGGCTTTTGAGATTAACAACAGGAGATTGATTCCAAGCGCTACTTTCATTAAAAAAGCCAAAGCCGCAGGGGTGAAGTTTACCTTTGGGACCAACAATGGAGGAGCCGATGATTTTGGCCGAATGGACTATGCCATTGAGATGATCAGTGAGTGCGGACTTACCCCACAGGATATGTGGATTCCGGGAAAATAGAAAAATGCCACGGGTAATGAATACCCTGGAAAATAGTTGTCAATTTTTTTTACTCCTAAATGGGATTCAAACCATCCACTATATGGATATCAGTACCATCCCTGCTTCTTTTCTGTACACTTGCTTTTCCACAATCAAAGGTTCAGAATACCCAATCACCGGTCCAGACCATACGTGGAACCATTGTAGATCAGAATTCCGAGATTCCTCTTCCGGGGGCCACGGTAGGAGTAAGATCAGCATCCTTTTTCAGGGGTGAAATCACGGACCTCAATGGATTCTTTCGTGTTGAAGGGGTCCCTGTAGGGCGCTATACCATAGAGGTAAGGTTTATGGGGTATGAACCCAGGATCATTCCGGAGGTACTTGTTTCTTCTTCGCGATCCGTTGTTCTGGAGATCCGGCTGCAGGAGTTGGCATCTGAAATAGAGGGTGTTGTGGTGAAGGCTCAGGTAAGAAAGGATGTCCCCATCAACCAGATGGCCGTATTGAGTGCCCGGACGTTTACGGTGGAGGAGACCAGGCGTTATGCAGGTGGATTCGATGATCCCGGAAGAA
>JAOZUK010000719.1 GCA_029938715.1 Bacteroidales bacterium | reverse complement strand
AACTGGGGTATGCACTTGGCTCCACCGACCCCAACATGTTGTGTATAGCACGAAAATTAAAATGGAGGGTCGTAAATTTTACTGGAGCTATACTCGGGCAGCGAATTTCCGCCTATTATTTGACGACCAAGTATAGGTTTCGTAATTACTGCTTGCTGCACTAAACGATAAAACAATTTTCCCCGAGTTGCTGATTTGCGTCGGTTAAAACGGAATGTATATTCATCTAAGTAGTAGTCTAATTGAACTGGCTTTACAGCACCTTGATAGGTTCCCAAAAGCCAACGTTTCAGAAGTGAGGCTACCAAGTGAGCTATATTAAGATCTTTAGGTCCAACAATAATGTGTTTATAGCCTTCTTCATTCAGCGTTTTGTATCCGCTCCAACCGTCTGTTCGGATGAGGGCACCAGGCGACACATGCGTACATATAAAGTCAACAAGGCTCCCGGAAGAGGCATCAGGGATGCGTTTGAGTCGGATCCTGCCGATACCTCTGCCATCCTCGCCCTGTGCTTTGTCTTCAACGGCAATTCCTACAAGTGCCTTGTTCTCAGACCCACGGCCACGTTTACCAGAATGCTTGCCGCCTATGTAGGTTTCATCTACCTCAACAGTTCCATTCAACGCGCCGCGACCTGGTCGAACCATTGCTCGTCTCAGCCTGTGAAGCCATTTCCAAGCCGTATGATAACTCCCAAGGCCAAGAATTCGCTGAAGACCAATCGCATTGGCACCATATTTCTGGCTTGTTATATGCCACATTGCTTCAAACCACAACCGCAGGGGTTTTCTGCTATTGTGAAATATTGTACCTGCAGTTACCGAAGTCTGGTGTCTGCATTTCCGGCATTGATAAAGCCCACGCTTTGTTCTCCACGCTTCATTATGCCCACATTGTGGGCAGTGAAACGAACCTGACCAACGAAGCGAAGCTAAATATTGGATACAGGCATCCTCCGTATGAAATCGCTCTTTAAATTCGATCAGCGTTCTTGGATAATCCTCCATGGCCACTACATACTACATGTTGTGGCAGGTGGAGTCAAGTGCATACCCCCGTTAAATAATTAGGTCGAAGAAAAGACTTAACTCCTGACAGAAAAACCCTGCCAGGAGCGAGGTAGGCACAATTTGAGTGGTTTCTCCATGAGGAATCTCAATTAGAAATGGATATTCTACTTGCGGTAATAGACTCGATAATTACTATTTCCAATTGTTATTTTTGTTGGACATTCATTATTGTTAAAAATAAATTCACACGTCTTTCCAGAATTACTTAATTTGTAAAGGCTGTATCCTTCTTCACCTGAATTAGCCACCCAGCGCCCTTTATACCAGATGTTTCCTTCTGAATCCTTCCATTTGTCGGTAATCTGAAGTTTGGTATCCCACATAAGCACTCTAGATTCAGCATATATGGAACTTCCAATTGTCCCATCAGGCTTATGTGTTAGTTTTTGTGGGGGAACACCGGCC
>JAOZUK010000257.1 GCA_029938715.1 Bacteroidales bacterium | reverse complement strand
GGGTGATGCTGACCAGGTGGTTCCCGTTTCAGAAAACACTGGCTTGTTAAGCAAGAGACTGAATGAACTGGGCTGGGAGATGAAGGTAATTCATAAGCCAGGTGTGGGTCATCACCCTCATTCTCTGAAAGATCCCAAGCCCATTGTGGATTTCATTTTGATCCATACAGGTAATCGGGAAAGCCCTGTGTCCAGGGATCCGGAATGGAGTAAGAATAATACCACCCTTCGAAGTGATTTTAGAAATTGTAAAATCCAGTTCGAGCAGGAAGGGACAGGTCACGTTGCCTTTATTGGCGGCTCCATCACTGAGATGGATGGATACCGGCCCATGATAAGCTCTTATCTTGAGGAGAACTTTCCTCATACAGAATTCAACTTTACAAATGCCGGTATTGCTTCTACCGGCTCGACAACAGGGGCTTTCAGAATGGAAAGGGATGTGCTGAGCCATGGACCTTTGGATTTACTATTCGTTGAGTTTGCAGTAAATGATGATCAGGATTCTGAAGACAGCTACAAGGAAGCCATGCTGGGAATGGAAGGGATTATCCGAAAAGCCAGGGCATATAATCCGGATGTGGATATTGTCATGACCTTTTTCGTGAATCCTTCAATCCTGGAAGACTATCAAAATGGAATCGTAAGAACTTCGCTTGCCGCGCACATGGAGATTGCAAAGCATTATGACATTTCCATCTGCAATTTTGCAAAGGAAGTGTCCGATCAAATATCGGTTGGGACCCTCCGTTGGGAAAGCATCGGGGGAACCCATCCCAACGTTTATGGCAATAGTATTTGTAAGAATATGATTTGCGACATGCTGGAAGAGGCCTGGTCGAGAAAAGAGGTGTTTATAAGTCCTGAACCTTTGAATCAAAATAACTTCGATAATGGGAAGCTGGTCGATCCTGCACTCAGTAATTTCACACCCGACTGGTCACTATCTGTTCCCGATTGGGATAAGCTTAAAGGAAAAAAGCGTGAGCGCTACATGAATGAACCCATGCTCTGGACCACGGAAAAGGGGGCTGAATTATCCTTTGAATTTAAGGGAACTGCAATTGGCGCATTCAACCTGGCCGGACCTGATGCAGGAATTATTGAAGTCAGCATTGATGGAGGGCCATCTGTAAAGTATGATCTGTACCACCACAAATTCAGCAAAAACCTGCACTATCCGCAAACAACTATGTTTGCCAATGACCTGGAGCAAGGTAAACATACACTTCGCATAAAAATGCTTAAAGAGAAGTCAGGAAATGGAAATGCGATCCGAATTGCGAATTTCGTGGTGAATTAAAAGCCAGGCTTATTCTCTTTCTAAAATCGCAGAATCGAGCTTTTCGCTTAATTCCTGCCTAATCTCTGAATAGTCTGGATTATCCACTAGATTATTAAACTCATTGGGATCCTTCTCCAAATCGTAGAGCATAGAATACTCGGCATTAATTTCATCCTTTTTCCATTCTGTGTAACGATATCTTTCTGTACGTATTCCATATCCATTTGGAGTCCCCATTGTAAATTCGTACAGTTTACCGGGTGCATTTACATCATTCAATTGAGGCACCAGGCTCAAACCTGACAATGTATGAGGAGCTTCAATGCCGGTTAATTCACAAAGCGTTGGATAGATATCAATCAAAGCACTTAGCCTGAATTATTCATGAAAAAGGAGTGAATGTTCCTTGAAAGTGCTGAAGAGTCAGTAAATTCAAGGTGTTCATAACCTTCACTCCTTTGTACAAGGAATAAATCTGAGACCACCCCAATAGTCCACGAGCCTTTTCCTGTATCAAACAAACAAATTGAACTCAGCTTTACCGGCGACCAGATTAGCAGTGATGGAGGCTTGTTATTGCTCCGGGAAGTTGAGGGTCGGATGGGTTTAATCGATCGCATAAGCAGCTGTATTACAGATAATAGGGATCAACGATATACTGACCATACCATAAAAGAGATGCTTATCCAGCGGGTATTTCAGATAGCAGCGGGATATGAGGACTGCAACGACTGTGATGCTCTGCGCGATGATATGATTTTCAAAATGTGAGCAGGCCGATTGCCTCAGAGTGGACAAGATCTTGCTTCCCAGCCAACGATGAGCCGTCTGGAGAACTCCGTTGATAGCAAGGATCTGTATCGTATGGGTGTGGAATTTCTTGATACTTTCATTGGCTCCTATGACCGTGAACCGAAAGTAATTATCCTGGACTGTGACGATACAAATAACAATACCTATGGTCAGCAGGAACTGAGCTTGTTCAACAATTATTATCACGATTACTGTTACATGCCACTGCACATTTATGAAGGACTGTCGGGTAGTCTGATCGCCACCCTCCTCAAACCAGGCAGAAGGAGCAAGCAAAGCGATGTCGCTTCCCTGCTGAAAAAGATCATTGGCCGCATCAGGGAGGAGTGGGCCAATACGATGATCATTGTCAGAGGTGATGGTCATTTTGCATCTGCAGATTTTATGCAGTGGTGCGATGACCAGTACAATACCGGTTATATTACCGGATTGAGTGGGAACAGTAAGCTGCATAAACTGGCCGATGTAACCATCAAGAGTGCAGAAAGGGAGTTTAAGCAATATGGCAAACCTGTAAAACGTTACCTCTCCTTTTGGTACAAGGCCGGGAGTTGGACAAACCAACAGAAAGTAGTTGTCAAGGTCGAGGTTTCCACTATGGGTACCAATATCCGCTACATTGTTACCGATCTGGTGCATTTCAGAACAAGGGATCTGTATGAAAAAGGGTACTGTGCCCGGGGTGCTATGGAGCTGCGGATAAAGGAGCATAAACTCTATCTCAAATCTGACCGGTCTTCATGCAATAGTTTTAAAGCGAACCAGTTCCGCTTGTTCCTGCACTCTATGGCATATGTGTTGTTGCATACCTTACAAAAGGAAGCATTACGTGGAACTGAATTTGTCAATGCAACTTTCAAAACCATCCAGAACAAAATCATCAAAACCGCAGCATTAGTCAGAGAGCTGAAAACCAAGATCAAAATTGAGCTTCCAAGATGCTGTCCGACAAAAAGTATCCAATCAAACTGCCTGGAGATGTTCTCCATAATGAGAGTCTAGCCTTGGTCCCCTCTCTGAATCACTGACATATGCATAAGAACGACAACTGTCGTGCGGAAAAACTATGCTCATATATTTCAAGAACGGTCGATTTTCATGAAACCTCACCCAGGATCATGACAAAAAACCTGTATCGAGTATGATTTTGCCTCCAAATTGCAGTGTAGATATAATGATGACCTATCTTAGGGTGAAAATAGGGATAAAATATCCCTGATTTTGGTGTTTATGAATTAATCAGGTTAGAAAGACTTTACATCTTCTTGAATCACCTTCAAAATAAACTAGGCGGAGATACCTCCGTTGATCTAGCTAAAGGTGTTCTAGACAATATAGACATGGATAGTTATCGACTTCAACTTGAATCAACAACAAATGTGGTTCTAGCCCGACTTTCCGAGTTATCCAAAATCGCGTGTATAATATACTCATAAATAACGATATACGATCATCATTTCATTCCCCTAAATTGCAATATAGTCGCTCATTTCAAAGAGATCGAATAGCTTCTCCTGGATCTCATCCATCTTGGTTAGCGTCCGGGTTTTCCTTTCCTTTTTGTTTCCTTTCCCTTTCTGCTTAGGATAGATATTGATCACCTGTTTGATACCCTTCAATGATTCATGCAGCCGTCCCAGTGACAGGTTGATGTTTTCTTCCCTGGTCTTCATGATCATCAGTGCTCTCATCAGCAGCGTGATTGTACAATATAAGCCATGGACCTTGATTTTCTGGTCGGTCCAGTGGTTCAATGGCCACCAGCACCCCGTCTTACGATCCTTGGTCTCTTTGAATATATTCTCAATGATGTGTTGACCGTGATAAGCCAGTATGATGTCTTCTGTTTTCCAATGGTGGTTATCTGTAAATAATATCTTCTTCCCCAGATATGTATCGGTTAATCCTGCAAACGCCTCCCCGTCCAGGGAATACTGTATCAAGGGAATGCCATTGTTCTCCTGGTAATCCATCTTGATCAACTGTTTCATGTATTGCCGTTTCAATATCTCCTTTACATTTTTCTCAACGGATGCTATTGTGGGTTTCTTGCCCCGGGTAATAAGCCCCTCAGCCCTATCTGTCAACCGGCGGCTTAGTTCTGAAAGTTTTCCCTGGCATCTTTCAAGATCATTATACAATGTCTTGAGCTGATCATTGTACAGGTTCTGATTGAAGGTTACAATTACTGTTCTTTGTTCTCCGTACACCTCCTTTTCTACACGTAATGCCTTCAGGCTCTCTAATTGTGGGTGCCCGGTTGATTCAAATCTCTGATCCATATTTGAGATGGAGGCCAGTTCAGAATGATCCTTCAGCTTTAATGACCCCACAAAGTGAAAGGTTGACTGATCAATCTCCTCAATGGCCTCCGGGGAATTATTCCCTTTGTCAAACACAATAGTCATCGTTGATCCTGCTGTGATTTTGTCTTTAAAAGCAGCTTTAAATCCTGGCAGGATCTCTTTGAACTTCGTTGCATCATGTACATTGCCCTGGTACACATCAAAATATAGCGGCAAATGATTCTCCTTTGAACAAAACAGTGCATAGTTCACCTGACGCAGATTAGATCTGCCCTGCTTGTTCTTCCCTCGTTGGGGTATGCTACAGCGCTGATTGAATGTACTGATGAATGTGTAGAAATTGGTTTCATCAAAAGCTACGCTCGAAAGATCAATATGAGCGGATGACAGCGCACTGTTTAATACCTCTAACCAGACCGGTGTAATCTTCTCTTCCGGGATCAGATTCATATGATCCCAGAAACGCTGGGAGGTTAACTGCTCTTTCTTTATACCGGAAAAATGGTTTAATAATACGGTGTTCTGAAACCACGACCACATGCTCCGCTTACTTACCGCTTCCAATCCACGGTTTATGGTAGCGATTAACAGGTACTCCCCGATGCTGAGCCCTTGCTTCCTTTTAGGGAGCATACGGTCAATATTTTCAACCAGTTGAATCTGCTTTGCTAACGAAAGATAGGATGCCACTCCCCCCAATTCAAACAAGACAGCATGGTCAGGTACGAGAGGCTTGCCTTCGACAGCATCCATGATACTGTCTATGGTTCCTAGGTACTTCTGCCACTCCCTACGGGACTTACCGTCCTTCCAGACCCTCTGTTCGG
>JAOZUK010000718.1 GCA_029938715.1 Bacteroidales bacterium | reverse complement strand
ACGTTATTGTTGTTGGCATCATTGTGAACCACACTTTTTCTCAATTGACCATACTCATCCTGAAAGGCGTGATATAGTTTTTGAAAGAATTCAACAATCTGTTGTTGGTCCCTGGTGAAGAGATGAAGGAACCCTGAGGTCCATGCTGCCTGGGCCAGATCCCATTCAAACTTTCTGGAGGCCAGGGGATGAGAAAAGCTCTGCAGTACACTGGTAATCATTCCCGCCTGTACTCCCAGGCTGTACAAAAGGGCTTCGCGGATTGGATTAACTTCAGACCAGAGTCTGCCACTCACCCAGGATAACAACCTGACTGTCCGTTTGTGTCCCGAATTATCTGTTGTTTCACTCAGTTGATTCCCCTTAAGATCTGGAATGGGAACAGGTGAAGTGATCTGTTGATTGCCACTGGAGATATAATTAAGCAGGTCCTGCTGATACCTGATGTAGTCCAGATCCACATTGGGACGACTCACTTTCAGGATATATGTTTGAACTTTGGTTTCTATTCTGAAATTAAAATCAAGCTCTCCCGGCAAAGCCTTGATCTCTCCGCTGAGTCCATACAATTCCAGGGCAATTTGCTCTGCATGATCTGTAGTGATCTTTATAGAGGAATAAGCCGGTTTCACAGCAGTAAGTTATTAAAACCTTAGTGAAAGACAGCTTAAACCACCATCCAATTTTTGAAATTCAGAGACATCCAGAATCACCGTTTCGTATCCAGCCTGCTCAATAACTCTCCTGGTTTTCGGAAAACCAGCAGGAACCAGCACCCGATTATTAATCCAAAGTGAGTTGGCTGCGTAGGTTTCTTCAGGGGCCACTTCAAATTTCTGAAAGTTCCTAAAGGCAGGGTGGTTATTGAATTCACCACCCACAAGCATGTTGTTCCTTTCCAGGTATGAAACTCCACTCTTCAGGTGTAGCATTTTCATCAAAGGGATTTTTTCTCCGGTCAAGCCGTATTTCTTTAAAATATCGATCAGCTGATCAGCTCCCTGTTGATTCGTACGTTCGGAGATACCAATATAGAAATGATTGCCGGTCATCATTACATCGCCAGCATCAAGTGTCCCCGGGTCTTCAATGGATTCAATCCTGTCAAAAAAGGAATGAAGAGCGGCCCTCATTTCAATCCGCTCACCATTTCGTGATGGGGCCCCGGGATTGGTTACAATGGCAAAATCGGAGGTGCATAAGGCCACATCCTCTACGAAGGTAGAATCGGGATATAACGAATCAGGCTCAAGCACCAGCACCTTTAATCCGCAGAAATGAAGTGCTTCAATATAGGCTGCATGCTGATCCATTGCTCTCTGATAATCAGGGACTCCCAGTGAAGCGGTGGTGATTCCGTGGATCATTTCCGGGCAGGGTTTTCGTACAATGGCATGCTTGAACATTTTGAAAGGTGCGTATTTTGCATTAATGATCCAAATGTCTTTACTTACAGTAAAAACATATGGCCATGAGAAT
>JAOZUK010000717.1 GCA_029938715.1 Bacteroidales bacterium | reverse complement strand
ACTATTTTCCTGGCCAAAGTCTTTAACTGGATGGCCATTGGACTCGGAATAACCGGCGTTGTTGCCTGGTTCACTGCTTCCAGCGGTCTGGCTTTGCAGCTTGTGGCCAGCCCCCTGTTCATGATTCTTATTGTAGCCGAGCTTGGCATGGTTTTTTTCCTCTCTGCCCGCATCAGCAAGATTCAAGCAGGTACCGCCACCGGGTTGTTTCTCGGCTATGCACTGCTCAATGGGCTGACCTTGTCCATGATCTTTCTCGCCTATACCTCAACCTCCATTGCCTCCACATTCTTTATCACGGCCGGAATGTTTGGTGCCATGGCCATTTATGGCCTGGTAACAAAACGTGATCTTTCCGGCCTGGGCTCTTTCCTCTTTATGGGACTGGTAGGGATCATCATTGCCTCAGTCGTTAATATCTTCCTCAAGAGCTCATCTCTCTACTGGGTCATCTCCCTTCTCGGCGTTTTTATTTTTGTAGGACTTACAGCCTATGACGTACAGAAGATCAAAAAAATTGGGGAAGAAGGCATAATGGAACAGGGTGAAGAAATGGTGAAAAAGGGTGCCATAATGGGCGCTCTGACTCTCTATCTTGATTTTATCAATCTCTTTCTTATGCTCTTGCGCTTTTTCGGGGGCAGTCGTAGTTGATGGCGTCGTAAAAACTCTTGAGATTCTTAGTTCCTGAAAGAAACACATTCAGTGGAGAGAAAAATGGTCAATTTTGCTGCAAACCTGACAATGTTGTTTAATGAAATTGATTTTCTCGATCGCTTTTCAGCCGCACGTGAAGCCGGCTTTAAAGGTGTGGAATATCTCTTCCCCTATGACTTTGATAAACAGGACCTCGTGGATGCGCTGCAAAGTAATAATCTTACCCAGGTACTGTACAATCTGCCCGCCGGAGACTGGGATGCAGGAGAGCGTGGTATTGCCACTATGCCCGATCGTTTAGATGAGTTTCGCGAGGGTGTAAACCAGGCGATAGAGTACGCGACTGCACTGGGATGCAGACAGGTAAACTGCCTTGCCGGTATTGCCCCTGAGGGTGCCGACCCGGAAGTTCTCCGCTCCACCTTTGTCAGCAACCTCTCTTATGCGGCCGGGCGGCTGGGCGAAAACAACATACGTTTACTGATTGAACCGATCAACACCACGGTGGATATGCCCGGCTTTTACCTTTCAACCACAGCCCAGGCCCTGGATATACTGAAGGCCGTTGGTTCTGATAATCTGGCAATACAGTATGATATCTACCATATGCAGATCATGGAAGGTGATCTTGCCCGCACACTACAGAATAACCTCTCCAGTATCAAACATATTCAAATGGCGGATAACCCCGGCAGAAATGAGCCTGGCACCGGTGAAATCAATTATCCATTTCTGTTCTCATTCCTCGATAGAATCGGCTATCAGGGGTGGATAGGATGTGAATACAGACCGGCGACAACAACAACTGAGGGGCTTGGCTGGCT
>JAOZUK010000716.1 GCA_029938715.1 Bacteroidales bacterium | reverse complement strand
GATGTATGCCGAATAAACTTCTCACACGACATCCACTCAGAGCACCTGAAAACCATTATTAATATCAATGAACTCAATGAAGAACTGGGTTCCAATGTAGCCATCCTTGCCGATCTGCAGGGGCCCAAACTGAGGGTGGGTATGATGGAGAATGACCAGGTCATTCTGGAGGATGGACAGGAATTCTCATTTGTCACCATACCTTGTACAGGCACCACAGAAAAAGCCTATATGAGCTACAAGAAGATGCCTGCTGATGTAATTCCCGGAGAGAGAATATTGGTGGATGACGGGAAGCTTATTTTTGAGGTGCTCAAAACCAATGGAACAGATACCGTACTTACAAAAGTGATTGCCGGGGGACCACTGGGTAACAAGAAAGGGGTGAATCTGCCTAACACCAAAGTCACCCTTCCCAGCCTGACCGAAAAAGATATTGAAGATGCTAAGTTTGCTCTGGATCATAAGGTGGACTGGCTCGCCTTGTCTTTTGTAAGACAGAAGAAGGATATTCTGGATCTGCGTAAACTGGTGGATGCACACCCCAATGAAGCACACATCATAGCCAAGATAGAGAAACCTGAAGCCCTGGACGAGATTGATGAGATTATCGATGTGGCTGATGCCATTATGGTGGCCCGCGGGGATTTGGGTGTGGAGGTGGAATTTCACAAAGTACCGCTAATTCAGAAAAACATCATCAAGAGATGTATTGCAAAATCAAAGCCAGTCATTGTTGCCACCCAGATGATGGAGAGCATGATCACCAGTCAGACCCCCACCAGGGCTGAAGCCAACGACGTAGCCAATGCCGTACTGGACGGAGCCGATACCGTGATGTTAAGTGGAGAGACCTCGGTTGGAAAGTATCCGGTCCAGACCATCATCAACATGCAAAAAATCATCGACTCTACCGAAACGGAGGAGTACCTCTACTATAAGGATCATCCCCCCATGGTGCAGAGTGAAACCCTTTTACCCGAATCAATCTGCTATAGCGCGGTCAGACTGGCAGAACAGGTAAATGCAGCAGCCATTGTTTTACTTACTTACTCAGGTTTTACCGCTGTAAAAATCAGTTCACAACGTCCCAAGGCCCCCATCTTCACCTTTACCATGAATAAGAACCTGATCGCCGACCTCTCACTGGTGTGGGGGGTCCGAAGCTACTTCTTTGGCGAGTGTGACAATGTAAATGAGTATGTGGCCTATACCGAAGAGTTTTTGGTAAGTCAGAATCTTTTGAAAAAGGGAGATCTGGTGGTCCATGTGGGCAGCATTCCTATCCTGTCGAAAGGCAAGACAAACATGCTGAAGCTTACCCGGGTAACCTGAACCTGATTGGGACCTTCCATCCAAATAATGATCGACCGGGCCGAGAGCACCTGGTTGACCTCTCTCTATTCCAACGCTGAGAGCCTATTTTCAGATGGATCTCTGCCCTCACACGACCACACCCATCACCAACGGGTATGGAATCT
>JAOZUK010000715.1 GCA_029938715.1 Bacteroidales bacterium | reverse complement strand
GACCCGGTCCTCCCACACCACCGTACGTACGGTTCCGTATACGGCGGTTCGAGGCAAGTCAGACGGTGGTGTTCGCGGTCATGCGCCCATTGTGAGCCTGGAGAAGACTGAAGAGCCCGAGTTTGTCGAAATAGCTGTTCGTGAGGGCTTGGTGGACCCCGGGCAGACGTGAGCTACGCCACGGGCCACAGCTGGAGTAGGCCGTTTTCCTGGCCTTCTCCGGTCTTAGCCCCAAAGCGATCAAGCGTTTTCTACGGGTTCGGGGAGTCTTCCAGTGCCGCCAATATAGCCACCGGAGCCGACGCCGGATATATCTGTCCGGGTCACCAAAGCTCCAGGTGGTTTCTGCGAGGCAGTAATAGTTGTACCACCCTCGTAAGATTGGCTTCAGCTGCTGGATGACGTGCTCAATCGATTGCCCCCTGGCGCGACGGCCTATTACCTTTTGCATCTTTCCCCGGAGCCGTTGAAGCGTCCCCCGTGGAAGCGTCAGGCATTTGCTGCCGTTCTTCAGGAAAGTCATCGAATACCCGAGAAACGTGCACTCGTCGGCTCGGGCCACCTTGCTTTTGTCTTGATTCACCTTCAGGCGCAGCTTCTTTGCAAGAAACTGCTCCAATGATTCAAGCACTCGCTCGCCGGCCTTGCGGCTCTTCACGCATACGATGAAGTCGTCCGCATACCGGGCGAAGTGGTGGCCCCGTTGCTCAAGCTCACGGTCCAGGTCGTCGAGCAGGATGTTGCTGAGCAGCGGTGACAACGGTCCCCCTTGCGGGGTTCCCTTGACACGCTGGCTCACCAGCCCACCGAGCATGAGCCCGGCCTGTAGGTATCTCCTGATCGTGCGCAGTATGCGCTTGTCCTGAATCCGTCGCGCCACGCGCGACATCAGCACGTCGTGCTGTACTTCGTCGAAAAATTTCGCCAGATCGCAGTCTACGATCCACTCGTATCCCGCGACCACGTAATCCTTCATCTGAAGCACAGCATCCTGGGCTCGTCGCTTGGGTCGAAAACCGTAGCTGTACTCCGAAAACGTCGGGTCGATGTACGGCTGGACCGCCTGCAATATCGCCTGCTGGATCAGCCTGTCCACCACCGTTGGTATCCCGAGTTGGCGCATCCCGCCACTTGCCTTTGGTATCTCCACCCCGAGTACGGCCTGAGGCTTGTATCGGCCCTCGAGCAATGCCCCCTCGATCTGCGACCAGCCTCCGCTCGTCAGAAACTCCCCAAGTTCGTCGACGGTCATCCCGTCGACCCCTGGTGCGCCCTTGTTAGCTTTGACCCGCCGCATCGCCTTATCGACGTTCTCCGCTCTCAGCACCTCCTCCATAGTCACGGGTGTGACCACGTCCTTCCGTGTTCCGGTGTTCTCGTCACCCGCCGCTGATGCTTGGTGCTCGTGCCCAGCCCGCCGGGCGGTTCCGCCGCCTGCGCAGAAAGGTCTCTCCGGCATCTCAGCCATCTGCCCGCTCCTTC
>JAOZUK010000714.1 GCA_029938715.1 Bacteroidales bacterium | reverse complement strand
CCAACCGGCGATGATCAGACTTCTGACCTTACCATGACGCTCATTAACAAAAGTGGAGCACAAAGAGTCAGGGTCATCAAACAGTTCACAAAGGATCTTGGAGAGGTTGAAAAAAGCATCATGTTCTTTCTGTCGCCCGCTGATGTAAAAAACACTTCTTTCATGAACTGGACCTACGATTCGGACCAGAGCGATGACCAGTGGATATACCTGCCCGCCTTGAAAAAGACCAAAAGAATTTCCAGCGATAGCAAGAGCGACTATTTTATGGGTTCTGATTTCACTTACGATGACCTTGGTGATCGCAAACTTGAAGATGATACGCATAAATTATTGCGCGATGAGACCCTTGACGGTAAAGATTGCTATGTGGTTGAAAGCGTATCTAAAGACGAAGATTACATGTATTCAAAAACAGTAGTTTGGGTCAATAAATCAAACTTCATTGGTGTGAAAAAAGAATTTTATGACGAAGATGAAGACCTGCTGAAAATTCTAACCATAAAAGAAGTTGAGAAAATTTCAGATATATGGGTTATTACAAATTCTGAGATGAAAAACGTGCAAAAAAACCACAGGACAACCATCATATTGAGCAATATCCAAATTAGCACGGGGATTTCCGATTCTAAATTTACAGAACGGATGATGACGAGAGGAATGTAAATCTTACAGATAAGATGAGAACAAAAGGACTCGTACTGATATTGCTATTATTAGCAGGTCAATATACCAGGGCACAGAATCTTGACATTTCGGGTTTTGCCAGATCATATGAAGGCGTTTTGTTCAATACCGGAGATTTTGGAATTGTGCAGCAAACGCTCAATCTGAACTTTGAAAAGAGGGGCAATAAGGTTGCTTTCAAGGCAAATCCAATGATGTTTTTATTCAATGCCGACTCTCTTGATTTCAGGATGAGAGAACTCTACCTGGATCTGTATTTTGATAATTTTGATATTCGTATAGGAAAGCAACAGGTGGTTTGGGGAAAAGCAGACGGTGTATTTATTACCGATATTGTTTCGCCTTTGAATCTGACGGAATTTCTATTACCGGATTTTGATGAAATAAGAACGGGTGTGATTGCCACAAAAATAAATTATTACTTTGGGAACAGTACCCTTGAAGCAATCCTGATTCCGGTATTCACCCCGACGGAAAGACCCCCGCCAGGTTCGATCTGGTACATTCAACCTGATTTCCCGGTAACACCTACCTGGGACTTGTCCCGCGAACTAATAAAGCCAAGTCTTGAAAACAGTGAGATGTTTTTAAAATACACAGCACTTACTTCAGCCATTGATTTTGAGATTATGGGGGCCTACACCTGGGATGATAACCCAACACTGTATGTACAAAAAGAATTTGGGCTTGATCCCGATACCCAGCAGCCCATCCTGACGGGCTTAAATATCACCCCGGAACATAACCGTCTGGCCATAGGAGGCGGATCATTCAGTTCTGAAATCAAAGGTGTGATATT
>JAOZUK010000256.1:3025-5261 GCA_029938715.1 Bacteroidales bacterium | reverse complement strand
TCAGTCTGACCGGATTGATGGGAGTGGCCAGCTCTGACCTGAGCAACCTCTCGTCCATGGGACTGGCCTGGTCGGCCAGTGCTTCCATATTCGGACCCATCTTTCAATATGGAAAGAACAAGGACCGGGTGGTCATCGCCACCCAGGAGGCTCAGGTGGCACTGCTGCAATATGAGCAAACCACCTTAAACGCCTTCAGGGAGGTGGAGGATGCCCTGGTGCAGATCGCTACCTTCCGTGAGGAGATGTCAGCACAGGAGTCGAGAACCCTTACCGCCATAGAGACCGAAGAGCTGGCCCATGTGAGATACGAAGAGGGTTCCACCACTTACCTGGAGGTGCTGGAACAACAACGCCAATCCTTCTCGGCCCAGCTGGACCTTTTGGCCAACCGCCTTAATATTGTAAATTCATACATTCTTCTCTACAAAGCACTTGGAGGAGGCTGGCTGACCCCTGAGGAGCAACAGGAGTTCCTGGAACAACAAGAACAAGCAGCTACAGAACAATAACAAGCCTGACGGGAAAACATTTTATGAATCAACTTATGAAAAACGATACAAAGTCTGACCACTATTACCGGAGAAGAGCCGTGAAAATCTCACTGACCCTGGGTTTTCTTGCACTGCTCATCTCCTTAAGCTATGGGATCTTAAAACCCTTTATTCCTTTTTTGGTATGGGGGATTGTATTTTCTGTGGGAATCTATCCCCTGCATAGAAAGCTTATGCAAGTCCTGGGAAACAGGGCTAAGTTGTCAGCTGTCTTAATCACATTGATCGCGCTCTCCATCATCGCAGTTCCGATTACTTTATTTACCAGATCAACCGTGGAGAGTATCAAACAAACCGTGGAAGCCATTGAGAATGAAACCTGGGAGATTCCTCCTCCCAACGAAAGTTTAAAAGAGTGGCCACTTATTGGTAAAAGTGCCTACAGTTTCTTGTCCTCTGCCAATCAGAACATGGAGGCCACCTTTCAAAAATACAAGCCCCAGATAAAAAAGTTTACTCCCAAACTGACCAAAGCCATCACAGGCATGTTGGTTGGGTTGGTACACTTTTTTCTGGCAATTTTTATAGCCGGTGCTTTGCTTTTGGTAGCTGAACCCGGCAAAAAATTGGCAGATCGAATCTTCAGGTTACTGGCCGGGCCCAAAGGAGCTGTACTCACCTCACTCTCCATCGATACCATTCGCAGTGTGGTCAATGGCGTGATTGGCATTGCAGTTGTTCAAACCCTTTTCATAAGCCTGGGATTTTTTCTCATCCAACTTCCTGCTGCAGGATTGGTTGCCATATTGCTGTTGATTGTAACCATTGTTCAGCTCCCCTCCATGCTGGTCACAATTCCGGTGATCATCTATGTCTTCAGTTCTTCCGATACCACTCCAGCCATTATTTTCGCCATATGGACTACCCTGTGGAGCACTGCCGATAGCTTTTTAAAACCCATGTTGTTTGGCAAAGGAGTGGATGTACCCATGCTGGTGATCCTGTTGGGGGCCATTGGAGGCATGATCCTGGGAGGACCGATAGGTCTTTTTGTGGGTTCCGTGGTCCTGGCCCTGACCTATAAAATTATGATCTCCATCATCGAACAAACAGAGAAGGAGAGCATAGAAACCGAACAATTGGAGGAGGACGGCCCACCCGCGGAATAGAAACAACAACAAACAACTTCGGAACTATAACATCACTAAAAAACATAGAAAATGAAAAACGAACTAAAGTCTAACGAAGCCTTTATGAAAAGATCAGTTGGGGCAGCCATGCGGATCGGATTTGTGGTCATGCTTTTTATATTAAGTTTTGGAATACTAAAGCCCTTCCTGGCTCCCGTGGTCTGGGGAATCATCTTTGCAGTGGGCATCTACCCGCTGCATAAAAAGTTCGCGAAGGTCCTGGGCAATCGCGCCAAGCTTTCAGCGGTACTGATCTCTCTGATTGGAATCTCTATTATTGTGGTACCCTCGGTGCTATTCACCAGCTCTACAGTTGAGAGCGTGAGTAAAACTGTGGATGCCATTGAGGACGAAACCCTGGAGGTTCCTCCCCCCAATGAAAAGGTGAAAGATTGGCCTTTTATTGGAGAAAGGACCTATGAATTCTGGTCCTCCGCCAACAAAAACCTGAACTCTACACTTCAAAAGTACGAACCTCAGCTTAAGGAGCTTGCACCTAAACTGACCAAAGCAATCACCAGTGCGGTGGGCAGTATTTTGCTTTTTGTCATT
>JAOZUK010000256.1:0-2925 GCA_029938715.1 Bacteroidales bacterium | reverse complement strand
CCGGTTATCATCTATGTCTTTAGCTTTGCTGATACGGTACCTGCAGTCATCTTTACCGTATGGGCTGTATTCTGGAGTATCGCAGATATGTTCCTGAAACCCATGTTTCTGGGCAAAGGAGTGGATGTTCCCATGCTGGTGGTTTTACTTGGAGCCATTGGCGGAATGATGATGGGCGGACCGGTGGGTCTCTTTGTGGGTTCAGTGGCTCTTGCACTCGCCTATAAGATCCTGATGGCCATGCTGGCGAGTAGCCAATCGCCTGAACCTCCTGTGTCTGAATGAAATAGATGCCAATCATCCATCATATACTGAAGACAAAATTCTTTTTGCCGCCGCTTCCTTCGGATTTTGTGTATCGAAGTGCACTTTATGATAAAGCCAACAAGCTAAAGCGCTCTTCCGTTCTTTTGATTTCGGCTCCCTCGGGATATGGCAAAAGTGTATTTGCGGCTTCCTGGATAAGAAAATATGCGGTAAAACATACGTGGCTTTCACTGGCTGAAACAGAAAATGACATGCAAAGTTTTATGCTACACCTGACTCTGGCTATTCAGAATATGGTGAGCCATTTCGGCCAGGACATTGTGGAGTTGTGCAAGATCGCAGAGGCACCTTCCCATGAGGTATTCAGTCAAATGCTGGTGAATGAACTGGCCGAACTGGATGAAACGATTGTCCTGGCCATTGACGATTATCATTTGATCCGGAACCGTGAGATACATCAGATCATTGCTGACCTGATTAAATACCCCATACCTCTGTTCAAACTGGTGCTGATAAGCAGACGCGATCCTGCCCTTCCCCTTTCAACCTGGCGCATAAAAAAACTATTGGTAGAAATCAGGTCAAATGATTTAAGATTTGATAAGGAAGAGATTGGAATATTCTTTTCCAGGAACAGGGATGTTGTGTTAAAGGAGAGTGTGATTAAGCAGATTGAAGAGATGACAGAGGGCTGGATAACCGGTTTAAGAATTCTGACCCTTTCATCGGGTAAAGAGGATATCCTTGATGATGGGTCTTCACTCAAATCATTTCATAATGCTTCACATTTGTATGAAGTATTGAATGATGTGCTGGATCACCAGCAGGAGGCGATTAAACACAGCCTGTTGCGTCTCTCTCTTCTTCCTGAATTTGACCGGGAGTTATATGCTGAGCTCTGCCTGGATGCAGACCAGCAAGCAGATGCCGGCAGGTACTTCGATGAGTTTGTAGATACATTAATGCGGAGCAATCTTTTCCTGATCGGCCTGGACGAAAAACACCGCTGGTTTCGCTTTCATCATCTTTTCCGGGAACTATTGCAGAGAAAGGTGTCAACTATTTATACAGAAGAAGAAGTTAAGGATTTCAATTTCCGGATAGCAAACAGGTATCTGGCTAAAAACGAGTATGAAAATGCCATTAAGTTCTACCTGGCGGCAGATGAAACCGGGGATGCCCTCAGGGCGTTTTCAGTTGTAAGGAGAATCTTATTTTCAAGTGCCAACTGGATAGAACTGGAGCGTATTTTCAATCATTTCAGCAGTAACCGGGTCCAGAAATACAGCATGCTGCAATTAACAGAGGCCTGGCTTTATATCTATAAGGGGAATATTCCCAGGATGATTGAACTGATCCTGCCTGTCTCTGTACTTGTTGAAAATGAAAAGTGTGATAGAAAGACAAAAGCCAATCTTTTAGGTGAATTAAATGCCCTCAAAGCTTACAGCCGGTATAATCTGGATATTAACATGGCTGCATCCCTTCAACATGCCAAAACTGCCATAGAACAACTGGGAACTGATAATCCCTATGCCACAGGTATAGCCTGGGTTTTTTATGGAGGATCCATGCAGGCCCTGGGTCGTTCGCGGGAAGCCAAACAGGTAATTTATGAGCTTCTTGAACAGTCAGAAAATCTATTGGTAAAGTCAAATCTGTTCCTGGTTCTCTGTTACATTTACTGGATTGATGGCGATTTAACAGAGTTAAAGACAACAGCTTCTCTCCTGATCAGATTTGGGAAGGAAAACAACCACAAGGAAGCAATAGCCAATGGTTACTATTTCTCAGGGATCTCCCATTATTATCTGAACCAGCCGGAAAAAGCAAAACATGAACTTCAGCAGCTATATAAACTAAAGCTTTTCACCCTGATGATTCACCGGTATTTTGGAGCTGCAGCATTGGCATTTGTGCAGATCGATAAAATTAATAATGAAGCACTGCAAAAGCTGTTATATGAATTGGAGGTCATGGCTGTTGAGAGGGGCGGAAAAATATATGTGCAATTCACAAAGGCCATTTCTTCAGCACTGAACTGGATAAAACAGAAAGAACCCACATCACTCAAATGGGCGCAGGAAACCGATCACAATCCCAAGCTTCCCATGGTTAATTTCACTTCGACACCCATTCTGCAGGCATCTATTCTGGCCACTTCCGGCGATGTTCCCTCCATAAAAAAAGCACTGCTTATACTCAACGATTCCATCGATTTCTTAAAGAAGCACAACAACACACTCTTTTTAATCAGGTCCCTGGTAATTCTTTCCCTGGCTCAGGCAAAGTTGAACAATTCTGTTAAAAGTGAAGAGGCGTTTTTGGAGGCACTGGAATTGGCACAACCCCGGAACCTCGTACTTCCCTTCCTCATCCTGAAAGAACAGCTGGCAGATCTCAGGAAAAACTGCCACCTGTCAGGTGCACAGGAAGGTTTTATAGATGAGATTACAGCATCTATGGAAAAAGAGCATACTTCTCCGGATATCAAAATGATACTCTCCAGGCGCGAGTCTGAGATTCTGGGACTCATCAAAACCAATCTCACCAATAAGGAGATAGGTAATCAGTTACACATCTCCCAGCTTACTGTAAAACGCCACATTGCCAATATTTACAAGAAGCTGAATACCCAATCCCGCAAGGAGGCCATCC
>JAOZUK010000713.1 GCA_029938715.1 Bacteroidales bacterium | reverse complement strand
AAATTATGCCGGCATATCGGGAAGCTCCCAGCCACCTTTTCTTGGCTTGTGTTTCACCAGTTCGGCCGCAAAATCTTTGGCTGAGAAAGGATCGGTCATGTCCTTCTTAAAAGTGGGGTGTCCGTCGTGGATCTCAAATCCATCTTTGATCACCATTTTCAGCATTTCGTTATCGCCGATGTTGGTAAACTCCATATTCTCACCATCCCATTCCAGCTCCTTATTGAGGCCCTGTAGGCGAACGGCATTCACGCCCATGACCACCATTTCGTTGAATGGTCCGGCTTCGCTAAATGGAGAAGCGGTCTCAACGCGGTTTTCGGGACTCTCCTTACAGGCCCTTACCCAGTCCATTTCATGGCTGGTTTCCACACGACGTCTGAATTTAGGAGCATCTGGTGTCCTTCCTGAAAGCAGCCAGGGATTCACTCCGTAGCAACCACATACCAGGGTATCTTTGGTTCCATGGAACAAAACACCTCCACCTGAATCATTCATGCTTTTGCCTTCTGGCCACCACTTGGGCTTCATTGGTTGCAGACCACCGTCATACCAGGTAACGTCTACCTGCGGGAAATTCACATTTGGTGCCGGTTTGCGCTCGGGATAAGTGAGTTTCACCATCTGAGCACTGGGAGCGCATTCGGTGAGCAACAGCGTGGAACTTCCCTGTACCTTTATGGGATACTCCAGTTGAAGGCCCACAAATACCGGGTGTAAAATATGGCAGGCCATATCGCCCAGTGCTCCGGTTCCATAGTCCCACCATCCACGCCAGTTCCAGGGATGGTAGATCTCATTGAAGTCATTCAGGGAGGCCGGACCAGTAAAGAGATCCCAGTTGAGGGTATCCGGTACTGGCATTTTCTCCTCGGGAATATTCATACCCTGGGGCCAGATGGGACGGTCGGTGAAAGCTTCCACTTCTCTCACTTCGCCAATCTCACCATTCATGATCCATTCAACCACCTGGTTCACTCCTTCTCCAGAAGATCCCTGGTTCCCCATCTGGGTAGCCAGTTGATGCTTATCAGCCAGTTTGGTAAGCAACCTTGATTCGTAGACTGAATGAGTAAGGGGCTTCTGAACATAGACATGTTTGCCCATGGTCATACCATGTGAGGCAATTAAAGCATGGGTATGGTCGGCAGTAGCAATGACAACTGCATCGATATCTTTACCCATCTTATCATACATCTTTCTCCAGTCCCAGAATTTTTTTGCATCGGGATATGTCTCAAAGGTTTTTGCTGCATACTTCCAGTCCACGTCGCAGAGGGCCACGATATTCTGGTCTTTAATGGCGCGGAGATTGGAAGCGCCCATACCGCCAATACCAACAGCAGCAATATTTAATTTATCACTGGGTGCAATATGTCCCATACCGCTGATAACGGTACTGGGGACAATTGTAAAGCCTGCAGTTGCAGCAGCAGTGGTTCCAAGAAATTTTCTCCTGGAGATACCACCATCTTTTTCTTTGCTCATAAT
>JAOZUK010000082.1 GCA_029938715.1 Bacteroidales bacterium | reverse complement strand
TGCAACCAGGAATTAGAAGATCGCATGGTGGCAGTCAAGATTTATGGGCACGAAGGTTCCATGGAAAAACTATTCAGTGAATGGACTGAATTGGGTATCAATACGGTATTCTCCGGTGAAGATCTGATTTCAAATGAGCAATTCATAGATGGAGCCAAAGAGAATGGAATAACCACATTTATGATCTTTCCTGTCTTTTTTAATGCTGAAGAGTTAGCACGGTCACCTCATCTATATGCAATTACCTCCCAGGGAAAAATTGCCATCGATGAGTGGGTGGAGTTTGTCTGTCCATCCAGGGTGGAATATCGAAAAAAAATGGTTGAAAAAGCTGAATGGATGGTCCGGAAATACCACCCGGATGGAATCTCCATCGATTTTATCAGGCACTTTGTCTACTGGGAAAAAGTATACTCCGATAGAGATCCGGCAACCTTGCCCCGAACTTGCTTCGACTCAGTTTGCCTGAACCATTTTCAATGGGAAACCGGTATAAAGCTTCCCGAATCATTGGATGGGATTCCTCAACAAGCTGACTGGATCCTGGAAAATCACTCTGAAATATGGACCTCCTGGAGGTGTGCCCTGATCACTTCCATGGTTAAGGAAATCGCAGAAGCCGTTAAGGAGATTAATCCACAGATCCTGATAAATGTACACCTGGTTCCCTGGGCTGAGAAGGATTTTCAGGGAGCAATCAGATCTGTAGCTGCCCAGGATATACCTGCACTGTCGGAATACACCGATTACCTTTCACCCATGACCTACGCCCATATGGTCAGGGAGGAACCTCCCTGGATCCACTCAATAGTGAAGGATGTATACAGGCAATGGGAAGGTAAGGTGATACCCAGCATACAGGTGGATAAAGCCTACCTGGAGAGTGAACTCAGCACGGAGGAATTCGAACAATCGCTGATAGAAGCTCTAAAGCCCCCATCAAATGGAGTGGTGTTCTGGTCCTGGGAGAGAGTAGCTTCAGATTCGAAGAAAAAAGAGATCATTCGCAAATATTGTGATCAATAAAATATAACTTTCACCTCAAAAGAGATCAAATGAGAAAACTATTTCTATTTGCCATTTTCACAGGATTGCTGGCCTCCTGTCAGCTCGCTGTGGAACAGGACAACAAGCTCCCACTGATTACTAAAAATCAGCTGGATCTTACCTCCGACATTATGACTCCTGAAGTATTGTGGTCGTTCGGACGACTGGGAGATGTACAGGTATCCCCCGATGGCAAAAAAATCCTCTACGGAGTAAGTTATTACAACTTAGAACAAAACAGGAGCAACAGGGAATTGTTTGTGATGAACGCTGATGGTTCAGGCAGGCAGCAGCTTACCGAGACTCCTCAGAATGAGTACAATGCCATCTGGCATCCTGATGGTGATCAGATTGTCTACCTGTCATCAGCTTCAGGTGAGGTGCAGGCCTGGGTTATGAAGGGTGATGGTTCAGCTAAACAACAAATCTCTGAGATTGAGGGTGGCATTAGCGGCCTTGCATTTTCACCTGATGGCAGTAAGGGGATGATCACCAAAGATGTGCAGATCGACCCCACTACTGAGGATGTATACCCCGACCTGCCAAAATCGGATGGTCGGATTATTTCCGATCTCATGTACAGGCACTGGGATGTGTGGGAAGATGGAGCCTACAGTCATATTTTTGTGGCAGATTTTGATGGTGCTAAGATTTCAGGAGCGAAAGACATCATGCCGGGAGAACCCTATGAGTCGCCCATGATGCCATTCGGGGGACTGGAAGAGATTTCATGGACTCCTGATAGCAAAGGGATCGCCTATACCTGTAAGAAGCTGAAAGGAATCGATTATACCCTTAGTACCGATTCAGACATTTACCTTTATGACCTGGAATCGGGAAAAACTAAAAACCTGACTAAGGGAATGCCTGGCTATGATAAAGCCCCCTTCTTCTCCCCTGACGGGAATAAAATGTACTGGTCCAGTATGGAGCGGGCCACCTTTGAAGCGGATAAGGAAAGGCTGTTTGAAATGGATCTGGCCAGTGGGGATAAACGCTATCTCACACCTGACTTTGATTATTCCCCCTTCGGGGCAACCTGGGCCGATGAAGGCGAACACCTTTACTTTGTTTGCGCGGTGAATTCAGAACACCAGATATTCAGAATGAACGTAAATACCACCGAAATCACCGTCCTTACTGAAGGCATGTTTGATTATCACAGCGTGGCCATTGCCGGCGACCGGCTTATTGCCACCCGGGTAGATATGACCAAACCCCAGGAGATCTACAGCGTGGATCCGGGCACAGGTGAGGCCACCGAACTGAGCTTCGAGAATAAGCCCCTTCTGGACCAGCTCACCATGCCAAAGGTGGAAAAGCGCTGGGTCACTACCGTGGACAAACAGCAGATGCTGGTCTGGGTCATTTACCCGCCCCATTTTGATAAGAGCAAAAAGTACCCGGCCGTTATGTTCTGCACGGGAGGACCACAGGGCGTGCTGGGCCAGTTCTGGAGCTATCGCTGGAACATGAGCCAGATGGCCTCCTTTGACTACGTGGTGATTGCCCCGGCACGACGGGGAGTTAGCAGTCACGGACAGCTCTGGACCGACCAGGTAAGCAAGGACAACAGCGGACTGGCCATGCAGGACTTGCTCAGTGCCATTGATGACATCAGTGCAGAACCTTATGTGGATGAAGAACGCCTGGGTGCTGTAGGAGCCAGCTTCGGAGGATTTGCCGTTTTCTGGCTCGCCGGAAACCACCAGAACAGGTTTAAAACATTTATCTCACATTGCGGGGTCTTCAATTCAGAAATGGAATACATGACCACCGATGAGATGTTCTTTGATAACTGGGAAAAAGGAGGGGCTCCCTGGGAAAAGGACAATCAAGTGGCAAAGAAATCCTATGCAAATTCACCCCATCACTTTGTGGCCAACTGGAATACTCCCATTATGGTGATGCAGGGCGAGCACGACTACCGCATACCCTACACCCAGGGCATGGCCGCCTTCAACACCGCACAGATGCTGGGCATTCCAAGTCGCATGCTCTTCTTCCCATCGGAAACACACTGGGTACTGAGCCCCCAGAACGGGATCCTCTGGCAGAGGGAATTCAGGGACTGGCTGGATAAATGGTTAAAAGAGTAGAATGCCTATGTTGAAGCAACTTCTGCTGATTGGCCTTGGTGGTTTTGTGGGTAGCATTGCCAGGTTTTTGGTCTCCAGGCTAAATACCCGGATTGACTGGTTGTCTATTCCTTTGGGAACACTGACTGTAAATGTGGTCGGTAGTTTTCTCATCGGATTCCTTATAGGCATATCAGAAAAAAGTCCCATCCTCACCGTCGAACTCAGGATGTTTTTGATGGTGGGTTTATGTGGCGGATTTACCACCTTTTCCTCATTTGCCGGTGAAAACCTGATGTTGATGCGGAACGGACAATTTCTGCCTCTTTTCCTCTACACGGGACTAAGTATTCTTCTGGGATTTACTGCAGTCTATCTGGGTTATATCTTCACCAGGCTAATGGGTTAAAACATGAGCACATTAAAAATTGAATCTGAACACAGTATCTTGAAGATCCGCGCCAGCACCACCGACCGGATCGGGTCAAAACTACTCTATGAACATATTGTTGAGCTGGCAAAAGAGAAAGAGATTGAAGGTGCAACAGTTTACAGAGGCATCATGGGATTTGGTTCCAGCAGTAAAATTACATCCTCTAGGTTCTGGGAACTTACCGAAAAGCTTCCGGTGGTAATCGAACTGGTGGATCGGACCGAAAAACTGAGACACTTCTTTTCCGAGATTGAGCAGGATCTTGTTACCATGCCCAAAGGGTGCATGGTGGCACTGGAACCTACCGAAATCTTATTGAAGAAAAAGGGAAAGTAGAGCAGGCGGTATCACTGGCTTGCCCAGTAAGCCATCATTAAAATGGCCCCCGCGGTCCCATCCATGGTGGGTTCATTGGTGGAGTAATCTCCAATATCATCATGATATACCACATATTTATTCTGAAAGCTTGCGAACTCGTCGGGTTCTGTTAATTCCAGTCCCAACAGGGAGCGGTAAATGGTTCCATACACAGGCCCATCAACAAGTCCTCCCGCGATCTCCTTTTTAGTAAGGGCCCATATGCTGGTATGTACATCCACCGGATACTCACCCTTCTCAGGAATACCTGTAAACATGGAGGTTCCCCATGGATTCCTTCCAAAGAGCCAGTCGCGCTGCTCCACCATAAAATGGTGATAACGGGTATCTCCTGTCATTTGCTCATAGAGAATCACCTGGCTGATCATACTGGTCAACAGGTTGTTGGAACACCATATAAAGGGGATCCCAATTCCAAAAGGATTTTCACCTGCCCTTTTGAGACACTGGTCAATACCCGACCGATAGTAGGCTGCCAGTGTATCTTTTAAACCCTCTTCTGCAACCTCATGCAGTGAATAGTGCCCCATATTGATAAATGGATAGTACTGGTAATGTTTGGCCGTATCGTAGGGCATCCATGTATCTGTGGCTGCCTGCCGGGCATACCTTACCCCATCGGTCAGGTAGGATGAATCTCCGGTAGTTTTGAAGAGTTCTGCCGCCCCCCACTCCATATCGTCTGCCCAGGTCACCTCCCCATACCGGTAGGGAGCACCGAATGAGTTGCCCTGTTGGAATCCCTCTTTTTCTTTCCCCAGTGCAAACAACGATTGAGCAGAGATCAGGCACTTTTCCGCAAATACCGGATCATCCAGGTCACTCTTCCAGATTCGGGCTGCCAATGCCATGGCAGCGGCAGATCTTCCCGCCAGATTGGAGATACCAGTAGCTTCACTTTTATATTTATTCAGGCCCTGTGGCTCTCCTGTGGCGATATAGGCAGCCCGGTAGCTATTTTTACCCCACCCATAGTCGGCAGGATCGGAGTCGGGCATTTTCCACCCCACATGATCGCGGTCATCGCCTACCTGGTGCACCAACACTCCGGGTAGAGGGTGCAGTTTATGAATCCATTCCAGTCCCCACCTGGCCTCATCCAGTACATCGGGAATTCCGTTGGCACCAGGCTGACCCAGGGCATTGGTACGATCCTGGAACTTTTCGGGGTACAGGGTAAAGGCCATCAGCATATGCGCTGTGGCATAGCTGCCCGTAATCAGGTATTTCAACATATCGCCGGCATCGTGCCATCCTCCGGTCACATCCACATAGGTGGAATCGGGCATGGGTCCATAAAATGATCTGCCGTCTTTCTGGTGGCAAACCATATCCAGGGCTGGATTGTATCCACATCTCTGCTGTCGCATAAATCCCAGCAATTGCTCCTGATAATGATCATAGGAAGAGGGGGAAATATGTAGAATTCCAGAGCGTATCCCTGAACGCATCCCTTTTAAAAAATAGACTCCAGATTGATCAAACTTAGAAAAATCCAGCTCATAATAGTATTTAAATGTATCCCATCCTTCCGATCGGTTCCTTCTTGGTTTTATGATAAGCACCGTTGATCCTGAGGCATCGCTAATAAGCTCAAACTTCTCATTCACCCGAACATTGGAAAAGGCAATGGCAATTTTAGTTTCAATGGGTAGATATCCCACCTGGTTGACCCTGATGTGAACAGGTTCAGAGCTATCGACTCCCGGAAAAAGGTGTACTACACTGAGAAGCAACAGCTGAAAAAGGTTCAAACTCATAGCGACAATAAATTTAGGAGACTATTCTGGATAATCAAATGCGAATGCCTATTTTTGATAATTACTCAATGATATCCGGATGAAATATGTTGCTTGTCTGATTGTATGTATTCTCACCCTGACACAGGGCAGGGCACAGTTCTCAGGAGGGGGTGAAGCCAATCCGGATCTGACCACCCACCCGGAAGCGCTTAAAAAATTCAGAGAGTTGCGATTTGGCATGTTTATTCACTGGGGCCCGGTATCCCTGAGTGGCGAGGAGATCTCCTGGTCGCGTGGTAAACAGATCCCCAAAGAGGAGTATGATAACCTCTACAAGGAGTTCAATCCTGAACATTTTAATGCAGAAGCATGGGTGGCCCTTGCCAAAGCTGCAGGTATGAAGTACCTGGTAATAACCAGCAGGCATCACGACGGGTTCAGCCTGTGGGACAGCAAGTTCACAGAATATGATATGGCATCCACTCCCTATGGCAGGGGGGTGCTTAAAGAACTGTCGGAAGCCTGCCACAAAGAGGGAATTGCATTTGGAACCTACTACTCTATTTGCGATTGGTACCGTCCCGATTACCCTGTGGAGTACCCGGCGACCGACTATTCATTCAATGAAGAGAGAAGCATGGATCAGGCTACACAGCAGCAGATGGATCACTATATCACCTTTATGAAAAATCAACTGGAGGAACTTATCAAAGAGTACCACACCTCTATGATCTGGTTCGACGGGGAATGGGAGTGGGCATGGACCCACGAAATGGGCATGGATATGTATGCCTGGCTCAGGGATATGAAGGACGACCTCCTGATTAACAACAGGGTGGATAAGGGGAGAAAAGGGATGGTAGATAACATCAGGAATCCGGTTTTTGCCGGTGATTATGCCACTCCCGAACAGAACATAGGAACCTTTGACCGCGATTTCGCCTGGGAGACATGTATGACCATTGGTTCACAATGGGCCTGGAAACCCAATGAAAAGTTAAAATCAAAGAAAGAGTGCATTCATACCCTGATTCAAACCATCGGAGGGGATGGAAACCTCTTATTTAATGTGGGGCCCATGCCTGACGGACAGATTGAAAACAGACAGGTTGAACGTTTGAAGGAGATGGGCGATTGGGTCTCTATCAACCGGGAAGCAATTTATGGCACCCGGGGCGGCCCCTATCTGCCTACCAAAAAGATAGCTAGTACCCATAAGAACAATTTAATTTATCTTTATCTGCTGGAGGAGCCGGGAAAGAGCTTAAGCCTGCCCCTGGAGGAGGGATTTAATGTCAAAAAAGCATACTTCCTTCAGAATGGCCAATCACTGGATTTCGAAAAAGTGGGAGACAGGCTTACCCTGATGATGACCCAATCCATGCCTGACGAGACTGCTTCGACGGTTGTTTTGGAGCTGGACAGAATGGCCTCTGAAATCGAACCCACTGAATTATAACTAAAACCATACAAACACTGCTGTTATGAAAACAACCCTGAAACATCGATTACTTCCATTACTGGTTCTTGCAATTCTGATAGGATCAGGTGCATGCACTTCCACCACAGATCAGAATGATTCAACTCCGTTTAAAGCCAGTGAACTCTTTCCTGAACCACCCCGACCAGAAGGCCAGACCGATGTGATAGAGTTACGTTGCGACCCCATCGATACAGTCAGGATCGCATTCATTGGGGTGGGTTCCCGAGGTACAGGAGCAGTCCGTCGTTATACTTTCCTTGAAGGAGTAAAGATTGTTGCTTTATGCGATATGGTGCCGGAGAATCTGGAAAACGCGCAGCAGATCATTAAAGATGCCGGGTACCCCAGTGCCGACACATACACCGGTGAAGAGGACTGGAAAAAAATATGTGAACGGGACGATATTGACCTGATCTATGTGTGCACCCACTGGGATCTCCACACACCCATTGCAGTGTACGCCATGGAGCAGGGCAAACACGTTGTCACAGAGGTTCCTTCAGCAATTACAATTGATGAATGCTGGCAACTGGTGAACACTTCTGAAAAAACCAGACGTCATTGCATGCAACTCGAAAACTGCAATTATGACTTTTTCGAGCTGGCCACCCTGAATATGGTCCGGCAGGGTCTGCTTGGAGAAATAGTACACGCAGAAGGAGCTTATATACATGACCTGAGAACAAATAATTTTAATGAAGGCAAGGACGGCTACTGGAAAATGTGGCGCCTGAGGCATCTCCAGAACCGCAATGCAAACCTCTATCCTACCCATGGATTCGGGCCCATCTGCCATATTTTAAATATCCACAGGGGGGATAAAATGGAATATCTGGTTTCATTATCAAGCGACCAGTTTGGCATGACCGAATATGCAAAAGAGAAATTTGGGGAAGATTCAGATTATGCCAACAGAGAGTATAAAAAGGGTGATATGAGTACCACCCTGATCAAAACTCATAATGGAAAAAGTATCCTTATTCAGCACGATGTTACCAGTCCACGTCCCTACAGTCGCATTCATATGCTCAGCGGAACCAAAGGTTTTGTACAAAAATGGCCCATCCAGGGCATTGCTCTTGAACCTAATGCTCATAGTTTTATGAGTGACGAAGAGATGGAAACCCTACTTGCAGAGTATGAACATCCCATTACTAAAGAGGTGGGTGAGCAGGCCCGGAAAGTGGGCGGACATGGTGGCATGGATTTCACCATGGATTACCGCCTGATCCATTGCCTGAGAAATGGCCTCCCACTGGATATGGACGTGTATGATGCAGCTGAATGGTCGGCGATTATTGAACTTTCCGAAAAATCAATTGAAAATCAGAGTATGCCGGTAAGGATCCCCGATTTTACCAGGGGTGCATGGAAAAAGGTGAAAGTAGTCACCTATTATTGAGGGGAGAGACCTACTTCAAAAATCATCCCATCATAAAGATCAGGGATACGCACTGGGAATCCCTTTTCCATGAGCATCTTTCCGGATGCCATGTAAACTTGTATTCCTGTAGGTGCCGATCTGATCAGGTAATCCAGTTCCGGATCCAGCCCTTTTAAGAACACCTGCCGGGTCTCCTCCAGGGCGCCATGACGGAATACACCTATGATTCCACCGGCCCGGGTATCGTTGTTGATGCGCATCCATCCATCCCATGCACCTTCACGTGGTTCTCCAAACCCAGGCAGGTCCCTGCGGTAGGACATATAGTCATATAAGTCCTGCATTTCCTGCATCCAGTCTGACCACTCTTTTATCCTTGCTCTGCCCTCAGGTGTGATCTTTCGGGGATCACCAAGTACAATGGGCAGGGTTCCTATCAGGGATTTTAGACCAAACTCAAAGCCGGGATCATCCATGGGAGTGTTCCCAATCACCAGTGAACTAGCGGGAAGAGCCGGAGAACGCCACCAGGCCATCTGCCGGATCCTCAAAGGACCAGTGGGAACAGGTTCCTCAAAATTGGAAAGCCAGTTCCCATCGGCGTGATTGGCGATGGCATAATCCATCAACTGGAGCTTCCCTGCAGTCTCAAAAGTGCAATCGATAAAGAGACCCGGACACTCTTTGTGTAGCCGGTCAAAGAGTTCGAGTACCCGCTCATAAATCACAATAAATGATTCTTTGTGATCCCTGTGATAGGGGTGATCGGTGGCATAACAGCCCGAGTTAAGGGGATCGTTTACATAGGCACTGGCCACAATGGCAAAATCCAGCTTGGTATAGGCCAATCCATATTGATGCGACATACGTACGATCACTTCCTCGATATAATCCACCCAATCGGTACCAAAACAACTGGAATAAAACTCATCTCCATTGCTATGTAAATTTGCATGATTCCCCAGATCGTCTCTCGCAAACCATTCAGGGTTCGACTGGTAGACAGCTGCATCAGCGGTGGCAGAACCAATGCTCATCCATATTCCTGGCTTCATCCCCAGCGACTCAAGGTAGTCGAAGGTGGGTTTCAGACCACCCGGAAACTTCTTTTCATCCACATTCCAGTCGCCATAGTTATTACCCCAGGCCTCTGTTGAAGTTTTAGCTCCCGAATTCACCTGCCAGCCATCATCGATTATAAATTCCTTTATCCCGCATTCTGCAGCCGCCATCGCCACCTCTCGTATAAGAGAATCACTTACAAAAGTTCTGAATGGATTCCAGGTATTGTAGACAAATACAGGCTTCTTTTCCCTGCGAACAATTTGAGGATACATATGCCTTCTTACAAAGTCATTGACCTCCCCATCGATCACCGCAAATCCATCATCCCTATCCCGGTACAAACAGACAAAAGTTTTGGGAGTTTCCCAGGAGTCGCCTGGAGCAAGCCATTTGCGGAAGGGAAAATCCTGATCCGCATGTGTCAATCCCGCTTCCAGGTTGTTACTTACTGTATGATAAGCTATTCGCTTCAATATCCCGGGAGCCTCATTTCCCACAGCCATACCCAATCGATCGGTCTGATGGTGAAGCACCACCACCGGATCGTGCCAGGTACCTACAAATCTTCCGATATGCTTCATTCTGGCATAATTGTGCTGAACTACGGTGCTTATGTGGGAAAAATCCGTCTGCAGATCCTCCACATTTACCTCCTCTATCATCACCTCTTCATTGCCCAAATTCTTAAATCCGATCCATTTCCGCACCAGAGGCAGATCCGGGTAGAGCAGGTAGTTAATCTCCAGTTGCAAACCCCTCAATGAATCCCTGCCCTGCACGATCAATTTTATGCCCTGTCCCAACCTCTGGTCCTTCAATGGTTGCGTGGCAACCAAGTCCCAACCGGAAGAGCCATCCACACTTTGGCCATCCAGTAAAAAGGCGAATTCCCTGCTGGGTTGTATATAACTCCTGTCCAGATCTGCCATGGAAAGCCGGATTGAAGAGATCGCATATGCGTTCATTGAGATCTCCCTGGTAACCATACCGTTGCTTAGTATTATCTGGTTGGTTTGTTCAGAAACATAGTCCTGGGCTTGGGATAGACTGCTACTGATCAAAAGAACGGTTCCCAAAATTTTGAAAGGTACATTCATACTACAAGTTAAAGGTTTATCCGGGAATTTTACCACTCATCCTTCTTATCTGACCATTCATTCCCTTCCTTTTTTTCTTCATGGAGCGGCTACCTAATTTTACATCAATCAAAGATGTGAAACAGATGAAAGCTGCACTTTCCATATGGATCCTTATACTGGCCACAACTACAAGTGCCCAGCTATCAATTTCTGGAACCATAACCAATAAAAAAGCGAATCCGGTGATGTACGCCAACATCTACCTGGAAGGCTCCTACGATGGGACCATTTCCGACTCTTCCGGTCATTTTACCCTGTTGACAAACCTCAAAGGAAGTCAGCTGCTGGTGGTTAGTTTTATGGGATATGAAAAATACACCCGGGCCATAAACCTGGATAAAAGTCACGACCCCCTCTCCATTCAATTGAAAGAACAGGTGAGTGAAATAAATGAAGTCTCTATCACGGCAGGCGTATTCAGTGCCAGCGATAAAAAGAAATCTGCCACCCTCACCTCCTTCGATATAGCTACTACGGCCAGTGCCATGGGAGATATCTATGGAGCGTATGCCACCATGCCCGGATCACAAAAGGTGGGGGAAGAAGGAATGATGTTTGTGCGGGGTGGAGATGCCTATGAAACAAAAACCTATATGGATGGAATGCTGGTTCAGACCCCCTACTTTACCAGCATGCCGGAGATCCCCACAAGGGGAAGGTTCTCTCCATTGCTTTTTTCTGAAACACTCTTCAGTACAGGTGGATACTCGGCCGAGTACGGACAGGCTCTATCTTCAATTGTGGATCTGACCACCAACGGACTTGAGACAGAGGACAAAGCCAGTGTGGGGATCATGACCGTTGGAGCCAATGCTTCCTATGCCAAAAGGTGGAAGAACACCTCTCTGGCCGTCACAGGTTTATATGCCAACAATACACTTCACCATATGATGTTCAAACAAAATGTGGATTGGGTCAAAGATCCTGTACTGGCCGATGGCATGATGATGTTTCGGCACAGGGTAGGCGAAACCGGACTTTTGAAATCATTCATCTCATACAACTACAATGCCATGCAGATGAACTACGACAACTTTGAGTATGGGACAAAAGACAACATTGAAATGAAAAACCATACCATGTATGCCAACACTACCTATTCCGGAGCACTGAATGAAAAACTTCTGATCAATACCGGGGTGGCATACACGCAGGATCAGGAGGATATAGTATACATAGACCAACCCATAAATACTAACAGCCAGGCCACATCTTTCAAACTGGCCTTCACACACCTCACCACTAAAAAAATAAAGATCCGGATGGGAGCAGATCTTTTCCTTGAGGAGAATACCCAGAGCGTTATACTTGACAGCACCATCTCCTTGACAATTAACGATACACAGCCCTCCCTGTTTTTAGAATCGGAAATAAAGGTCTCTTCGAAAATTGCCTTCCGTCTGGGTGCCAGGGCAGAATACTCATCCTTTCTGGAAGAGATAGCTCTGTTGCCTCGTATTTCAGCTGCCTATAAGACAGGTTCCAGTAGTCAGATCTCACTGGCCTGGGGCAAATACAGGCAGAAACCTATAAATGAGTTGCTGAGGTTCGCACCCCAACTCTCCTCAGAAAGATCTGATCACTACATCCTCAATTTCCAGTATAGAAAAAACAGCAGGCTCTTTCGCGCAGAGTCCTATTTGAAACAGTACAGTCACCTTGTTAAATACAGTGAACTATATAGCACCGACCCAAATGAATACAACAACAACGGGAATGGATATGCAGGAGGACTCGACCTGTTCTGGCGGGATTCCAGATCCATCAGGGGAGCAGATTACTGGATATCCTACAGCTATCTGAATACCAGTCGAAACTACAAAGATTTCCCATATGAAGTTACCCCTCATTATGCCTCTGCGCATAACTTCTCGGCGGTCTATAAGCACTTTATTACGCCTATAAACACTTTTGTAGGCCTAACATACTCTTATGCAAGCCCCAGGCCCTATCACGATAAAAACAGCACTGTTTTTATGGATGGAAGAACCAAATCCTACAACGACCTCAGCCTGAATATTACCTATTTGACCCAATTGTTTAAAAACGATTGCATCATTCACATGAGCATCAACAATCTGCTTGGAACAAAGAATGTTTTTGGCTACAACTATTCAAACACTCGGGCTGAAGATGGACAGTTTGCCTCAAATACAATTGTTCCCACTTCAGGCACCCAGGCTGTACTGCTTATCATGTTATCTCTCTAACAATAATCGTCACTAAAATAAAATTATCATGAAAACACAACTCCTTATCCTTGCAATTACTTTATGGTCTTTCACCTCCTTTGGACAGGAAGATGGCTACATCAACACCATGCTCTCTACCATGGAATCCATGGACAACGCCTCCAGCAAAGAGGATTATCTGAAGTGCGCCAGTCAGTTCGAAAGAATTGCCACTGCAGAAAAAAGCAAGTGGCTACCCTACTATTACGGAGCCAATAGTCTGATTATTATGAGTTTTGACGAAACCGATGGCAATGAAAAAGACCTGATACTGGATCGTGCCCAGCTGATGCTCGATCAAGCTTTCGAACTTGCTCCTGAGGAATCAGAACTGTTTACCATTCAGGCTTTCCTCTACCCTTCCAGAATCATGGTGGATCCCATGGGCAGGGGAATGCTTTATATGGAGAAGATGTTTCAATCGTTGGCGACTGCCAAAGCCCTGAATCCTGAAAACCCAAGGATCTATTTCCTCGAAGGAGTCAATATGCTCAATATGCCCCCGTCCATGGGTGGAGGTTCCGAGGCAGCTAAACCCATACTTGAGGAGGCTGACGCTAAATTCAAGGCTTTCCAAAATGAGGATCCTCTATGGCCCAAATGGGGAGAAGAAGCGAACCTGGCTGAGCTTAAGAAGGTACAGTAAATCGGATCAAATCAGTATATTGTATAAATATTAACACAAACCATAACCGCAAAATGACGCTCAAAAATCCTTATAAGCTCATTGTGAGGATTTTTCTTGACCTTCTGATGCTTTCGGCCATTGGAAATGCACTCTCCATCTTCATCATTCCCGGAGATTTGTGGTCCTTAAAGGTGGTGGTTACTAATTGTCTGTTCTCAATTGGGATTGGTTATCCGGCCTGGAAAGGAATGTCATATGTAGTTGTGGTTCTGGAGAGAAAACTGCCATGGCTCAAATACCCCATTAAAAGGCTGGTCGTGCAGGTTTTATCTCTGACCCTCTTTACGGGACTAATCATTCTTCTGGGTTTCACTGTCTGGATAAAACTTTCAGAAGGACTAAGCCTGCAATCTATTTTTGAAATGGTACTACCCAGCCTGAAGGTGGTATACATTTTTGTCTTCCTGACCCTGCTACTGGGGAATGCGGTGCTTTTCTTTAAAAACTGGAGGGAGGCTACCATTCAACAGGAAGAGTTAAAAAGGGCGCATCTGGCGCTACAATACCAGACCTTGAAAGACCAGGTAAGACCTCACTTTCTGTTCAACAGTCTCAGTTCGCTGGTCACTCTGATCAACACCGATCCTGAAAAAGCCACCCGTTTTGTACACAGACTTTCGGATGTATACCGTTACGTGCTCGAGCAGAGGGAAAATGAGCTGGTTACAGTGAAAGAGGAGCTGAAGTTCCTGGAGGATTATGTCTATCTGCAGCAGATCCGGTTTGGAGCGAACCTGCAGATTCATTACAATCTTAACCTGGAACCCAACCGGATGATCATCCCTCTCTCCCTGCAAATGCTGGTGGAAAATGCCATCAAACACAATGAGATTTCTACCCACAAGCCACTAAGCATAGAGATCCTCACCACAGGGCAAAACCATATAATCATTAAGAACAACCTGCAAAAAAAGGAGGTCCCCGAGCAATCCCTGGGCATGGGTATCGAGAACCTTAGAAAGAGGATTGAAATATTTTCCAAGGAACCCCTTCAAATTTTCGAAGAGTCAGGAGCCTTCATTGTAAGAATACCTACCATTCAGGCATAAACTTTCATGGCATGAAAGCTTTAATTATCGAAGACGAGCATTTAACAGCAGAACGGATCAGGACCTTGCTTCTGAAGATCGATCCTGCCATTACCGTTATGGAGATCATCGATTCGGTAAAAACTGCAGTTCAGTGGTTTAACAAAAATGAAAAGCCCGATCTGGTTTTTATGGATATCCAGCTGGCCGATGGGCTCTCTTTTGATATTTTCGAGCAGGTCACCATCGAATATCCCATCATCTTTATTACAGCCTACCAGGAGTACGCCATCAAAGCCTTCAAGGTCAACAGTGTCGATTACCTGCTAAAACCCATATCCGAAGAGGACCTTCGATCTGCCATCTCCAAGTATCAACGTCACTTCACTAATGATCAGACTGTTCCCGAAATTGGAAATGATTTGCTGCAAAGTATCAAACAGATGATCCACAAAACCTATAAAACCAGGTTTATGATCAGGGTAGGTGACCGAGTGAAATCGGTTGAAGTCAATGAGATATTCTATTTTTTCAGTCTCGATAAAGGAACCTATCTGCATACATCCGACAACCGCAATTATGTGATCGATTTTACCCTCGACTCACTTGTTGATCTGCTGGATCCTCTAAAATTTCACCGGATCAACCGCAGGTTCATCATATCTCATGGAGCCGTCGGGGAGATCATCACCCTTTCGGGAAGCAAACTAAAGGTGGATCTGTTACATAGAGAGGATGAACAAATATATATCAGCAGGGATCGGGTGGCCTCCTTTAAAGCCTGGTTGGATCAATAAGCATCATATTTGCTATCTTTGATGAAAGGATCTCTGTAAATAAACCAAACCGTCTGAAATGAAAAACTACCTGCTCCTCTTAGGGATATCGCTCCTCTCCATCCTCTGTGGATGCAAACAGGAATCCGCCCAACCACCCAATATCCTGTTTGCCATTGCCGATGACTGGGGATGGCCCCATGCCGGGGTTTATGGCGACCCGGTGGTTCAGACACCGGCCTTTGACAGGCTTGCCAAAGAAGGAATGCTCTTTAACCACGCATACATCTCCTCCCCTTCCTGTACTCCCTCCCGCAACGCCATACTTACCGGACAGTATCATTGGAGACTGGGCCCGGGTGCAAACCTGTGGAGTACATTGGATCCAGCCACTCCCGTCTATCCTCTGCTGCTTGAGGATGCCGGCTATATGATCGGCCATTACAGAAAGAGCTGGGGTCCCGGTGACCTCTCAGACTGGGAGCGTCACCCTGCAGGAAAGAACTACAACAAGGAAGGATTTGCCGGATTTATGGCAGACAGGAAAGAGAATCAGCCCTTCTGTTTCTGGCTGGGAACCTCCGATCCGCACAGGCCCTATGATAGAGGAACTGGTGCAGAAAGCGGACTGGATCCGGATAAAATCCGGCTGTTTGACTGTTTCCCCGATCATGAGATCGTTCGAAATGATGTGGCCGATTACTATTATGAAGTACAACGATTCGATACACTGGTTGCCCATGCAATTAAGACCCTGGAGGAATATGGGGAGCTGGAAAATACCATTATCGTGATGACCGGCGACCATGGGATGCCGTTCCCCAGGTGCAAATCCAACAATTACGATTCAGGAGCCAGAATACCCCTGGCCATCAGGTGGGGATCTGGCGTAAAGAATCCCGGAAGGGTGCTGGAGGATTTTATCAGTACCACCGATATAGCGCCCACATTTCTGGAACTAGCCGGAGTAGAGGTTCCTGATGTGATGACAGGCAAAAGTCTTGTCAACCTGTTGGAAAGCCAGAAGGAGGGTCTGGTGGATAGCCAGAACCGAAGTTATGTATTGCATGGCAAAGAGCGTCATGTGCCCGGTCAGGAGGAAAATATGGGAGGTTACCCGGTCAGGGCCCTCAGGAATCACGATTTTCTTTACATTCGGAATTTTGAACCCGATCGCTGGCCCTCCGGAACGCCTAACTACCAGGAAGCTGCCATTCCCCACTGCTGGCTGGGTGATTGCGACAATGGACCCACCAAAACTTACATGGTCGAAAACAGGTATAAGGATGAGCTTCACAAAAAACTCTATGATCTCTCTTTTGGAAAACGTCCGGCGGAGGAGCTATACGATTGCCGCAAGGACCCCGAACAGCTGGTAAACGTGGCTGAAGATCCGGATTATACAGAGGTTAAGAGTGAATTATCAGCGCTTTTGCTGGAGCAACTGGAAATCACGCGTGATCCGAGGGTTGTTGGTGGAGCAGATCTGTTTGACCAGGTTCCCTACCTTGGACAAGGGCCCAGACATCCCTCCTATAAGCCTGAAGAAAAATAGGAGGAACCTTTCTTAACCCGGATGAACTCTAATCTCCGAAACTGGTCTCCAGGTTCCTGGCAGTGATGATCCAGGGGTGATCGTAAGGAACATAGTTGATTTTGCCAGCCACATCCTGAAGAGGCACTGCCATGGTCTGCTCTCCATGGACAGCAATCATATTCCCGAATTGCTCATTCCTGATATAATCGATGGCGCTGGTCCCCAGACGAGTGGCAAGAAGCCGGTCGGCAGCTGAGGGTGTCCCACCCCTTTGCAGATGCCCAAGTATGGTAACCCTGGTTTCGAGCCCGGTAATCTTCTCCAATTCTTCTGCCATTTTAATGGTGGAGCCCCGGTATTCGTTGTCAAGTTCCTTTATTTGCTTCTTCAGTTCAATTCTTTTCTCCCCTTCTGCCTCCTCAAGCTTCTTTTCAACGGCTCTGATCTTATTGGCGCCCTCCCTATTAATAGCCCCTTCAGCCACCGCCACAATGCTAAAACGTTTTCCCCGGCTCACCCGTTCCAGGATACTCTCGGCCAGCTTATCAATGGTATAGGGGATCTCGGGAAGCAAGATCGCATCTGCACCTCCGGCCAATCCGGCTCCCAGTGCCAACCAGCCCACCCGGTGCCCCATGATCTCCACAATAATGATCCTGTGATGGCTCGATGCAGTACTATGCAACCGGTCGATGGCATCCACAGCAATTCCCAGTGCTGTATCGAAGCCAAAAGTAACGTCGGTACCCACAATGTCGTTGTCAATGGTCTTGGGCAAGGTGAGAATATTAAGTCCGCTCTGAGACAACCGGTAAGCATTCTTGATGGTACCACCACCCCCCAGACAAACCAGTACATCCAGGTGATTCTTGTGATAGTTCTCCACAATCACATCGGTCATATCCACACTCTTCCCACCCATGGGCATTTTATGGGGTTTATCCCTGCTGGTGCCCAGGATGGTGCCTCCAAGGGTGAGGATACCGGAGAGCATCTGGTTATCAAGCCTCACCGAGCGATTTTCCATCAAGCCCCTGAATCCGTCCTTAAATCCTATTACCTGCATGGAACCCATGCAGGACGCTGTTTTACCAATTCCCCTGATGGCGGCATTTAATCCAGGGGTATCGCCGCCCGATGTAAGGACACCAATATGTCCCGAACGCTTACGTGTACTCATATATCAAGTTTTTC
>JAOZUK010000712.1 GCA_029938715.1 Bacteroidales bacterium | reverse complement strand
ATATCGTTATACAAAATAACTGCGTTGCTGCTGTTTTCCAGTGAAATGCCGCGGCCCAAATTACCGGTAACCGTATTCTGGGTCAAAGTTGGTACTATCAGGCCATTATTAACACGCTCGATCTTAATCCCTGTGCTGTTACCGGCGACTGTATTACCATACAAAACTGTGCTGATCGTTCTGCTGTAACTATAATAATTGTATGAATGTCGTAGTCTAATACCAACCGAACTATTCTGCTGGATGAGATTGTACCGAAAAACGGGAACACCCGATGCCCCGATATTGCCGCTGCCTTCATAATTAAAATATATACCGGTGGTGCAGTCATGGATATGATTACTCTCCGCAGCCAGCGAAACCTTTGAATTGTAACTGCGATTATAAAAACCGGTTACAGTATTAAAGATCTCATTATCGCTGACAATTCCGTTTGCCTGGGCTGAGTTATATGTATACAAATGAATCCCGTACCCCGCCACATGGTGTATTATATTGCCGGAAACATCAAGCTCCGACCTGCCGCTGGTATGAGTATAAAGATACATACCGTTGCCATTGGTCTCGGTAATCTCATTGGAGATAAAGGTACCGTTGAATACGGTATTACCATTGGCAACAGTTGTCTTAATACCAATTCCACTCAACTTGTGGATCAGGCAATTAGTCACCGACATCTCACCCATCCCGGAACTCAAACTATAGTCGATGCCGTTTGCTGCATATTCTATGGTAGAATGAGAAAGGTTCAGGCTGCCCCTGCTGAGCACACGTATTCCCACCCAGTCATTCTTCGCTGGACTCAAGGAACTGGAGGTAAAGATAATTGGGGATGCGAGAGTACCATGAGCAATCAAATTACCTCTAATGATAAGCTCGCTTCTGGAACTGTCTGTTCCCAATGATCTATCATCGGAGAGCGCCTGGAACCGGATGGTGGCGCCGGCTCCAATATTCAGCGTGACATGTTCCGGTACTGTCACATCGCCGGTCAAAACAATTTCACCCGACCAGTTTTCATCACCACTGAGAGTTCCAGTAGTAGTCGGCAAAGTTGAATCAATGGTTACATTGTGCTCTGCTCCTGGTATCTCAAAATTAGCGTCCAGATCAATTGCCCTGGAGAGAATGATATAGGCACCATCTACTGGATTCTCCCAGCTATAACTCCACCTTGTCTTACCGCCGGCAAGCTGCCAGTTCTGACCATTGTCGACGGAAATCTCCACACGATCGATACCGGCGATCGCTGATGCAATCCCTTTAATGGTTATAGTGCCGCCTTTTGACTGCAGCCCGTCCACGGGTTCGATGATAGACGAAACAGGTTCAGTGGTGAAAGTCTGGACAGTGCTTAGCCATTCACTGTAATCGACACTGCCCTTGGTACCGTTATCAAAGATATCATAAATACGTGTAATATTTTTCGGATTATTACCACCATCCATCTGGGCAGTGGCCAGACCGCCCCACCAGTTATAGCGGGCATCTA
>JAOZUK010000711.1 GCA_029938715.1 Bacteroidales bacterium | reverse complement strand
AAAGTCGATTTTAGATAACATAGCGAACTGCTTGAAAATGTACGATCAAACCCATAACTTGATAAACGAAGCTAAGGCAAGCTTGCTTAGCCGCAAGATCGATTTATCAAGTTATAGAGACATACAAAAAGATCAACCATTCCCCTATCAAGCCGCAATGCTAAATGATAAAAGAAATAGACAATCCTACGAGGATTCTCGGCAGAATTTTCTGTTCATACACAAGTGTATAAACCAAAAATTCTTCCGATGACTCGCTGCTAATAACGAAAATATGCAGGAACCCCAACGCCACAGAACATCATACATACCCAATTTTGCATGTCACGTCTTTTGCAGAAAGGGCAAAAGATCGTGCCATTTAAACTAGTGTATGTACATAACGTTAGCTGCAATTATAAAAATATTAAAGAGCAAATCGGCATGAATGGAATAAAATCTCAAGGATCCTTAAAGACGGCTAGGACAATCCTAATCTCGATATTAATAGGAATAGTTGCATTCCTCTTAGTTACTCTGCAAATGACAGAAGAAATGGCTCCTTTCCGATTCAATATAGATGATCCTATGCATCTAGTATTGATCATTCTCACCTTGGGCGCGGGACCAGCAGGCGTGTATTTGCCTAAACTAATGCTGAAGAATAATCCACCAATAGAGGGCTTGCAGGGAAAGTTGAATGCATATCAAACAATTCTTATCTATAAAACTTCACCCTGGAATGGTGTTGCATTGTTTGCAATAGTAATCTTCATGGTGACCCAAAATCCTATGCCAATAGTGATAGCGGTCATTTCAATGCTCATGATTGCAACTAATTTCCCAAGTATAGACCGAATTAACAAAGCTGTTAATTTGAACGAAGAAGAACTTAGAGAATTGAGAAATAAAAGCAGCTAACAATGTGTAAATTCCATACTGCCTGTCACGCCTTTTGCGAAAAGGCAAAAGGTGCGCCAGTTGTACGATAATTTACACGGACCGTTATTGCGACACGAAGTCGTATAAATGATAGTTTTACTGAGAGTTAGTTCTTTGATAAAACCTGCTGTTTCCCCAGCAGTACCCTACCGGGACAACTGATGTATGGTGCAGCCATTATTGGTTGAAGCTCCCGGGAAATTGTACCAAACGTTTGGATCGAGTATCCTCAAAACGGGGCTAAATACCGTGAGGTGGACAGTCTTCGGAGTCTCAAAGCCGATTAAGGGCATGGGTTTATGGGTATGGCTAAAGTAATTGAACACTCCGCAACTGTCGAGAGACGGTAAGGAGCGAAAAAGAGAATGATACGCTCTGTACCAAAAGGTGTGCTGACAAGTTATAAGCGTTTAACGCAGCTTATACGGGAACGTAGATCAGCCGGCAGACAGGATGAGCCTAACCCCATACATTGGTCATTTATACGGAACGTGGAAGCCCGACGCTCTCTCCCAATTACCTCGTGTAGATAACCGGGATAAAACCGTAACCGTAAGGCATCGGGAAACGT
>JAOZUK010000710.1 GCA_029938715.1 Bacteroidales bacterium | reverse complement strand
TCACCACCCCAGAAAAATTTATTGTAAGGAACGCAATCAAACATTTCATCCAGTGCATGAATTGCTTCCTCCCTCGATATTTGTGGCAACCACACCAGGTCAAGAAACACATTTGGAAACATTTTACCCAGGGCAGCATACTCTCCTGTCCAGGGATATCCTCCATGAAACAGGACAAATTTTGCATCCGGATATTTCAGAAATAAGTTATTCAATTTTACAGGTTTCCCATTATCCAGCGTGTTGCCATTTCCTGCAAGATATCCGGTATGAATCTGGATGGGAAGATCTGATTCGATCGACTTCTGAATGATCCAGTGAAACAGAAAGTCCTGAATCTTCCTGGCCTCATCAGCGCTTAAGCTTGCTGAAGGTTTTGCATACAGATTACTGGCTACCTCATAGGGTACATCCTCAAAATACTGTGATCTGGAATAGGCCATGGAATTTTTCACACAAACTGCATTTTTTTCAATATTCTTCGTGAAAAGATGATCGCAATATTTCAGGTATTCATCCAGCGTAGAATAGTCGAATCCATCCTCTCTGGCTTCTTCAAAGATTCCCTGGAGTTCTTCCTCAGCTTCAGGACGGTTGCTTGATTGCATTACCAGCGGATTAATATGAAAAACAAGAGCATAGTATGGTTCAACCACCTCAGTATTGAAGGGCTTCCAATACTGATCCAGGAACATCAGTTCAAAACCTGCCTTCTGAAATGCACTATCAAACCATTTCCTGTAGTCAATATAGTTCTCCTCGACCTGAGATGAAAGATGACGAAAATTGCTTTCCATAAAGTAGTGGTCATCGAAATCATAGAGCTTCTGAAATCCCTTAATAAAATGACTGTAGTAGCTGGTGCTCCGGGAATAATCCAATGCCTCTCCATTAACCTTCCAATACTCCGGAAGGGTTATGGTGTCCAATCTTCCCCAATCCATTTTTTGCCCCCCGGCAGAAACAATATCAGACATCAGGTAGCTGCTGTTAATCAGATGAATCAGACGGTATGTAAGAGCACCATTTTCCTCTGGCCAGTGTTGGTGTTCGTGGGTATTGATTACCTTGATTTCCTCGGCAAAGTTCATTAAAGACTGATATGTGTTATCATTCGTTTGACTACACTGTTGAAACAATAAACAAATCAGGATAAGGGCCATTGTTCCTCTAATAACATTTTTGTATTTCATCGCGAACAGATTTTGGTGGTAAATTATCAGTGTTATAAATGATCCCCTTAAATTAGTGATATTTATGTATTAATAAAACACAATGAACAGTCCGGCAGTAAAGGCATTCATACGAAAACACAGCAATCTATTCTGGTATACCCCGAAAGATAAGAAGAGAATATCAGTGAAGATGTGCTGGTGGAGTTTATATTGAATTACGGTACACTGGATGATGTTACAGAGCTTTTAAGGATACTGGGTATTCACAAAGTTGCACAGGTGTTCTTTAGTGCAACAGGACGAAAAAAACTCAACTACTATCC
>JAOZUK010000709.1 GCA_029938715.1 Bacteroidales bacterium | reverse complement strand
ACTATCGTGAAGATCGCTTGCTATTCTTTGTCTTTCCCGGTTCTCAACTTCAATGGTCTTTTGTATGAGTGTGCGATCCGCAATAATTAATTGATCAATCAAACGAATAATTAAATATCCTGCCAGCAACACCACAAGAAAGATGAATGTCATTACACCAAAAATCTCTCTTTTATACCGAATGGTATTATCAAAAAGGTACCTGTGAAGAAAGAGCTCGAATTGACGGTAACTCAGGTTAAAATCCGAAAAAGCACTCACCAGAAAGGCTTTAGAAACCCTGACAGTGAGATTGTTGTCATTCGCTATGTATTCTTCAAGTGCGGAAAGTCTCACAGACAATCTTTTGTATTCAATGCTGAACTCTTCTAAATCGTTGTTATTAAACTTTTTGAACTCATTTGTAAAAACGATATTTAGTTCTTCCAGTCCTGTTTTCATTGTATCCAGACTTCTGCGGAGATCGTTCAGATTGTTTGAATCAGTTCTTAAAATAAGATCATCGATTAAAATCCGTGTTTCCAGTATTTCAGCCTCGATATTCGCAGAGAGAGAGATAACACGAATATGCTGTGCATCCATTTTCATACTGCTTTGAAAAACAAAATAAACAGCACCGAATACAAAAAGGCTAAAAACAACAAGTGTAAGAATTACCGCCCTTTTAAAAAAAATCTTTTTTCGCATAGCCACAATAGGCTAAAGATAAAAAATCCCGGGATCCTTTTATAAACTGGTACTGATAATAAAAGTTGCAGCAAAGGCAATGATTGCATACAATTCAGGAAAAACTGCGAGAATCATTGTACTTCCGAATACATCATTCCCTGAACCAATAGCAGCGATACCGTTGGCAGTCACACTACCCTGTTTCATCGCAGAGAAGAGTCCCACAAAACCTAAAGCCACGCCTGCAGCCAAAATGGCAACTCCCTGAGTCATAGACATGGCAGCATTAACCACTCCCTGTGAGTTTATAACAAAAAAACCTGCAAAGCCATACAGGCCTTGTGTCCCTGGTAATGCGCTCAAAAGCATGTAATTACCAAAAGCATCCGGATTCTTTTTAAGAGCCCCGATGGAGGCATTTCCTCCCATGGATACTCCAGTGGCACTTCCGATACCTGCCAAAACCAACATAAGAGCCAATCCTGTGTAGGCAAGGATTACAGGGATGTATCCGGCACCATTAAGTAGTGTATTTTCCATAATTCTTTTCTTTTTTTAAATGATACTAATGATTAATTTTAAATGGTTCATATTTTTTCCCGCCACCCTGAAACCCGGCATTCTTATAGAATTCTACAAATGTGAGACGCATGGGATGAATGATTCCTCCAAGCGTTGCCAGAAAGAGATTGATAGAATGGCCGATCAATAGCAAAATCAGAAAAAACAGCCATCCTATATAGGGGATATTTAATAATTGAAGAGAGATATCATTAAAGACAAAGCCGAGGATTGCTGATGATATGCCAAGTGCGAAAAGCCTTATGTA
>JAOZUK010000708.1 GCA_029938715.1 Bacteroidales bacterium | reverse complement strand
GTCCCCCCGAATCCCGGTAGACAAAATTCCCAAAACCCAGGTGATGCATAATAAAATTGCGTATATCCTGCAGCAGGGTTTCACTGTTCTTGTTTATAAAGGTGGACTTCAGCTCGAATGCCCGCCTGGAGTTTTTGATGTCAGAGGACTGAATCACCGTGGGCAATCCCTTGATCATCTCCCGGGCCTTCACCACAAGACTGAATCCTGCATTTTCATCCAGGATATTATCTTTGTCAAATTTCACATCACTGATGAGACATAGCAGTGACTCCTGGTATTTCTTTACCATCCCGATGGCCTCTTCATAGGTAGTGGCCAGCAGGATCTTGGGCCGGGCCCTGAGTCGCAATACCTTGAACAACTCATCTGTACTCACATCATCGATAATCCGCTTGGTCTGCTCGAGTACCGTGCTATATAGCAAGGGTAGGTAACGTGAATAGTATATCTCCGAATCCTCCACCAGCAGGATCACCTTCACCAGTCCCTGTTCCGTGTCATTTTCCACATTCACCTTATCCTCAAGGTGTTTCACCATGGCAAAAAAGATGCTCGAATCCCCGTTCCACACAAAGAGCCGGTCAATATTGCTTAACTCAGGATTGGTTTCCTTAAAGGATGAGACCTCCCTGTCGTTGTTCAGCAACACATAGATGGGAATGTATTGGAAATCACGCTTCACCCTCGCCGATACCTGCATGGGTGTCACCTTATCGGTTCCTATCATCAATATCACAATATCAAAATGGCGGGAATTCAGCTGTTCGATGGCCTCATCGTAATTGGAAACCCCTGTCACCCTTGGCATGGAGGTCAAGTTCAGCTGTGAGTACTCTCCCAGGATATGTTCTGAAAAACGGCCCTCCTTTTCAATGCTGAAGGCATCATACAGGGTGGCTACCAGAAGGATCTCCTTCACCTTGTAACGCATCAGGTCATGAAAGATATCGCGGTTGGCATTCTGCTTGCTCAGGAATTTCTGGAGAAGCATTCTTGAATTTACCTCCCGGGGGTGCTGGAACCTGGTGATCTCCTGCCTGACTGTATCTTCCTCCATGGTCTTATGGAGAATTTTAAGTGCTTCCTGGCTGTTCAGGTAGTTGGAGATGATACTGGAAAGGTTCTCTATCAACTGACGTTCCTCCTTCAGGAAGGGTCCCTCATCCAATTCGGGGAACTCCTTCAGGTAGAATACCTCGATCTCTCCTTTCCGGCTATCAATGGTCTCAAACTTCTGAGATTGTTTCCAATGGCCTTCCCTAAATCCCAGGCTGGTATACTCTTCTCCCTCAAGCCAGATACGGGCCACTGTCATTTCCGGGTACTGCCATGCCCTGGGCAGGATCTGGGATATCTGTGTAAGTGTTTCACCAATGGAGCGGTTCTCCTTGATGATCTGGGTGGTTTCATTGATGCAGGTAAGCTCCTTTAGCCGCTCTTTCCGCTCGGCAATCAGTCTTTGTATATCCTCTTCCGATCGGGGAATTTGGTTCACT
>JAOZUK010000255.1 GCA_029938715.1 Bacteroidales bacterium | reverse complement strand
ATGGAAGAGGAGCTGGCCCCCGGGGGTATAAATACCCTGGTGCTGAGGGTAGATTTCAATTATGCATTCAAGTCCTATCCCAATCTGAGAGATGAAGACCCGCTCACAAAAAAGGATGTGAAGAGGCTTGTTTCTACAGCACAAACCCTGGGAATAAACATCATTCCGCAGATCAATTTGCTTGGACACCAATCCTGGCACAGCACCATGGAGAACTTGCTCACAGCCTACCCACAGTTTGACGAAAATCCATCAGTAGTGCTACCGGAGGAGTATGAATGGCCCAATGAGGATGGGCTCTATTGCAAGAGTTATTGTCCATTGCATCCGGAGGTCCACAAGGTGGTATTTGCACTGGTGGATGAGATTTTGGAGGCTTTTGAAGCTGATGCCTTTCATGCTGGCATGGATGAGGTCTTTTACCTTGGCGAAGATGAATGCCCTCGTTGCCACGGAAAGGATAAGGCTGAATTATTTGCAGGGGAAGTCAATAAGATTGCATACCATCTGGCTGAAAATCAACAGGAATTATGGATCTGGGGAGACAGGCTTATCGATGGGCATACTACAGGTCTGGGTATGTGGGAAGCCAGTGAAAATGAAACCCACCGGGCCATAGATATGATCTCAAAAGATGTAGTGATCTGTGACTGGCACTATGAAAGGGCCGATCCTACAGCTGCACTATTTGCATTGAAGGGATTCAGAGTCATTACCTGTCCATGGCGCACGCCGGAGATAACCAGGGAGCAGCTTAAGATGATGGAATCTTTTCGTTCCAATAGTGTGGAGAGGGTTAAGGATCATTATTTTGGTTTTATGCAAACCGTTTGGAGCCCCGCAAGCTCATTTCTGGACCAGTATTATTCTGAGGAACCCGGTGCCGACACCACGGGCCAGATAGGTAGCCTCAAAGCAATCATGGATTTCTATAAAAACTAAACATGCCAGCCATACGACTGAAATCCATTGACATTCTCAGGGCACTTACCATGATGCTGATGATCTTTGTAAATGACCTCTGGACACTTACTGATATCCCTGAGTGGCTGGGGCATAAAGCCGCCGATGTGGATGGAATGGGGTTGGCAGATGTGGTTTTTCCTGCCTTTCTGTTTATTGTGGGTCTCTCCATCCCTCACGCCATCAGGGCAAGGTTTAAAAAGGGCGACTCAAAAGCAGTGGTGATCAGACACATCATTGAAAGAACCCTTGCACTACTGATCATGGGTGTGTTTATGGTGAATCTGGAAAATATTGATAGAGAGAATCTTATTATTAGTAAGTCTGTTTATCAGATATTAATGACCCTGGCTTTCTTCTTTATTTGGAACATCTACCGGGAGAAGGTATTTGGAAAAATTCCACCATGGATGATGAAGGGATTGGGCTGGATGATCCTGCTCTTCCTGGCCATTATTTATGTGGGAACCGGAGATGGCGAAACTCATTGGATGCGTGTGCACTGGTGGGGAATCCTGGGCTTGATCGGCTGGGGCTACCTGTTGAGCGCATTGGTCTATCTTTTTCTGGGTAAACGTCCCTGGTGGATTGCGGTGGTTCTCTTTGTGCTTTTCCTGCTTAATATCAATGAGTTTTCCACTCCTTTTACCTTTTCAATCAAGCTGGTGGTGAGTGCCTCCAATTATGCCAGTGTCATGTGTGGAGTGCTGGTTACTTCTCTTTTGATCAAGTTGCAGGAGAAGGGGAAAATGAATTACCTGGTGCCCATGCTGCTGGGATTCGCCCTCCTGTTACTGCTATTTGGATTTCTCACCAGGCCGGAATGGGGAATTTCAAAAATCCAGGCTACTCCGTCTTGGACCGCAATTTGTGCTGGTATCACCGCCATAGGGTTTGCTGTACTCTACCTGGTCTCAGACAAATTGGGCATCACTAAATGGGCTGATGTGATCAAACCTGCTGGTTACAGTACACTTACCTGTTACTTGATTCCTTACTATGTATATGCCCTGATGACTATATCCGGTCTGGTATTACCTGCTACACTTACCACAGGAGGAGTGGGAATTATCAAGTCGCTGATATTCTCCATACTGATTATACAGCTTACCGGATTACTGGGTAAAATCAAAATCAGGTTGAAAATATAAATACCACACTAAAGACATGCGACTTTCCCTGCAACCAGAACCCCGCCCAGAACACCGATTACGTGCTGTAACCATCGATGAGATTGTTTCTCTCTGTTCACATGAAGAGGAGCATAAACCTCCACTGGAACACTACTTTTCACCTTCAAAAAAAGAGGCTTTTATAAAGGATTTCCTGCATTATTTAAACACGGGACTGCTTGAAGCAAAACATGGAGAACTGAATTCTGACAAATACCTGGTTTTCATTCTCTCGTTTCAGTTCACAGCTCCACTGTTGGAAATATCAGCTGAAAAGGAACTGGGGATTTTTTATAAAATACTTCAGAAAAACTACAAGGTGGAGGAGATTGATCTGAATCTCCATTTTAGCATGGAATCCCGGAAAAGTGGAATGGTAAGTGAACAGGAGGCCATCAACGCATTTCGGGACGAACTGGAGGATGCATACAATGGCATCAGGGAAGTGAAAGAGAGTGTACAGAAACGATTGAAACACGATGCCACAGAAGCAATTATGCAATGGCAAAGAGAACAGAACATTACCTCATTGGCTGAAGCCTTTGGCCGTTCGGTGGTTATTCCATCGTTTTTCTCTTTTGTAGATAAAAAAACCTTAAGATTCTACAGAGGCACAACTCAGGGTATCACTTACAGGGTTGCTGTACCTGAAGAACTTGAATAAAAAAATAACATGACAAAACTACATAGCTTGCCAATTTTGATAATCATGATGACAAACTCTATACTAATGGCCCAGTTTCAGGGACCAAAAACTGGTTTCTTTGATCATTTAACCGATGTGGGTTCCCCATCCTTTTTATAAGAGGGTCTATCTGAGGCTTATGTCGGTGGAGGATATGAAGCCAAGGGTTATTGGCTACGTATACGGGGGACAGGGAACCATGAATGTGCCCAGCTGGTCGCCCGACAGCAAAAAAATTGCATTTGTAAGCAATGGAATCTTTAAATAAGAAATATATGAGACTTTTAAGTTCTATAGTATTCATCGCAGCAGGATTGATTCTTTTTCTGGAGACGGGCATTGCCCAGGAATCGGGATACCGACCCGGCCTGTTCTTTCGGGAGGACTGGAAAGAGATACCTGCTGAAATACCTCTGAACCAGAATCATGTAAATAACCCATCCCTGATTGTGGGTTTATATGGCCCGGGTAAGGACAGCATAAAGAAGAGTCACCACGACACTCCTGTGGATGATCCATTCTATATCTGGTCGGGTCTGTGCACCGGAAACTGGGCTGTAACCCTTAAACATAAAGACCATCTGGTGGATTTATCCCGTTATGCCAGGGTGAAGTGGAGATCCAAACAATTTGGATTCAGGGAGTTGCACTTATTAATTAAACTGGACGATGGTACCTGGCTGGTAAGTAAGGAGGCGGATGCTGCTTCGTCGGACTGGCGGATCAGTGAGTTTAACCTGGCCGATATGCATTGGTATGGCATCGATATGAATACAATCACCGAACAGAAACCAGTCCTGAATCCTGATCTTTCTAAAGTGGAGGAGATTGGATTTACAGATTTAATGACAGGCGGACAGAGTATCGCATGCTCTCGTCTTGATTGGATTGAGGTTTATGGTTATCTTGTTCGGGATAAGTCCAACTAAGCTAAAAAAGAATCATCATGGCCAGAAAAATCACAAGACGGAAATTTGTGCAAACCACGGCAGTTGCGGCAGCAGCTGTAACCATAGTACCCGCAGCAGGATGTGCTAATAATTCACCTTACGATTCTAAAGGACTGCCCACCGTAAAACTTGGTAATACGGGAGAGAAGGTTCCTGTGATGGGATTTGGTTGTGGGAGTCGCTGGATGACCATTAAGGAAGATGATAAAGCACTGGAAATCCTGGAATATGCACTTAACCAGGGACTCTATTACTGGGATACTGCTTCCAGTTATGGAAATGATCAGATCTCCAGTGAAGAGCGAATTGGTAAGATCCTGAAGAACCACAGATCCAGGGTTTTTTTGGTGTCCAAAACCGGAGACAGGGGTGCCGAGGATGCCAAAAAGAGTATAGAGCAGAGTCTAAAGAGGTTAGGGACCGATCGAATCGATCTGATGCACGTACATTCCATCAATTCGGTGGAAGATGCTGAACAGCTGGGCGAAAAGGGAAATGTACTTGAGGTGTTGCATCAATACAGAAGCGAAGGCACAATCAAACACATTGGATTTACGGGTCATGCCACAGCCGAAGGAATGAAGAGAGCGGCTGAGCTATACGATTTTGAAGTGATGATGATGGCCCTGAACCACCAGTCGCCCGAAGGAACCGAGAAGTTCGAAGAGCTGCCTGCGCCCTATGCCATGAAAAAGGGGATGGGTGTGGTGGCCATGAAAGTGATCCGTCCACGGGAGACCGTAAATGGACTGGCTGCCACCGACCTGGTGAAATATGCCCTGACATTGAAGGAGTTTCATATGATTAATATTGGAATCGACAGCATGAAAGTCCTGGAATCCAACCTGGAGGTCATTCGAAATTTTGAACCCCTTGAGGCTCAGGAAATGGAAGAATTGAGATTGGCATTGCAGCCCTTCTACCAGGGAAAAAACCTGGCTTGGATGCAGCCATCCTATCGAGATGGATGGAACAGTGGTATTCACCTGGCCTGATTGTTTAAATCAATTCCCTTGTGTTATTTCAGGGGCTTTGGGATGAGCGGGAAGACGGTAACTCAATCCAAACGAAAAGAAGTTACTGCTTCCATATCGAAAATAGGTATGCATATATTTTGCCTGGATCATGAACTTTCTCTTGATCAGCACATTTGCGTTGACAAAAAAGCTTTCCTCCGGCGGTGCTGTACCTATTCGAATACCTGTACCATTATGCATGCCGAAGCTGCTTCCCAAACTTATTTGATGGGTGGGAACTGGAAACTGGGTAGGAAATTCATCCAGGAATTTATATTCCAAATCAATGATATCATAGGGTCCCAGCCGTAATTTGAGAGATGGAAGAAAGGGAAATGTTTTTATTCCCGAACTAATTGAATGCTCATCAAAAGGAGCTGTCGCAACATAATTCAGGTTTCCAATGCTAGCTCCCAATCCGCCGCCTACCCATCGTGAATTATAATCTATATAAGGATGAATGCCTATAGAGTAATGACGGGTAGATGCTGTGGCAAAAATTTCAGTTTCCTTGTCGATACCGCCGAAAATGCTTGCTCCATAAGTATACCTGA
>JAOZUK010000018.1 GCA_029938715.1 Bacteroidales bacterium | reverse complement strand
GACTGAGGTTTCAGTATGGTTTTGAAGATATTTTCTTTATTGGTTATTTCAGCGAAAATAATTTTGTTAGCCGGCAGAGGATCAAAGCAGCACATGATTTTTTCGGAACCCGCCTGGGGATTTTTGGTTCGCTGGAGAATTGGATTCGTTTCGACGACCGTTATGGCAGGCCCCTTTATAAAATTCGATTGGTTGCCGGGACTCAATATAACCTGGGAAGGCAATCAAGGATAAGCCTGAGGTATATTTTTGAGAATGAATTTAACAGTGTGAATCCACTTCAAATTCATGTACTTGCACTGGGTTACTCCTACAGGCTCTAAGATCACTGTTTGAGAAGTTTGGTGATCTCTCTGAGGGATTGCCCGTCGGTGACCTCCAGGGTGTAAATTCCTGAGGGGAGAAAGGAGAGGTTGGGCAGTGGAAAGGCATATTCAGAACCACTGTATGTAATTTCAGTTTGATATACTCTTTTCCCACTCAGGTCGTAAAGCCTGATGGAGAGTTCAGTTGCTGAATAATGGGAGAGGGAGAGGTAAGTATTGGAAAGGTCGGATGGATTTGGAAAGACCTTTAGCCTGGGATCAGATATGAGCTGAGTAGCCTGGTCAGAAGCAACAAGGCACATTCCCCCCCATCTGTCGTTCATCCAGTTCAGGCGGTCCCCAATCCAGATTCTGAGAAAGCCCATTTCATGTCCATAGCTTGTCCCTACAAAACTGTTTGGCCAGACATAGGTTCCCAGTATGGGCCAGCGTGTAAAATTTCTTTCTGTGGCTCGGTCAAGTGCCAGATAGGTGCTGTCAATCATGGCACTCATGCTTTCCGGACTCATCACCGTTTCATAGAGCTCATCCCAACGGCAGTGCAGCTGGTTGGCAAACCACGGATCCTGCATAGCCCTGTCCCACCAGTAGATAGCAACGCGGTGGGGATAAATCCAATTTTCCGGCAGGTGAAAATCTGTGGTGAAATCGCTGTTCCCAAAAGTGAGGTTATAATCCCAGGGCGGTCCACTTACCAGTTTTCCTCCCTTTGTAACTTTTTGTTTATAGAAATAGTGACTCAGGCGAAAGGCATCCACATCTTTGGTGAACTCATTGAGAATCATCAGGTCGACAAAGGAGGGAATGTCGAGATAGGAGCGATAGCCTGTTGCCGGATCTTTGAAGTTGTCACCCACCAGAGCCTCGTCAAACTCCTGCATATATCCTTTTACATAATCTCGTTGAGCCAATGTGAGTTCATAGTAATCCGGATCAAAAAATTGATAAATTATCTTGTTTTTCTCGGGAAAAAGTGGATTTACGGTGGATTCCCAATATTCATAGGGTTCCATGCTAGAAATTTTATCTATTCGGAGCAGGTATCCTCCAGAAATATCCTCAGCGGTGGTGTCTTTGGGTACAATTTTGGCTATATCGACCCGGTTTTTATCCCTTTTGATTTTCTCGGTAAGTACGTAAAGCCCCTGGAAGTCGCCATTCAGGATTACCTCCACAAACCTGGTACGTGGTGAATAGTGGCCAAATTTATCAAAAAGCCCATAGGATAAGACATTTCTCATGAGGCTTTTATCGCCATAAGGTGCATTGAGGACAAAATCATTCTCTTCGGGCAATCCCAGTAAAGAGACATTGTTATTGCTGCCATCGCTGTTTTGTGTTTCAATGCTGAAGGATTTTTTTGGGTAGAAGTATTGGGATGATTCACCCCGACGCTCAATGGAAATCTGTCCGTCGTATTCAGAGAAGGGATCCTCCAATTTGTTATAATCCCCTGTTTCATTGTGGATCAGCCCCATATGGGCTTTTATCCTGGGTTCGTCGGGAATCTCTGCACCATAGGTATCGATTATTAACAGGGGAAGCAGGGTGCTGTCGTTCCAGGTTGTTTCATTGTTCTGCTGAGAAAACAGCAAATGAGGAATAACAGATAACCCAATAATAACTGTTGATATAAAAACCGATCTCATAAATGATTGATACGTCTGTTGAAGGAAATGGATACGTTTAATAAAGAATTTCCATAAAGAGTGGACAAAGATAAGGTTTGAATGGTTGTAAACCATATGGGAAATAAACATTTTCCATATGGAAAGGGTTATATGAGGGAGATGGGGAAAATATCAGAAGAGTTTGTTCCGATTGTACAGGAGTGCCCGCTTTTTTTGGGGTTAACCAGAGAGGAGCTTTCCGGTTTGCTGGCTCTCTGCTCCTGCCGGATCAGATCATTCAAAAAAGGAGAACTGGTAGCTGCGGCTGGAGATGAGATAGGCTTTATGCACATAATAGTTCATGGACATGTGAAGGGCGAAATGGTTGATTTTGCCGGTAAGGTGATTAAGATTGAGGACATTGAGCCCCCTCGACCCCTGGCCCCGGCCTTTCTCTTTGGAAAGCATAACAGGTACCCGGTGAATATAACAGCTGGGGTTGATGTAAAGATCCTCTCCATTCCCAGGGATGAATTCCTGAAGATGATGCAAACCAGTGGACGGGTCCTGCGAAACTTTGTGAATATTGTATCCAGCCGGGGTCAGTTTCTTTCCAATAAGATCAGGTTTCTCTCCTTCTCTACCATCAAAGGTAAACTTGCACAATACCTTCTCGATCTCTCAAAAAAAGAGGGGACAGGACCTATGCAGTTTTCCCATTCTCAGGCTCAGCTTTCAGAACTATTTGGTGTGGCTCGTCCTTCAGTGGGCAGGGCCATCAGTGAAATGAATCAGGAGGGGATTATCCGGACAGAAGGCAAGCAGGTGCAAATCCTGGACCAGACCAGGCTCACCTCTTTGTTGAAATAGTACTCAGTGGCTAGTACTCAGTACTAAAATTCCTCCTTACCAAAGGTGCTATCCAGTTTCTTTTTCTTTTGCAGGGAGGTATTCAGGGTATAGGTCAGGTTTAGTTCCAGGATGGGCCCGTACCGATGGTAGACCGTGGTCTGGTGAAAGACCTGCGTCCCTGTCTGGTCATATCCTTCTGTGGTCAATCCTTTATCATTGGATGAAAAGGTATCCAGCACCTTGAATTGAAGGTTCAGATTTGCCAGGTTTTTTGGGGTCCAGGTTAAAGAGGCATCCGACATATAGAAGAGGTCGTCTGACCCCTGAGCGGTGACGGTGGCTGACTGGACCGACAGTGCCCAGAAGAGGCGGAACTGGGATGCAATGGATATAGAGGTATTTGCATTTAGTGTCCAGTTGGTGCTCTGCTGATCCACCTGAAATTCAAAGATCTCGCCATTGATGGTAAAGTGGTACAGCGATCCACCCAGGTAGAGCTTCCACCAGTTGGTCAGCTTCAGATCTGCAGTTAGTTCTCCCCCAAAAGCCTGGTTATTTCCGGAGTTGGTATAGCTGCGAATTAATACCGAGTTGCCGTGGTACCAATCAGTATCCTCTTCGTAAAGCACGGTATTGACCCGGTAGATGGCATTGTTGGTTTTGCGATAAAACCCTGTAAATGTAATCTCTGAATCACCAAACCCATTGGTATAGCTTAACTCGGCCAGACTGGCATATTCGGGTTTCAGGCTGGGATCGCCCACCAGGAAAACTTCATAGTGCCTTCTGAGCAAAAACGGAGCCATGTTTTTGGTGGGTGGACGGTTGATTCGCCTTGAGAAGGCTGCCAGAAGGTGATCGTTGTCATTCAAATTGTACTGAAGGTGTAAGACGGGGAAGAAATCCAATTTTTTCACCACATTGTCGCTGGTGGTGGGCCTGTCGAAAATTGTCAGATAATCGGGATTCTCTACATAATAGAGCTGGTCCATATATTCCACCCTGAGCCCGGCTATGTATTCAAATGCGCTGAATGATCCCTGGAAGTTCACAAATCCGGCATGGATCCAACGGGTAAGCTCCGTCTGGTTTTCAAACTCGTTATAAGGATTCCAGACCTTGTTGTGGATGTCCAGGGTATCGAATTGAAATACCCCCTGCTGATTTAAGTACTGGGGTTGATAGCCTACAGAAAAGGTATGATCGGTTCTGAAGGGTTGAGAGAAGGTGAAATCCATGCGGTATCCCTTCAGGGGATTGTCGTCGTGTTGTCTATATGCCAACAGTGTGTCTCCATAATTCTCTTCCATATTTGATATGTTGGCATTAAGCAGATCGCTGTAAAGGTCACTGGATTCAAAAAGAAAAGAGGTTTTTAAAGTGCCTCCTCCCTCGGTTTGATGTGTATAATCAAGCGATGCGGTAGTGAATAAACCCACTCGTACGTGGTCATTGGGATTGAAAATCACGTTATCGCGCGGATCTCCCAATCTGTTTTCTTCAATATCTCCATAGAAATTATCGTAGATATAACCGGCATACCGACCCTCAATTTTTTTGCCATGGTAGAAACCGGCACTGATGGCATCCCGTTCGGTAAGATCAATGTCCATACCCAGCCGGCCCGAATAATTCTGGTGCCATTCGGGTCTTGGTCCGTCGGCCACCATCCAGTAGTAGGAACCATCGTCCTGAAGAATCCGGGCCTTCCCCTCTCTGGAACCCCTCACATCCCTGCTGCTGTAATCCACCCCACCATATAATTTGAACCGCTCCTTCTGATGTGTAAAGGAGAGGTTCCCGCCATAACGAAAGGGATCGGCACTTTCATTCCACGGGGCGCCTCCAACCATGGCACCTGCATTAAGGTAGGTGCCATCGAGGGCCGATTGGTGGGTGGTAATATTAATGATTCCCCCTTTTCCCTGGGAATCATACTGAGCAGTGGGCACTGTAATCACCTCTATCTGGTCGATGGAGTTGGCTGCGATCTGGGAGAGTAAAACAGAGGCTTCCATCTGGGTGGGTTTCCCGTTAAGGTAGACCAGAAATCCACTGGTTCCTCTTAGCGAAACTTCACCATCGGGACCAATAATTACCGAAGGTATACTCGCCAGGACATCCACAGCAGTCCCTCCGGAGGCGGTCTGAAACTGATCTGCATTATATACCTGCCGGTCGATCTTACGCTTGGCCTGATCAAGCTGATGAACTACTTCAACTTCATCCAGGTTGGATACATTGATTTCAAGCTCAACAGGTTCGGCCAAAAAGCGGGGTTGTTCTGACGAAACTGAAAAGGGGCCCAAATAAGCGGTTTTATAACCAATATAGCTGATCTCCAGGTAATAACTACCATTTTTTACCCTGGTTAGTTCGTAGGTGCCTTCCGGATCTGTAATGGTTCCATCCAATAGAGTGGAGTCGCTTGCCCGGTACAATCCAACCTGGGCATAGGGCAGGGGAATCTCTTCCATGGATTCTATGACCAGTCCGGTAATGGTTCCACGCTGGGCATTGAGCTCATTGCAGAATAGAGCAGAGAAGATGATCACTAACAGAATCCGGGAATACATAGAATGGTATAGGATTTAGATGATTTGAGTGTTAAACACCAAATCGAACCTATTGTTCTCACACAGGGATTAACAGATTCGGGGAAGTTGTTCACCCGAGATCATATCCACAATGCGGTGGGTGCCTATGGTGGTTTCCATCTGAAGGATTCCCGGATGGGAGGAGGTTACTTTGCCAATAATCCTGCTTTCGGTTCCTTCCTTATGGGAACGCATGATAGCGAGAGCCTTCTGGGCGCTCTCCTGGGGAAGGATTACCACCATTTTACCTTCGTTGGCAATATAGAGGGGGTCGAATCCCATAATCTCACAGGCTCCCCTGACTCCTTCATTGATGGGAAGACTCGATTCGTAAAGTGTGATTCCGCTCTTTGAACTTTGAGCAATCTCATTGAGGGAGCTGGCAAGTCCACCCCGGGTGGGATCTCTCAATACATGTATCCCCGGAACTTTATTGAAAAGATCCATCATCATTCCACTGAGAGACTGGGTATCACTTTTTACATGAGTGTTCAGTTTTAATCCTTTTCGGGCCGACATAATGGCAATGCCGTGGTTCCCAATGTGGCCATTGATGATCACCACATCTCCTTCGCAGCTATTTTCAGGGGAGATATTCTGCTCAGGCAGTATTCTGCCAATTCCTGTGGTATTGATATAGATCCCATCTCCCTTTCCTCTCTCCACCACCTTGGTATCTCCGGTGACGATCTTCACACCAGCTGCATCAGCCGCTTTTTTAATGGAGCATACAATTTTCCAGAGATTTTCCATCAGAAGTCCCTCCTCAAGAATAAATGCCAGGGAGATATATAGAGGCTCTGCACCACAGCATAACAGGTCGTTCACAGTTCCGTTCACTGCCAGATCGCCAATGTCTCCGCCAGGGAAAAAGACCGGATCCACCACAAAAGAATCGGTTGTAAATGCAATTTCCCCCTTAATGGAAGGTAAAAAAGCACCATCGTGACCCTTTTCCAGGATAGGGTTCCCAAGTCCCGAATAGAACATCTTCTCTATAAGTTGCCTGGTAAGTTTCCCTCCGCCTCCATGGGCCATAAGAATGTGCTCATATTCGGTCTTTGGGATGGGACAGCTTAAATGGTATGTAGACTTCGCATTCATAGGATCGATTCATTGCAAATTTGCAGATGACCTGTGATATTTATAATAGGCTGCACAGGCACCTTCAGAGGAGACCATGGGTGCTCCCATGGGTCGCTCGGGGATACATGTGGTTCCGAAATTTATGCATTCGGAGGGACGTTTTCTTCCTGTCAGGACCAGTCCTGCCATACAGGATCCGTAATCTGCTGCAATGCCCTTTTTCAGTTTGTAACGTTTTACAGCGTCAAAGTTACTATATCCATCCGACAGAATATAGCCGCTCAGGGGAATGGGTCCAATTCCCCGCCACTCCCTCTCCTCTTCAACAAATACCTCCTTCAGCAGATCCTGGGCTTTCTGGTTCCCCTCTGGTTTTACGATCCTGGAGTAGGAGTTTTTAATGCCAAACCGGCCCTGCTCAAGCATCTCAATGGCATGGAAAATCCCCATTAAAATATCTACAGGTTCAAAACCTGTAATGACTATAGGTAATCTATGTTTCTCTGCAATAGGTAGATATTCATGTGTGCCCATGATGGCGCAAACATGCCCTGCTGCCAGAAAAGCATCGATGCGATGGTCTGCCGAAGAGAGAAGAGCCTCAATGGCAGGGGGTACCAGAACATGGGATACCAGCACTGAGAAATTATTCAGGTTGCGTTTTTTAGCCTGTTGAATGGCCAATGCAACGGCTGGTGCTGTGGTTTCAAATCCCACTGCAAAAAAAATCACTTCATATTCCGAATTCGATGCAGCCAATTCAACTGCATCAAGAGGCGAGTATACCATTCGAATATCTCCACCCCTGGCTTTTTCAGTGAGCAGGTCGCTTATGGAGCCGGGCACTCTAAGCATATCTCCAAACGAGGTGAGTATGACCCGGTCCAGTCTGGCCAGAGCAATGGCATGGTCAATCATCTCTATGGGCGTGACGCAAACCGGGCAACCCGGACCATGGATCAGGCTGATTTCGGGAGGAAGTAGCTGAAGAAGGTTGTATTTCATGATGGCATGGGTCTGTCCCCCGCAAACCTCCATAATGTTCCAGTTCCTGGTAACTTCCTTCCCGATTTTTCTGGCGAGTTTCTCTACCAGCTCTCTATCCCTGTATTCGTCAATGTGCTTCACATTTACTCTATTTCGCCCATCTCTCTTAGTGCATTCAGGGTAAACATCGCATCTTCTTCATCCACCTTACTCAATGCAGTTCCCACATGGGCCAGGATGTATTCTCCTACCTTCACATCGGCGAGCCACTGGATGGAAATATCCCTGGTGGTTGCTCCGAACTGAACACTAGCCATTGGTGAGTCCGGATTGGATCGATCGATGGAAACTATTTTTCCGGGTACTGCCAGACACATTTGTTCTTCTATTTTAGATTAAATATATGCCAAATAACTTTGCAGGTCAAAGTATTGAGAATTATTTTTAAATTACATCTGAAATGAAGGCTGCTACTTACAAGCTCCTGGTAACCGGACTGGTGCAGGGGATCGGATTTCGTCCCTTCATCTACAGGCTTGCCATGGAAAACCATCTTTTCGGATGTGTGGAGAACCGGAACGACGGGGTGGTGGTAATGTTGAATGGTACCCTGGAGAGGATAGAGAAATTCAGAACACGGATCCTTGACCATGCACCGCTGGCCTCCTCGGTCGATTCGATTACCATAAACCAGATTGAATCAATAATCTTTGATTCGTTTTACATCAGCCAGAGTGAAAGCGTATCCCATCATGTGACGGAGATTAGTCCCGATATCGCAGTTTGTCCCGACTGTATTTCCGACATGGAAAACCAATCTCACCGGATCAACTATCCACTTATTAATTGTACCCACTGTGGTCCTCGTTTTACCATTATCAGGGATCTTCCATATGACCGGAGCCATACAACCATGTCGGAATTCCGGATGTGTGACAAATGTCGTTCGGAGTACGAAGAGGTGATGGATCGCAGATTTCATGCGCAACCTGTGGCATGCAACCGTTGTGGCCCGGTATACAGATTTGAAGCAGGTGGTGAAATCATTGAAGAGATCCTCGGGCTGCTGAGGAGGACCGGTGAGCTGCTCTCAGGTGGGGCGTTGTTGGCCATCAAGGGTACAGGGGGGTATCATCTGGTATGTAATGCCCTTAATGCCCATAGTGTAAAGAAACTCAGGGAGTTGAAAAAGCGGGATGGGAAACCTTTTGCAGTGATGTTCAGAACCATTGAAGAAGCAAAAGAGTATGTGGTGATGAATAAAATGGAGGAGAAGTTACTCAACTCCTGGCAAAGACCCATTGTACTTTTAACAAAGAAGGGGGAGTTTACAGAAGGTGTGGCCGATGGCCTGAATACCCTGGGAGTGATGCTTCCCTATATGCCCTTCCATCACTGCCTGTTTAAAGAGATTGATATCCCGGCTCTCGTGATGACCAGCGGGAATTTTTCAGAAGAGCCCATCCTGATCTCTGATGTGGCAGCGAGGAATCAATTTCATGAATTTGTGGATGGGGTGATTTCCTATAACAGAGAAATCTATAACCGGATTGATGACTCTGTCACAGCGGTTATAGGGGACAGAACCACAGTGATCAGGCGTGCCAGGGGATTCACTCCTTCACCCATTAGGACCCGTTTCCACCTTGAGGGGATTCTGGGGACCGGTGCAGAACTGTCCGGTTCGTTTTGCATGGGAAAGGCAGGAAATGCCATCATGAGCCCCTATACGGGTGATCTGAAAAACCTGGAGACCTATGATTTTTACAGGGAAAGTTTTGACAGGTTCAGCCGGATGTTCAGGTTTACACCCGAGCTGGTGGTCAGTGATCTCCATCCCGACTACCTCTCTACCCGTTTTGCCGGAGAGCTTGCCGGGGAGCTTCAGATACCTCATATTAAAGCTCAGCACCATCATGCACATATTGCAGCCGGTATGCTTGAAGCGGGAGTCGAAGGGGAGGTGATTGGTTTTAGCCTGGATGGTACAGGTCTTGGTTCAGACGGTCGCGGATGGGGTGGAGAAGTGATGGTAACCAGTTATGAAGAATTCCACAGGTTGTTCCATTTCGAATACATGCCACTACCGGGAGGTGATCGTGCTGTACAGGAACCCTGGCGAATGGGAATTGCTTACCTGTACCAAATCTACGGGGAGGACCTGCTTCACCTGAGAACACCACTGAACACGGCCTTTAACGATGCACAGGTACAGCAGATTATTGGGCTGATGGACAAAGAGATCAATGCTCCCGGGGTTTCAAGTGCTGGCCGGTTATTTGATGCAGTTGCCGCAATAACCGGTCTCAACTTCTACTCAACATATCAGGCAGAAGGACCCATGTTGCTTGAGTCGGCAGTGGATCCGTCCGAAGCAGGAAGCTACAGTTTCGAAATCAATGGGTCCCTTATCTCATTTAGACCACTGATCCGGAAGGTGGTGGATGATATCCACCATGGCATATCAGCCGGAAATATCGCTGCAAAGTTCCATCATGCGCTTATTGACCTGATGGTGCATCTGTCGCTGGAGATCAAAAAGAGTCATGGATTGAATCGGGTGGTACTGGGAGGTGGGACCTTTCAAAACAGGTACCTCACAAAAAAAGTGATCCACAAATTGGAAATTGAAGGATTTCAGGTGTATCTTCCGCATGAAATCCCTGTAAACGATCAGGGAATTTCAGTGGGACAGCTGGCCATCGGGGCACACCACAGGAACAAATAATCAATTATGCATGAACTCTCCATTGCCATGAGTATTGTAGATATCGCTTCCAGAAAGGCCGATGAAGCTTCTGCCGAGAAGGTGACCCTGGTGGAGCTGGATATAGGCATCATGTCGGGTATTGAATTTATTTCACTGGAGTTTGCCCTTTCTGTGGCAGTTAAGGATTCCATACTTGAAGGAACTCGCTTTAAGATTAACCGGATTGAACCTCTCTGTGAATGCAGCTCATGTAATCATCTCTATACCCCCGGGCAAGATTTTGGCGCCTGTCCCGAATGCGGGAAACAGGAGATTGAGTTTATCAGGGGAAAGGAGTTACAGATAAAATCTTTATTGATAGACCAAAAAGAATAGAATATGTGCGACACTTGCGGATGCGGTCAGGAGGGGAATCCCGTACGGATATCCCGGCCAGGTGAGACAGATCTCCACCAGGACCATTCACACAATCACGACCACGATCAGAACAACAGCCACACTCATGACTCCGTTCATAGCCATGACCACAGCCATGATCATCCACACCAAAAAATGATCAGGATCGAGGAGGATATCCTTGGGAAGAACAACTTGCTGGCAAGCCGGAACAGTGGATTTTTTGAAGCTAAGGATATTGTTGCCCTGAACCTGATGAGCTCACCCGGCTCGGGTAAGACCACACTACTGGAGCGAACCATTGAAGCGGTGAAAGAGTCCAGGAAACTTGCCGTTATTGAAGGGGACCAGCAAACCATGAACGATGCAGAACGTATCCATCGGACCGGGGTACCCGTTGTACAGATTAATACAGGAAATGGGTGTCACCTGGATGCGGAAATGATCCATCGGGCCGTAAAGAAACTTGATCCCCCACAGGAATCGATCCTGTTTATCGAAAATGTGGGAAACCTGGTTTGCCCCTCTCTTTTTGAGCTGGGAGAGAAGAGCCGTATTGTAATCATCAGCGTTACAGAGGGGGACGACAAACCTTTGAAGTATCCCACCATGTTCCAGCAGGCACAGGTTTGCATTATCAATAAGATCGATTTGTTACCTTACGTGGATTTTAATATGGAAAAAGCCAGGGAAAATGCACTTGCAGTCAACCCGAAACTTGAGTTATTTGAACTCTCGGCCAAAACCGGAGAGGGAATGGATCATTGGATCCAATGGATCCTGACCCGGGAACCCTGATACTTCTACCAATTGAACTCCACTCCCAGAGAGGTAGCATCAACCTTCCACTTTTCCATCAGCCATTTGCTTACCCGTGCATCGTATTGCCTGTTCAATGTCTCGTAACCTGATAGAATCCCCACACAACCATCTAAAAACTCCTCTGCTGTTCCATCCATGTTGTCAATGCTGTTTAAGGCGCAGGTCCTCGCCATGGGATGATCGCAATCCAGGACCCTGTTCATGGCTTTTACTGCCAGCTCCTTATGACCCAATCTGTAGAGTGTTTCTGCTGCAACAATAGACACATTCCACGATTCATCAAACGCTGCGTTTTCAAGGTCAATACTGGCTGGACCGGCATCATCACCCAGCAGCAGTAATCCCTGTGCAGCCCAGTACCGTATGGCGCTATCGTCGTGACCCAATAGCACGATAAAATGATCAAGGTTTTCCGAATTGGCTTCAGAGGCCAGCCATGCGGCATCCATAATAGCCTTTTGATCGACCATTTCACTTCTCATATAATCATATATGGGCATGTCAGCCGCCCTGATGCTCCTGTCAGCTTCAGGAATATAACCCGCATCTTTCATGGATGCTCCCAGTCTCTTCATGGCAGCCTGCATGACAGCCAGTCTCTGGGCATAGGCAGGATCCCCTGCCAGGTTATTGACTTCCCAGGGATCATTTTCCGTATCGTACAACTCCTCCACAGGTTTGGTATTCCAGAACCTGGACTGTACTTCATTGCATTGTCCATTTTTATAGGCCTCTTCCCAGGAAGGCATGGAAGGTGCCCTCCAGAGGTATTCCAGGTGCTGCAGGTAGATCCTGTTGGAATTAAAATTCCTGGTGTACCTGTATTGCCTGTCCACAATAGAACGCGACATATCATATCTTCCATCCATCCGGTCTCTGAACATGTAGACGTACCCGGGCTCGTCCCTTTGATAATTTCCCAGGAAAGCACTACCCTGCATGTAGTCTGGCGCATCTATCCCTATGAGACTCAGTAATGTGGGGGCCAGGTCCACAAAACTCACCAGTCGTTCTACCTTTGACCCCGGATTGGAGGCCGGATATAAGTTCTTGTATTTCTCAGGAATCCGGATAATCATGGGAACATGGGTTCCTGTCTCAAAGAGGAACCTTTTGCTTCGTCCCAGCACTCCACCATGATCGCCATAATAGAATACAATGGTATTCTTATCCAGGCCTGCGTCTTCAAGTTGCTTCAGGATTTCTCCTACCTGTGCATCCATATCCTCTACTTTATCGTAATACTGAGCCCAATCATGTCTCATTTCAGGGGTGTCGGGATGATAAGGGGGGAGGATCACAGCTTCAGGCCGGTGCCTGAGCTGATCAGAAGGTATGGGTTTGTGGATGGAGCTTTCGTGACTTGTGGTGAAATTGAAGATAGCGAAAAATGGTTGGTCCTTTCCCCTGTTCCTGAAATGGGCCTTATTCCCGCTTTGGTCCCACATGGTTTCCAGGTCTATGGGACCGGTGTTGTAGTCAGTCTTGCTGTTATTGGTGCAGTAATAACCTTTGCTTTTCAGGAATTCGGTGTAGAATCTTATGGTTTCAGATTTTGCATAGGCACTTCGCATCTGTTCATGTCCATTGGAGCAGGCATGAACCCCTGTGATAATGGTGTTTCGGGCCGGTGCACAAACCGGTGCATTGGCATACGCGTTGGTATAGAGAAATCCTTCAGCGGCCAGTTGATCGAGATTTGGGGTGGTGGCAAAGTCATCACCGTAACAACCCAGCAACGGACTGTTATCCTCACTTGTGATCCAAAGAATATTTGGCAGGTCGGATGGCCCTTTTTCGCAGGCTGAGACCAATGATGCAAGTAAAAGCAATGGCAGAAAAATGTCCTTCAATTTCATGGATAGGAGTTTTAGGAAGAATACATCGCCGGTGAATTTAGGATTTATTTTGCTGAACCGGCAACCCCGCTCAGGTTTTATTGTCCTTAAAAATAAATCATCTGTTAACCGAATATACACCTGTTATGAAAAAAGTAGTTACCACATTTCTGGCCACCCTGGTTTTAGGAACCCTGATGCTGGCCCAGGAGGACACCGTAGTATACGAGCACGGTCCATTTCAAATGACCTTTTTCTTCCCTCCCCTGAGTACAAATGGAGCCAATAATGCAAATATTGTGAATGACGTTTCCCTGAACCTCTTTCTTGGAGTATCTGGAGGAGTCGAGGCATTTGAAGCAGGATTATTTATGAATATCGATAACTACTACATGAACGGTGCCCAGCTGGCTGGATTTGGAAATGTGGTGGGGACCCATGTGAATGGAGCTCAACTGGCCGGTTTTTTCAATGTAGCCGGTGCAAATTCCCGAGGATTTCAGGGGGCAGGTTTTGTAAATGTCACCAATACCCATTTGCATGGAGCGCAGGGAGCCGGCTTTGTAAATGTGGCTGGAGGCAAAACCACAGGGGCCCAGGTTGCAGGTTTTGTGAATGTGACCGGGGATACCCTCAACGGTTTTCAGGGAGCCGGTTTTGTGAACACCGCAGGAAAGTCAAATAACGGAATTCAAGCCGCCGGCTTTGGAAATGTGGTTTCACATGGCCATGCAAATTTTCAGGGGGCCGGCTTTTTTAATGTGGCAGATGAAATTGAAGGTGCCCAGGCAGCAGGTTTTGTAAATGTGGCAGGAAAGGTGAAAGGAGTACAGCTGGCAGCTTTCCTGAATATTTGTGATTCCATTGAGGGAGTACCCCTGGCCCTGATCAGCATTGTGAAACAGAATGGATACAGGAAACTCAGCTTTAATGTAAGTGAGGTCCAATACGCCAACCTCTCCTACAAAATGGGGGTGAAGAATCTGTACAACATATACTCTTTTGGGAAACCATTTGGACCTGCCAGCCGGTGGATGTTTGGGGGAGGACTTGGAGGTGAGATCGACCTGACGGAGAAGATGGTTTTGAATATTGAGGGTACGGTTCAACAAGAGCTCTGGATCGCCAATCCGGCTACTCCTTATTTCATGTATATCGACAGATTAAATCTTTACAATACCCTGAAAGTTTTGTTTGGCTGGAGTGTGGATGATAAGGTGGATCTGCATGTAGGACCCACCTTTAATGTGTCTGTGGCTCATTCAAATCCTGATTTTGGAGTGCTGGAATGGAACCAGATACCTCCCTACTCCTTTTACAACCATACGAATACAAACTACGAGCAGACCAATGTTCAAATTTGGGTGGGAATTCAGGGCAGCATAAGCTTTTAAGCAGAACACGGCCCGGATGAGCCAGGGACCTCTTTTCAAGCCATGAAGTATGTAGATTTTTTGTAGCTTAGATCAGTTTTAAATAAGACTGGCATGCGACAAAAGATCAACATCAATCAATGGAAAAGAAAGGAGATCTACCATTTTTTCAAAGATTACGAGGAGCCCTACTATGGGATAGCCATGGACCTGGAGTGCTCGGGTGCCTTTGAATATGCAAAAGAGAAAAAAATCTCGTTCTTCCTATACTACCTCTACCTGATTCTAAAGGCAGTCAACCTGACAGAGGCTTTTAAATACCGCATTGAGGGGGATGAGTTATACCTGTACGATGTGGTTAACGGTTCGGCCACCATTGACCGGGACGATGGCACCTTTGGTTTTTCCTATATTCCCTATTTCGAGGACCTGGCACTTTTCCTGGATAAGGCCACCGAGGAGATTATAGACGTAAGAATGTCAGATCAACTCATTAAGAGTGAACTTGGAGAGAATATCATCCACTTTTCTTCCCTTCCCTGGATACAGTTTACACACGTGAGTCATCCCAGGAGATACAGCCGAAGGGACTCCATTCCTAAGATTACTGTTGGGAAATACTTTCTGAAGGAGGATAAAAAAATGATCCCCGTCTCGGTTCATGTGAATCATGCAGTGGCAGACGGACTTCATGTGGGTCAGTTCTTCGAGATTCTTCAGAAACTTTTAAATGAGTAACTGACCTGGTCAATGGATTACAGAGCGGAGAACCTTTGAATCAACTCCTCACGGTTTGGGGGACTTACGGGAATGTTATGTTCACCTACTTTCACCTGATTCCCTTCAATGAATTCAATCTGTTTCAGGTTCACCAAATAGGATTTATGGATTCGCATGAACTCCTCCTCCGGTAATGATTCCACAATGCTTTTTAGGGTCTGGTGAACTACCAGCATTTTGTTCATGAGGTGGATTTTAATGTAATCGCCCTGTCCTTCTATGTATTGCATTTCTGAGAAGTCAATGGCATATATCTTTTTATCGGCTTTGAGAATGATTTTCCTGGAGATCTCACCCTCAGTCTTCAGCTCCAGCAGACGCTCTTTGGCCCGGTTTACCGCTTTCAGGAATCGTTCAAATGAATAGGGTTTCACCAGGTAGTCCAGCGCATTCAGCTCAAATCCCTCCACGGCATATTCGGGGTAGGCAGTTGTGAAAATGATCAATGGAGAGATGGTCAGCGACCTGGCAAATGAGATCCCCGATAGTCCGGGCATATTGATATCAAGAAACAGAAGATCAACCTGTTCTGCACTCAATTGAGCAGTGGCCTCAAACGCGTCACGACACTCTGCTACCAGGGTCAGATCTTTTAGCTCTCCAATATATTTCCTGAGTACATCCCTCGACAGGGGCTCATCGTCTATGATCAGGCAGGTGGCCATACTTATTCATTTAGATCCAATTCTAGTTTTACCAGGAATGACTTGTCCTTCTTCCCTATGGAGAGACTGTGTTTACCAGGGTACAACAGTTCGAGCCGTTGCCTGGTATTTTCAATTCCAATCCCTCTCTTCTCCCTGCGCTGTATGGAATCGGTCTTACCCAGGTTATTTTCAATCCGGAACCTGAATTTGCAGGAATCTACTTCTATATGGATGTGGACATATGTATGGTGCGGAGAGCCCTGGAGTCCATGCTTGAAGCTGTTTTCGATAAATGGAATCAAAAGCATGGGAGCAATCATACAGCCACTGGATTCTCCCTCAATCTCAAGTCTGATTTCAGCACGTACCGGATCTATCCGGTGTCGGTGTATCTCCACATAATCGGTGACCATCTCCATCTCCTTTTCCAGTTTTACTCTGGGCTGCTCCGTCTCATAAAGTGTATATTTTAAAATGTCGGCAAGCTGAAGTATGACCCTTGGGGTTTGCTCCGATTTCTCTATGGAGAGTGCATAGATGGACTGAAGGCTGTTAAGCAGAAAATGTGGATTGATCTGAGATTGCAAGGACTTTAACTGGTGACTGGTGGTCATACGTTCTACGCGAAGTAACATAAACCAGCTTCTGGATAGTTTCATTAGGGTGGTCAGTAGCAGAAAACTACCTGTATACAACATTAAAATGGGCACATTGTAGTAGGAGATAAAGTAATAGTTGGGGAGCAACAGGTCGATCAGACTATCGAAAAGGAAGTAAAGAAAGAGTGCACCACCTACAATCAGAACCATGATGAATAGTACATAGAGCAGATATTTTTCCCTCCTTAAGTATCTGGGGACAAACAGGTAGAGGTTCAGGTAAACAATGCCAGTAATTGGAACAATAAAGATAAGGGTGTAAATCACATCAATCTTCTCAGGAGAACCAGAACTTTTAAATATATTGAGCAGCACGAAAAGTGCAATGGCCCAGAATATAAGGTGTTGCCACCATCTGTTCCGGAAAATCATCAGGTCGGTAAGGCCGACTTTCCCTTTGCTGAATTTCAATGGCCTGGTCATGTTCAGAGGCCAATTTAAGAAATTCATCACTGGTGGAAAATAAATTCGACGAAACCGGGTGTTTGATCGGTGAATCGAAAAAAGTAGCTTTGTGATGCTAATTTTTATATTAAATACTTGCCATGAGAAAACCATTAGATCAACTAATGATCAACCTGATCTGTATCACTCTTTTAATTACCCCGAAAGTAACGGGCCAGGTAAAATATGAACCGGAACTGGTAACTACAGCCGATTATTCCAGGGCAGAGAGCTTTCTGTGGGCATCCACCAATCCGCTAATCTTTAAAGCCAGTGTACGGCCAGAGTGGATCGATACCCATCGGTTCTGGTACAAGAACAACATACCCGCAGGAGCAGAGTATCTATTTGTGGACGTAGTAAAAAAGGTCCGTCAACCTGCATTTGATCATGAGAAATTGGCAAAAGCGCTGGGAAAGGAGAGTGGGACTATCCTGGATCCATATAAATTGAGATTATCTTCTCTTATTTTTGATCACAAAGGGGGAGTTATTGAATTCAGCTCTATGGGGAAGAAGTATAGCTACAATTCGAAGAAAAATTCATGTACAGAGGAGGGGCGCAGCCCTGCTCAATCACGTGGTGCTTCTACCTCCCCGGATGGTAACTGGAAAGCTTTTATCAAAGACTACAATCTGTGGGTGAAGAATCTTAACTCTGGAGAGGAGAAACAGCTAACTGCAGATGGGATTGAGGACTTTGGATATGCCACCAACAATGCGGGATGGACCCGAAGCAGCGGCCCTGTTCTCCTCTGGTCGCCCGATTCAAAAAAGATCGCCACCTTTCAGCATGATGGCAGGGGGGTAGGGGAGATGTACCTGGCAACCACCAATGTGGGGCATCCCAAACTTCAGGCCTGGAAGTATCCCCTGCCCGAAGATAGTGTGATATTCAGGATACACCGGGTAGTAATCCACATTGAAGAGCCCAGGGTGGTTCGGTTGCAAATGGCACCAGACCAGCACAGATCCACCATTACCGATCACATCGCTACAAGGGGAGGGCAGTTTGCCGATGTAGAATGGAGTGCCGATGCATCCAGCCTTTCATTTGTTTCCACCTCAAGAGATCATAAACACGTGATATTCAGGGTAGCCAATCCTGAAACAGGGGTGGTGCGAGAAGTGCTGGAGGAGAAGTCAGAATCCTTTTTCGAGTCTGGCTATAACAAGGTGAACTGGCACTATCTTCCGGAATCCAATGAAGTGCTCTGGTTCTCTCAACGTGATAACTGGGGTCATCTCTATTTATATGATCTGACCACCGGCACATTCAAGCATCAGGTAACCAGCGGGAAATGGAATGTTATTCAGGTCCTGCATATTGATAAAGCCCAAAGAGCCCTCTTCTTTATGGGTGCCGGGAACGAGGCTGGTGATCCCTATTTCCAGTATCTATACAAGGTGAATTTGGATGGATCAGGTCTTAAATTACTTACCCCCGACAGTGCCAATCATCGAATCAACCTCTCTCCCGAAGGAGGCTATTTTATAGATAATTATTCCACTCCGCAAGTGCCCCCCGTAACTGAATTGCGTGATCAGGAGGGTAATCAGCTGCTGACTCTTGAAGAAGCTGATGTTTCAGAATTGATGGAAGCTGGCTGGGTGGCACCGGTATCGGTGGTGGTTAAAGCGCGCGACGGAGAGACCGATCTTTATGGATTGATGTACAAACCTTCAAACTTCGATCCTGAAAAAAAATACCCCATCATCAACTATATTTACCCGGGGCCACAATCAGGAAGTGTTAGAGGGCGCAGCTTTTCCGGAGCCAGAGGTGATAACCAGGCACTTGCTGAGCTTGGTTTCATTGTGGTTGCCATAGATGCCATGGGAACACCAATGCGCTCAAAATCATTCCATGCTGCTTACTACGGGAACATGGGAGATAACGGATTGCCCGACCAGATTACCGGGATGAGACAGCTGGCTGAAAGGTACGCATGGATCGATTTGGAACGGGTAGGAATATATGGCCATTCGGGGGGAGGATTTGCTTCCACAGACGCCATACTTCGATATCCCGATTTCTTTAAGGTGGCTGTGAGCGGAGCAGGCAACCACGACAATCGAAATTATGAGGATGCCTGGGGCGAAAAATGGCAGGGCCTTCTGAAGGCAAATCCCGATGGTACCACCAATTACGATAACCAGGCCAACCAGCTTCTGGCAAAGAACCTGAAGGGGAAACTCCTGCTGGCCCATGGCACCATGGATGACAATGTGCCCATGTACAATACACTGCTTGTGGTGAATGAGCTGATTGCTGCAAATAAGGATTTTGACCTGATCCTCTTCCCCAACCGATCACACGGTTTTGGTAATGAGCCCTATATGATGCGAAGGAGGTGGGACTATTTTGTAAAGCACCTGCTTGGAGCGGAGCCCCCCGAGCCTTACGAGTTCAAGGTTAATACCTCAAGGAGGTAGTTGAAGCCAATCATGTTAAATTCAGAGTAATTTGACTTAAAAGAGAGGATTAAATAGCCAGAAAAATTATAACTTACAATTGTAAAATCGAACCTGATTTAAATCTAAATATCATGGCAAAAAAGAAATCAAAAAAAGAATCAAACAAAAAGGACAATAAGAAGAAGGAGAAGAAGGGTATACTTAGGAAGTTGAAAATAGGAAAGAAGAAGGCAGATAAGAAAAAGGCTGATAAGAAGAAGGACGCTAAGAAGAAGGTGGCTAAGAAAAAGGTGGCTAAGAAGAAGGAATCTAAGAAGAAAGAGGCAGCCAAAAAGAAGCCTGTAAAGAAAAAGAAATCCCCAAAGAAAAAGGTTGCTGAGGAAAAGCCTTTAGCCAAAGTGGTAGCTAAACCAGCAGCAAAACCTGTGCAAAAGCCAGTTTCGAAGCCAGTTTCAAAGCCAGTTTCAAAGCCGGCTCCAAAACCAGTTGCTAAAGTGGTGGATCACAGTTCTCACTACAGTGTGAGAGATGCAGTTAAAAAACTAAGGACTCTTAAAAGCAGGGATGAGGTCATGGCATTTATCAAGGGCGAGAAAAGAGTTACCGTTACAAAAGCCATACCGGCAGTCCTGAATCGGTTGAAATAACAGTCCTAATCAGTTTACCTGAACCTGACCAGGAGCCGACGGAAGTGGACCATCGTAAGGTTTGAGCTTAAGGAATATGCCATATCCTTCCTGGTCGTCGGTATAACCTCTGGCAAAAACCTTCTCTACCTCTCCGGCCATTTTTGAACCGTTGACATATTTCTTAATGAACTTCTGAAGATCATCTGTTGAAGCTGTCAGCACGTGTCGGTCGTAATCACCAGATTCAACGGTTTCATGTTTGATCCGGATGCGTTTCTGTTCGAATAATTCTGTGAGCCACTCGTCGGCAAACCAGTAAAGCATAATGCTATCGCTGTTGTATTGAACCCTGGCCAGGGTATGTACCGGAATATGATGCCAGCTTGCCATATCAGAAGTGATGTTATCCCCATCCGGATCCGGGATAAAATCTACATAAGTGACGCCGGCAAGTTTAAAAAGTGTTCCAATCAATTCCGATTTTGAATCACGATCCTCGTAATAGGTTATATTATAGTTGCCATCATTTTTTTCCTGTCCCGAAATGGGGTCCAGGAATTTGTCAAGTTCAATGGTCCATATACAGGAATCACCATCTATCCAGGTACCTGTCAGGATGGGATCATATATTTTATCTTTCTCTTTAAAGAAAGGATGAAGTGAACTTACCAGACAACCGGTCAGGGAAGCCAGAACCATAATTGTGATTATTACAAATGAGCGTTTCATGATTTTTAAGTTTTGATTTCCATGTAAAATTCTGGGAAAAGGGTATGCCTGGCAACTTTTTTCGATGAAACAGGCTGGTTTATCGGTGAAAAGAGAATACTTTCCTCATGAGCAGGTCATGAAGAAGTATTCAGCGCCACCTTCAGGATAAATGGATCAAAAACCTGGCATATGTAGAGGTAGTTTTCATAGATCACAGCTGTTGAACCTGCACTGATCTGGGAACCATCGGTATAAAACAGAGAGACGTGCTCTCCGCTTTCCGGATCAACGAGGAAGACTTCAACCGGGGAGTGCTTTGACGGCTTTTTAGCATGCTTGATAAAGCGTAAGGGCTTTACATGCCCCGGAGTCAGCAACTGTCCATTGTAAATCCTGATGTTGTCGTTGCCTTTCAGATTATCGAATTTGGTAACAGGATTCACCTCTTCCCCATTTATTTCATATACATGAATCTGATGCAGGATTGCATCACCAGCAAAAAGTTTATTGTCTATCCTGTTGATCCCGGCTGGATACCCCAGTTTTTCTGCTACCACCTCTGAATCCCATATGCCTTCAGAGTTTTTACTTAACCTGACCACACTGGCGCGTTTTAGTTTAAAGATCTTCTCAGCCATGCTGCCCCGTTTGCCAGAATCATTCACAAAAAAGATTTCTCCACCGGGACCAGTTACCAGTGCATTGGGGGAGTGCTGGGCATGAGTATGGATCAAATCTTTGAATTCAAGGCTGTCGCCATGAATCCTGTAAATCAGAATGGGATGGTAGTTGGGCTCCTTTTCGTGACTGATCACGTAGAGCAGATCCCTGTCGAGATAGATTCCGTGTGGCTTGAACAGAAGTTCGCCGGGTTCATTGTACCTGGCCATTTCATGCTGAACGCCTGAATGTATTCCATAAGAGATAATCTCACCATATGGTTTGTGAGCTTCCCGACGGCCTGAGCACGAGATAAGTAGCCTGGGATATCCATGTAGGGTATCAATCACCATATCTTCGGGACCGGGTTTTACCTCGATCTTCTCACCTGGCACTTCAGAATTTGTTGGAAGAGCAGTACAATATTGAAAAGTCAGCATAATGGTTGTGACCAGGAGGGTTCTGAACCTGTTTTTCATGGGCAGAGTGGGTTTACTCAAATGTATTGAATTCTCGCGAAGTCTTAAAGCAACCTAAATCATATTTTCTTCATCTTATGGTTGGAACAAATACTTTCGTTGTATGAAGAAGTTGGTAATTCTATTGTTGACTTTAGTCATGGTCGCCTGTGAGAAGGAGCTTGTAGATACTGAAGCACTTGGGGAGAATGCGGGTATTATTGGTACATGGGTTGAGGATGGATATGAAGATGATTTGACTCTGCTTAATCGAGCCAATAAACTGGATCCTTCAAAATATGGTTTTACCATGGAAGATAATGGTTCTTTTATTGAAAGAAAGAATGCTGGATGGTGCGGCACCCCACCCATTACCTATGATAATTTTGAGGGAACCTGGGAAGCCCTGTCCGATAGCCTTATTGAAATTACCGTGGGTTACTGGGGAGGTACCCTCACCTACCAGATGAGAATCGTTTCTCTCGATGCTGAGGATTTACGGATCAGGTATCTGTATAGCAATGACCGGCTAGAGGCCAGGTAATTCTCAGAATTAAAATTTCGTTTATCTTCGCTAGCCATATTCTGTAATATGGATAGCAATACTTTTTTCGCATTTATATGGGGCTGGGCCCTACTGGGTCTGGCAGTTTTTGTTTTATTACTATTTGTTACTGCTCCATACGGAAGACATAGCCGAAAGGACTGGGGACCAAATATCCCCAACCGGTGGGCATGGGTCTTTATGGAGTTCCCGTCCCTTCTTGTTTTTATTCTCAGTTTCCTGCTGGGTCCCAATGGAGTACAACCTGTTACATGGATTTTCTTTGCCATATATGTGAGCCACTATACCAACCGATCCATCATCTGGCCCTGGCGTACCCGGACTTCCGGAAAACAAATGCCTTTGGTGGTTGCGTTGATGGCAGTCTGTTTTAACCTGGTCAATGGATTTATCAATGGATATTATTTTTCGGCATTTGCACAAGTCTACACCTGGGATTGGTTGACAGACCTTCGGTTTATTCTTGGAATAATCGTTTTTAGTGCTGGTGTATTTATCAACTGGTGGTCCGATCAGATCCTGTTGAATCTTCGTAAAGGAGGCAAGAAAGGCTACTTTATTCCCCGGGGAGGGATGTTTCGCTGGATCTCATGCCCCAACTTTTTTGGAGAGATACTCGAATGGACCGGTTTTGCTATTATGACCTGGAGTCCTGCCGCACTGGTGTTCGCGCTATGGTCCTTCTTCAACCTGGTACCCAGAGCTCTGGACCACCATAAATGGTATAAGAAAACCTTCCCCGATTATCCCAAGGAAAGAAAGGCAATACTTCCTGGGCTACTGTAACGAAAATTCAAGGTTATATCTTTTAGTATCCGATCTGAAATCGGGTTTCAAAATTCATTCATTTTTTTGCGATAAAAATATGGTTGACACATCAACATTTTGGGTATGGGTGCTAGAACATTGTGACCATAAATACGTAGAGATCCTATAAACTATCCAATTAGTTAGTATGTCAGAAAGCAACATTAAGCCTTTATTCTTGGAGGAATTAATTTCAAGCAGGATTTATCTAATACGTGAAAAGAAGGTAATGCTCGATGAAGACTTAGCAGAACTATACGATGTAGAAACTCGCAGACTCAATGAGCAGGTCAAACGTAACATGGTTCGCTTTCCACTAGATTTCATGTTCCAATTAACGAAAGTGGAATTTGGAAACTTGAAATCGCAATCTGCGACATCAAGATGGGGTGGTCGACGCAAATTTCCAAATGCATTTTCCGAGCAAGGGGTAGCTATGTTATCAGGAGTTTTGCATAGCGAAAGAGCCATAAAGGTAAATATACAGATTATGCGCGTTTTTACTCAGATGCGTGAAATGCTTCAAACACACAAAGAGATCCTTAAGAAATTAGAACAGCTCGAAAGGAAAGGTTTAGAGCAGGATGATAAGATCATTTTAATATTCGAATACCTGAAGCAGCTTGAGCAGGTAAAGCTGCACCATATAGACCTACAGAATCGCAAACGGGTAGGTTTCAAACGAAAGGATGAGAGCTAGGTTAATCTAACTGCTGATACCAATGAGTTTAGTTCTCTCTTATTTCAATCCACTTCCTTGCATTCACAAAGGCTTCCAGCCATGGTGTGGCCTCATCCTGCTTCCGCTCATCCGGATAATACCCGCATTGCCAGGGGAGGTATGCACGCTCCAGGTGAGGCATCATTGCCAGGTGTCGGCCATCCGATGAGCAGAGGGCTGCCACATCGAAATCGGAGCCGTTGGGATTGGCAGGATAGCTGGAGTGGCTGTATCTTGCTGCGATATGGTATTGCCCTTCGGGATTGGGGAGGCTGAATTTACCCTCACCATGGGCTACCCAAATCCCCAGGTTCATACCTTCCAGAGAACTCAACATAACCGACCTGTTTTCCTGGATTTGCAATCCAAGGAAGGCAGACTCAAATTTACCTGATTCGTTGTGAAGCATGTTGGGGGATTGGTGGTGTTCCGGGACCACCAGGTTTAGTTCAATCATCAACTGGCAGCCATTACAAATTCCAAGGCTCAGGGTATCCTCCCTTTCATAAAACTTCTCCAGTGCCATCCTGGCCTTTTCATTGTATTTAAAGGCTCCGGCCCAACCTTTGGCAGATCCAAGTACATCTGAGTTGGAGAATCCCCCCACAAAAACGATCATCTGGATATCTTCCAGAGTCTCCCTGCCCGAAATCAGGTCGGTCATATGTACATCCTTTACATCAAATCCAGCCAGGTAAAGTGCATGGGCCATCTCGCGATCGCCATTGACACCTTTTTCCCTGATAATGGCCGCCCTGGTGCCGCTCTCTTTTCTCCTGTCAGGATCGATTCCCAGGCTTTCAAAAGTACCTTTGAAATCTCCTAAGAACAGATTAAGGGCATGTTTGGGATAGGAATTATAACGTTCCTTGGCCAGTTGAGCCTTGGTTTGTTCACGGTCGAGCAGGTAAGATGTCCTGAACCAAAGGTTGCGATAATGATCAATATCCAGTTCAAATACTTTGTCTCTGGTCCGGAGCTGAATTTCACGTTCTTCAATGGGCCTTCCTATTACATGATGTTGGATTCCCTCTTTTTCCAGTAGTCCGGATATGGCAAAAGTATCTTTAACCTGTATGATCACACCCGGTTTTTCGCTAAATAATATGGGGATCGTATCACCGGGAATACCGTTGATATCAAGCTCCACACCTCCAGAGGTATTGGCATAACACATCTCCATAACAGTAGTGATCAGTCCGCCGGCCGATACATCGTGTCCGGCCAGGATCATCCTTTCTTCAATAAGTGACTGGAGCAGGTTGAACGCTCTTACAAAGTATTCCGGATCGGTAACCGTAGGTGCCTGGGAACCCAGCCTGGTATTGAATTGAGCAAAAGAGCTGCCGCCCAGTTTAAAATTATCTTTGGCCAGGTCCAGATAGATCAATCTGCTATCAGGATCGGGATTCATTACTGGTTCAACTATTTTTCCAATATCGGTTACTTCTCCTGCTGCTGAAATAATTACTGTTCCGGGTGCAAAAACCACCTGGTCCTTGTATTTCTGGGTCATGGAGAGTGAATCCTTACCTGTGGGAATATTAATTCCCAATTCAATTGCAAAATTGCTGGCGGCTTTGGCTGCACTATAGAGCCTGGCATCCTCTCCCTCATTATTGCAGGGCCACATCCAGTTTGCAGAGAGGGAAATACTCCTGATTTTGTCAGGCATAGGCGCCCATACCAGGTTGGTCAACGCCTCAGCGATGGAAAGAACACTCCCTGCCCCGGGATCTACCATGGCAGCAACGGGAGCATGACCAATTGAGGTGGCGTATCCTTTTCTTCCTCTGTAGTCAAGGGCCACAGCCCCCAGGTTATTTAAAGGCAATTGCAGAGGGCCGGCACATTGCTGGGTGGCAATCTTACCGGTTACCGAACGGTCCACCTTATTGGTCAGCCAGTCCTTACAGGCCACAGCTTCCAGCTGCATAACCCCTTCGAGATAGCGGGGAAGCTCCGATGCATCGTAGGAAAGCTCTTTGTATTTTGTGTCCAGCGACTTATCATTCATAATGGTTCTGGGAGGTTTCCCGAACATATGGGCCAGCTCCAGGTCCATGGGTTTTTCTCCAGTATTCTGACTCTCAAACACAAACCGGTGATCATCCGTAATCTCCCCAATAATGTATATGGGTGCCCGCTCCCGATTGGCAATTCTGACCAGCTCATCCACATCGCCTGGTTTCAAAATCAATCCCATGCGTTCCTGAGATTCATTGCCTATGATCTCTTTGGCCGAGAGGGTGGGATCTCCCACAGGTAGTTTATCCAGGTTGATTTTTCCACCAGTGGCTTCAACCAGTTCGGAGAGGCAGTTCAGATGTCCTCCAGCTCCGTGGTCGTGAATGCTGATAATGGGATTTTGCGTTGATTCGGCAAAGGCCCGGATGGCATTAAATACCCTTTTTTGCATCTCAGGGTTGGCTCGCTGTACTGCATTCAGTTCGATGGCATTCTCATACTCACCCGTAGCCACTGAGGATACAGCTCCCCCGCCCATTCCAATGCGGTAGTTATCCCCACCCAGGAGGACCACCACATCACCCTTTTGGGGGATATCCTTCTCGGCGTCGGCTCTTTTTCCGAATCCGATTCCCCCTGCCAACATGATTACTTTGTCGAATCCATATTTTTTATTGTCTTCTCCATGTTCAAATGTGAGAAGACTACCACAGATCAGGGGCTGCCCAAATTTATTTCCAAAATCGCTGGCCCCGTTGGATGCTTTAATCAGAATCTCCTTGGGGGTCTGGTAGAGCCAGGGCCTTTCGGGTAACGCATCCTGCCAGCTACGGTCCTTATCCAACCTGGGGTAAGAGGTCATGTATACGGCAGTTCCCGCCATGGGAATAGCGGCCTTCCCACCTGCAATTCGGTCCCTGATCTCACCCCCGGTCCCAGTGGCTGCTCCATTAAAAGGTTCTACGGTAGTTGGGAAGTTGTGGGTTTCCGCTTTTAGCGATAAGACGGTTTCAATATCAGAGATTTTAAAAAATGATGAACTGTTTTGGGACATGGGAGCAAACTGTTCGATCACCGGGCCCTGGACAAATGAGCAATTGTCCTTATAGGCAGAAACCACATAATTGGGATTGGTTTTGGTGGTTTCCTTAATCAGCTGAAAGAGAGAGGATTCCTTCTCTTTCCCGTCAATGATAAAGGCTCCATTAAATATTTTATGACGGCAATGTTCCGAATTTACCTGTGAAAAGCCGAATACTTCACTATCGGTTAATTTTCTTCCGATCTGTTCACTTACATCGTCCAGATAGGCAATTTCATCGGGATTAAGCGCCAGTCCTTCTTGCTCATTGTAGGCTGCTATATCGGTAATTTCAAGGATGGGTTCGGGTGAACGATCAATGTGAAAAAGCTGCTGGTCAAGTCCCTTATACATGGCCTGCAACATAGAATCGAAACCGGCATCTTTCCCGCCGGTCATAAAAAATTCCTCTATCCTCAGAATCCCTGAGATGCCCATATTTTCGGTAATCTCCACCGCATTGGTGCTCCAGGGAGTAATCATCTCTTTTCTGGGGCCCACAAAAAAACCATCAATGCTTTCCTGATCCAGACAGGTGGCCTTGTTAAACAACCACTCAAGTTTCTCTTTGGTAGTAGAATTGAGTGGGGAGGGAACCTCCAGGGCAATGATTTTATGGTCGGGGACCTGAAAAAAATGGATCATGAAAATACCTGTTATATGAACACCTAAAAGATGCAGCAAAGATAAAGGTAATGTTTGATTATGGCCCTGCCGGAAACCTGGAATGAATAAAGACTTTTTTAACATGTTGCGAGAAATCAATATATTTATGAAAACTAAATCACCCTGATTATGATCCAGAAGAATTTTATTCAATTGTATGAGAATAGTTTTTCTCAAAACTGGGACCTTCCTGCACTCTCGGATTACACCAGTGAAATAAGCTATACCTATGGCGAAATGGCCCATCAAATTGCCCGCCTGCATCTGCTTTATGAGGCTGCGGGGGTGAAGAAAGGGGATAAAGTAGCCGTATTTGGAAAGAACTCTTCCAACTGGTGTGTGGGATTTATGAGTATTGTGACCTATGGTGGGGTGGCTGTGCCGGTGCTGGCTGATTTCAAACCGGGAGATGCTCAAACCATTATTAGCCACTCAGATGCGGTGATGTTGCTGGTGGACAACTCTACCATGCAGTCACTGTCGGAGACGGAGATGGGGGCCGTGAAGGTCATTCTTTCCCTGGACGATTGGGGAATTCTCTCTGCCAAACCACTTGCTGCCTTAAAGAAGGCACACAAGGGACTGGATCAACTGTTCGATAAAAAGTTTGCAGAAGGTTTTGGACCCGAACAGGTGAAGTATGCAGAAGTGGACAATAGCGAGATAGTTGAAATAAATTACACGTCGGGTACCACTGGATTTAGTAAAGGGGTCATGCTTTCGGCCAATAGCCTGGCAGGAAATGTGGATTTTGCAATGAGGTCTATCGAATTACATCCTGGAGAAAAGATGCTGGCCCTGCTACCTCTGGCTCATTGCTACGGTTGTGCTTTCGATTTTCTCTTTCCTATGGCAGTGGGGGTGCATGTAACCATCCTGGGTAAATTACCAGCCACTCCTGTGATCATCAAAGCATTTTCAGATGTGAGGCCCCATCTAATCCTGTTTGTTCCCATTTTTTTTGAAAAGATTTATAAGAAGAAGCTGTTACCTGTCTTGCAAAAAGGGACTGTAAAGGTGCTCACTAAAATTCCGGGTCTAAGCGGTCTCATCTACGGAAAAATGCGAAAATCATTGGTAGAAACATTTGGAGGTCGATTCAGGGAGGCGGTACTGGGTGGAGCTGCACTGGGTGCCGAGGTGGAAGACTTTTTAACCAGGATCAAATTCCCGTTTACCATCGGATATGGAATGACCGAATGCGGACCTTTAATGTCCTATGAAGGATTTGCAACCACCCGTAAGGGGTCCAGCGGAAAGATCCTGGATATTATGGAACTGAAGATCGATTCGGACGAACCTTATACTATTCCGGGTGAAATCCTTGTGAAAGGAGAGAATCTGATGGAGGGATATTACAAAAATGAGGAGGCCACAAAAGCTACCATAGATGAAGAAGGGTGGCTGCATACCGGCGACCTGGGAGTGACCGATAAAGATGGATTTATATACATTAAGGGCCGAAGTAAGAGTATGTTGCTGGGTCCGTCGGGACAGAATATCTATCCCGAAGAGATCGAATCGAAGCTTTGCAACCTTCCTTATATAGCCGAAGCCGTTGTTTTGATGAACAGCATCCATCGGCTGGAGGCCCTGGTCTACCCAGATTCGGATCAGGTAAAAGTCGACGGTGTGGAGGCTGAGCTGGCGATAAAAATGGAGGAAAACCGGAAGGTGATAAACCAGCAACTGGCTGCCTATGAAACCTTATTGAAGATCCATATTCAGGAAACGGAATTTCAGAAAACTCCAAAACGAAGCATCAAGAAATTCCTTTACAAACTGGAGAATTAAGTCTTCCAATAAGAGGAGTAATTCTGTTAATACGTAGAGTGGTTCGGTTAATAAGAGGTACCCTTATAAACCCGTGATTGAGCAGGAGGGACCACATAACCCGAGTAATTGAGTTGGCCGGGCCAGTTTGAACTTACAGTAGCATCAGCTCTGCCGTCGGAAAATACGGTCATGCGAATATCATAATTTCCAAGGGTGGACCTGAGGTTATAACTCACATTGTAGGCTTTGCTTTTCTCATTATAGGTGAATTTGTAATTTGAAACCGGACCCTCTGCAGTAATGCCACCCACTCCGTTCATTCCAACGTAGGAATTGGAACCTATCTGTATCACACCGGTGATGGAGTCAGATGCTATAAAATTAATGGTTGAGCTCACCTGTACCTGCGTTCCTTTACTATCTCTCAGCCGGTCAGCTTCCAGTACAAACCGTTGATACTCTATCATCAGGGCAACAACCTGAGCTTTCATTTCAGCATCTTTGGCCTCCTGTTCTTTCCTTAACTCTTTTTCAAGCTTCTTTTTCTCCTTTTTGGTGAGTTCCTGTTCCTGCGAGTATGCTGTCATAGCAATAAGCAAGGCAGCCATAATTGTGATTACTTTTTTCATTATGTCAACTCTTTAAATGATATATTTGGATAATAAACAATTCTATAGGTGCAATGTTTAAGCTCACATTTGTAAACTTAGTGAACTAATTCTTAAAACCATGTATTGGAAATCATTTCTCCCACTGATTATAGCACTGAGTGTTAGCATACCTGTTCATTCACAGGTTAAAGCCGATACCCTGTACAAAAACAGCATAAAGTTAAACACAGTCGCCCTCGCAGTAAATAATGTCTCACTGTTATACGAAAGAAAATTGAATCCCCACTGGTCTGTATTGATGGGTGCCGGGTACAGATGGGGAGGGGATATTCCCAAGGTGTTTGGATTGGGGGATGTAATCATAAATAGTTCAACCAAGGGGCTTCGTGGATTCAGTGTTACACCTGAAGTGAGATATTATTTCAATTACTGTGGATGCGGAGGCCCACAGACCGGATTCTACGCCGGAGCATACGGGCGATTCACAAAGTTTAATGGTGATTTGACATTTAATTTCTGGAATGGATCGGAATATGTGGATGCGGGGGTATTTGGAAATTTGAGGGAATTTGGGATCGGAATCCAGCTGGGGTATCAATTTGTGTTCAAAAAGCGGTTTGTGGTTGATCTGATGTTTGCGGGTCCTCGTACTTCTCAGAATAAGTTAAAAATGAAAATAGAATCGAGGCACGCTGAAGATCTGATTCCGATTATTGAAGAGGAAATCAATAAGCGACTGGAATGGTTGGGTAGGGATCCCATATCTATTGATCCGAATCCTGAGATGGAGGTTAATTTTAACTTTACAAACTTCAGGTATGGCTTAGGATTCGGGTATCGATTCTAAATCGGCAGGCATGGCTAATTCATTCCCCTGATTATTGCACCAAACTCTTTTTCAAAGGCCCGGGCCAGGTTCATCATTGTTTTATCGATCTGCTTATCCGTCAGCGTTTTGTTCTCATCCAACAGAGTGAATGAGAGGGCATAGGACTTTTTACCCCTTTCGATCTTCTCTCCATCGTATACATCGAACAGCGTTACATTCTTCAGGAGTTTTCGCTCTGTCTTAAATGCCAGTGAACGAAGCGACTCAAAGGTCGTCTGTTTATCCAGCATTAGCGAAAAGTCCCGCAATACCACCTGGAACCTTGGGAGTGGAGTGAAGAGTATCCTGTAATTGGTCAGCGCTTTTAAGATCCTATCCCAGTTAAACTCGGCAGCAAACACTGGCTGATCGATATGGAATTGCTTCAGCAGTTTGGAGGAAACTGGTCCAAATTCCACGAGTGATTTGCCATTTAGTAGATAACCTTGTCCTTCTGAGAAATCCCGGTTGATCGAACTTGCTGTTTCAAGGGACAAAGGGTTGATCCCAAGCTTTACAAGTACACTCTCCACATGGCTTTTTAATAGATAAAAGGAGGATGCTCCGGGCTTTTGCACCCAGTTCCCAGGTTGCGAATTTCCCGATATGAAAATGCCCATATGGAGCTGTTCATCAAATCTTTCTACCGTCTTCTCATTAGTAGAATCAGGATCCTGATAATAACAGTTCCCAAATTCATAGAGTTTCAGGTCTGGACTCTTCCGGTTGATGTTATAGGCAACGGCCTCCAAACCACCATAAAGCAGGTTCTTACGCATCAGACCCAAGTCCTGGCTCAAGGGATTAAAGAGCCTGACAGCCTCCGGATCCTGTTTCTCCTCCGTATCATAGTAGGCAGCACGGGTGAGTGAATTGGATTTCATCTCATAGAAGCCGTTGGCTGTGAGCAGATCCGAAGTCATATTGATGATCTTCTCCTTATCGGGTTTCACCGAGTAGGAGAGGGTGGATCTTAATCCTGATCCAATCTCAACCCGGTTAAATCCATAGATACGGAGAATCTCCTCAATCACATCTGCTTCGCGCTGTACATCCACACGGTAGGGAGGCACATGCAGCACCATACCAAGTTCATCTTCGTGTTCTACTTTAATCTCCAGCGATTGGAGAATTGAGCGTACAGTGGCTGGTTCAATTGGGTTTCCAATCAGGCGGTTTACATGTGCAAAGCTGATCTCCACCCTGAAATCTTCAACTGGTTCGGGATATACATCAATTACTTCTGATGAGATGGTTCCACCAGCTATCTCTTTGATGAGCATGGCAGCCCGTTTAAGTGCCCATACCGTCATATTTGGATCGGAGCCACGTTCAAATCTGAAGGAGGCATCGGTATTCAGAATGTGGTGTTTGGCAGTCTTCCTCACATAGACAGGATCGAAACAGGCCGATTCGAGAAAGATATCCCTGGTAGATTCAGATACTCCTGATTTAATTCCTCCAAATACACCTGCGATACACATGCCCTCTTCTGCATTGCAAATCATCAGATCGGTACCCAGTAGTTTGCGCTCCTGTTCATCCAGGGTGACAAATGGGGTGCCCTCAGGCATGGTTTTTACAATTACTCTATTTCCGGCAATCTCAGCAGCATCAAAAGCATGAAGGGGTTGTCCCGACTCTTGCAGAACGAAATTGGTAATATCGACCACATTGTTAATGGGCGTTAATCCAACAGACCTTAGTCTGTTTTGGAGCCACTGGGGACTCTCAGTTATAGATATACCTTTTATAGTCAGGCCTGAATAGCGTTTGCATCCTGCCTTCTCCTCTATCTCAATGGGTATGGTTAATTCGTTGTTGTCAGTTTTAAACTCATCCAGGGAGGGTTTGGAGAGTTCAATATTTCCACTCTGTTTCAGGTAGGCCACCAGGTCACGGGCCACTCCCAGGTGAGAAGCTCCATCGATCCGGTTTGGAGTAAGTCCGATTTCAAATACCTGATCTGTCTCCACCTTAAAATAGTCTGCAGCCGGACTGCCCGGGAGAGCGGCTGGATCCAGGACCATGATCCCTTCGTGTGAGGTGCCCAATCCCAGTTCATCTTCGGCACATATCATGCCCAGTGAAAGTTCACCTCTGATTTTTGTTTTCTTAATGGTAAAACCAGTCTCATCGGGGTAGAGTGTTGCACCTACAGTGGCTACTGGTACTTTTTGTCCGGCTGCCACATTGGGCGCTCCACATACGATTTGCACGGGTTCACCGGCTCCAATATCCACAGAGGTGACTGAAAGTTTGTCGGCATTGGGGTGTTTCTCACAGGTAAGTACCTCTCCAATGACCACCCCGTCCAGTCCGCCTTTCACCGATTGAAAGGTTTCAAGACCTTCCACTTCAAGTCCTATGTTGGTGAGGATATCACTAACCTGTTCGGTAGGTAAATCTACAGGTATATATTGTTTGAGCCAGTTAAAGGATATTTTCATGGGTGCAAAAGTAGTGCATTTCAATCAGAGTAAAAAGACAGAAATCGCAAGTTTATCCAGAAGGAGAAAGATGTGATACCACCCTTTGGAAGAGGATGGTTTGCACAGCAGGATAGGTCAGCGATTGAGGGAGCTTATGAGATAAAAGGAGTTCCTCAATTTCGAACTCCTTCTGGGGCTCCAATTCATGCACAGTTACATAGTAGAGTCTTCCGAATTCTACCCTGTTTCCCACAGTCACCTCATAATCACAAATCACCTCCATAGAGGAGCTGACCACACCAGCCTCTTCAAAGAGTTCCCTTACTGCTGCACGGTCGGCCGATTCATCTGGTTCTATATGTCCGGCTGGCATCTCCCAGCTCTTCCTGTCGCGATGCCGCACAAAGATCCATTTGTCCTGGTACCGTGCTCCCATCACCACATAAGTCAGCTTCTGATCTTCCAGTAAACCTGATTCAATAAGCCGGGTGGTGACTTGTCCCATGGATGAAGATTAGAGGAAGTCGCTGGCTATCCAGTAGAGATCTACTCTCTCTCCACCCCTGAAAACTGTGATCTTATGTCTTGCTGTAGATCCTGCTTCTGCCAGTTGCTTAAAAACTTTAATCACACTGTCCATATTCTCTATAACAATGTTATCCACCGAAAGGATAATATCTCCACCCAGCAGTATCTCATCCTCATCAATAATGACTTTTCTGAACCCTCCCTGGATTCCGGAGACTCCGGCCGGACTGTTCTTGACCACATGCTGCACCAGCCAGCCCGATCGTTGAGGCACGTTCAGTATCACAGCCAGTTCCTCGGGCAGAAGTACCGCATCAATGCCAAAATATTTGCTTCCCTTGGAGCTTAAAAGGCTTTGAGCAATCTCTGAAGTAGCAGCAAAACCTATTCCTTCAAAGCCCCCCGACCTGCTCAGGATGGAGCTCACAATGCCTATCACTTCACCCCTGTAATTGAACATGGGTCCGCCCGAATTACCAGTATTGATGGCAGCATCGGTCTGGAAAAATTCAAGGATTTTGCCTTCAAAGGTCTTGTTCTCCTCAGAATGCCGCCCACTGATTACTCCTCTTGAAAGTGAATAGGTAAGTCCCATGGGTGCACCAATGACAAATACTTCCTCTCCAATGCGTGTATCGTCGGATACTCCCATGGTGGCTAACTGTGGATTTTTAAGGGGTTTTAAGAGCTGAATTACGGCCACATCAGCCGTTTTAGATATGCGAACAGTCTTAGCCGGAACCGCCTGTCCATCAAATAGCTGAACCATAATCTCCTCTGCATTCCCAACCACATGGGCTGCGGTAAGTACCATGTCATTTCTGATCAATACACCTGATCCCAGTCCCATGCTCGATGTAAATGTTCTCGGATCACCCGCACCCGTATTAACAGTCTCGGCTGTATAGATGGTTACCACCGAATTTTTAACTTCATCAAATAGATCGGCCAGGTCCTGTGCCGGGATTTGTAGTACAAAGGTTGCTGCCAGAGCTACCAATAGAAACTTCTTCATTTTCTGTTTTCTTAAAGTAAATATGGTTATCAATACTCAAAACATTTAGTACCTACAAAATGTTCGGAGAATGAAATTAGAATAAAAAATTCAGATCTCATGGAATTTAAATAATTTAGTGGCCTTAAACGGATCTAATGAATCAAACTCCCCTTATATTAATTACCAACGATGATGGTATAGAAGCGAATGGTTTTAAAGCCCTGATTTCGGTAGCCCGGGAATTTGGCGATGTGGTGGCCATATCATCTCAGATTCCCATGTCGGGGATGTCCCATGCCATCACCATCAAAGTCCCGCTCAGGGTAAAGTTGGTGGAAGAGTCTCCGGGAATAAAGAGATACCTGACCAATGGCACCCCTGTGGATGGTGTGAAGCTGGCATTTAACAGCCTGATGGAGCGAAAGCCCGACCTGTTGATCTCCGGAATTAATCATGGAAGCAACTCCTCCTCCAGTGTACTCTACTCGGGGACCATGGCAGCAGCCATGGAAGGAGCAATAAACCACATCCCATCCGTTGGTTTTTCCCTGCTGGATTATCGCCCACAGGCCGATTTTACAGCCTCGGGTCAGATAGCCAGAGGTGTGATTGGTAAAGTATTGAAAGAGGGATTGCCAGATGGAATCTGTTTAAATGTCAACATTCCGGCTGTTAAGGTTAAAGAAATCAAGGGAGTAAAGATTTGTAAACAGGCCAATGGATACTGGAAGGAGGAGTTTGAGAAGCGAACCGATCCCATGGGCCATGAATATTACTGGCTTACGGGATTCTTTCACAACAGAGAGCCCGATGGAGGGGGAGAGGAAACCGATGAGAAGGCGCTTAAGGAACACTATGTTTCCATAGTGCCCATCGATACAGACCTGACTGCACACCACTATCTGCAGCAACTGAAATCATTCGAACTTCCACTTGGGTAAAATGAAAGTCAATAAGCGATTTGATAACATGTGGTGGGGGCTCGTTCCGGGAATCATCCTCCCTATGACTTTCCTGATAATATTTTGGGCTGTAAAATTCGATGGAGGACTATTCGATTTCCTGGCAGAGTTTCAACATTCGAGACTCCTGTCAAAAATAATAAGTCTGTCGGCCATTCCCAATCTACTGCTCTTTTTCCTATTTATATGGACAGACCGGACATTTTCATCCAGAGGGGTTATATTTGCAACACTGGTGCTTGCATTTCTGATGTTGGTCCTTAAATTTGCCTGAGATAGCATGAAGTATTTTCTGATAGCAGGGGAAGCCTCCGGTGACCTACACGCCTCAAACCTGATGAAGCAGTTGAAAAAGCAGGATCCCAATGCCGAATTCCGGTTTATGGGGGGTGATCTGATGCAGGAGGTGGCGGACGGTTTTGTGATGCACTACAGGGAGACCAGTTATATGCTGATCGATGCTTTGCTGCATCTGCGAAAGATCTTCCGGAATATGAGGAAAATGAAGGATCTTATGGGTGAATGGCAGCCCGATCTCTTTATTCCGGTTGACTATGCGGGATTTAATTTTAGAATGGCCCGGTTTGCCCGATCTCAGGACATTAAAGTATTTTACTATATCTCTCCAAAAGTTTGGGCCTGGCAGGAATGGCGGGTTAAAAAAATAAAGAAGTATACAGATCAGGTTTTCTCCATACTGCCATTTGAAGTGGACTATTTTAAGCGTTTCGATATACATGTGGAGTATTTTGGAAATCCACTTGTGGACGAAATTGCCAGATTCAGGGGCAAGTTTGAAGGAAGCGATAGTTGGAAAAAGAGACATGGGATTGACCAGAAACCACTGGTGGCTCTGCTGGCAGGTTCGAGAAAACGAGAGATTGAGACCACCCTTCCTCCCATGGTAAAACTGGCAGGTGAACATCCTGAATATCAGTTTGTGGTGGCAGGCGCTCCCTCCATAGACCCTTCATTATATGACGAGTCACTGAAAGGTACCGACGTGAAAATTGTCTTTGGAGAGACCTACCCATTGCTGGAATCCTCATTTGCCGGACTTATTACTTCTGGTACAGCCACCCTTGAAGCCGGCCTTTTCAATCTACCCCAGGCAGTGCTTTACCGGACCAGCGCTCTGGGTTATCGCATTGTAAAACCGCTAATAAAGATTAATTTTATCAGCCTTGTAAATCTGATTTATGGAAAACAGCTTGTGGTTGAGATTATACAGAAGGATCTGTATGGACGCTCGGCCGTTGAGCTATCAAAGATTCTGGGCGACAAGGAGTACAGGGAGAGAATGTTGAAAGGGTATGAAGCCATTGGGGCCGATCTTGGTACTCCCGGAGTTTCAGAGCGAATTGGAAAACGAATAATTGAATTGTTAAAAGAACCTGGTGAATGAGGCGGATTTTTACTTTAATATGGATTGCCATTGGATGGATCGGGGTGAATGCACAGCCAGTGAGTGTTGGATTGTTCCATAACCAGCTGGTTAATGCTGCTGTGGTCTACTGTATGGAGGGAAGTTATCAGCTACTGGTGGATGGTTCGGAAGTAACCAGGATGGATGCTGGTGGAGTCCTCTACCTTACCCAGGAAAAAAACGGAGTGAAAGTGCTTGATGCCAGCACCGATTTCGGGCATGCCAGTCTCATCGAGTTCAACGCACTCACCCTTGAATCGGTATTTCAAATCAGACCCATGGACCCTGAGTTGGAGACCCGGCCCTATGATGACGATCTGGTTGTGTTTACCAGCGATAGTTGCATGACCCTGGTGAACCGGGTTGATTTTGACAAATACCTGGCCGGTGTGGTAGAATCTGAAGTAGGTCCGAAGGCAGAAACGGAGTTTTACAAAGCACAGTCTATTCTTTTCAGGACCTTTGCCATGAAGAACCTGGACCGGCACCAGGATGAAAGGTATTCCCTTTGTGACGGGATACACTGTCAATCCTACCATGGAAAAAGCAGAATGAACCCCATGATCCTTGAGTCCATTCTGGAGACCACCGGTTTGGTGTTAGCCGATTTTAACTATAAACTGATTTCAGCCGTATATCATACCAACAGTGGAGGACAGACACAGCGGGCATCCAGTGTATGGATGAACGAAGTGGATTACTTACAATCAGTAGTGGATCCCTATTCGCTTCATCAGCCCCATGCCAAATGGCGCGATACCATCTCTTTTGAGGATTGGAAGAATTATCTGCTGGACAATGGAATGAAATCGGTGACTAAGATTCCTGAAGAGATTATCTATGTGGAACAGATGCGGCGAAGAGAAAACTTTATCCTCGACAAAGATTCCATTCGAATGACTAAAATCAGTGAGGACTGGGGATTTGAGTCTTCGTTTTTTGATATGTTTCCCGATGGGGATTCGGTCCTTGTGTGGGGAAAAGGTTATGGCCATGGAGTGGGGATGAGTCAGGAAGGGGCCCTGAAGATGGCACGGGATTTTTTCAGTTATCAGGATATCCTCCAATTCTATTTCTTTGATGTACGATTGATGGATTTCAGAGATCTGCCGGCATCCAGTATAACCCAGGTAGATTTTAAGTATTAAGGTGTGAATAGCCATGTGGTCGCAATTTAGCAAAGAGATTAGTGGATTTTTCAGCAGCCTGACGGGTTATGTGGTCATTGTTGTGTTTCTTCTGCTCAATACTCTTTTTATGTGGATCGTACCCGGACAATTCAATGTGATTGAAAACGGATATGCCACATTGGATACCCTGTTTGCCATTGCTCCATGGGTATTCCTGTTTCTTGTACCGGCCATCACCATGCGCATGATCTCCGAGGAGAAACGAATGGGGACACTGGATTTACTCAATACCCGGCCAGTTTCAGAGCTTCAGATTATTCTTGCCAAGTTTCTGGCCTCATGGGCCCTGGTGCTTTTCTCCTTACTCCCCACACTGGTCTATTTCTGGTCGGTGGCCCGACTGGGCAGTCCGCCTGGCAATATGGACATTGGAGGTGCCTGGGGATCTTACATTGGGTTGTTGTTTTTGGGAGGAATCTATGCGGCCATAGGAATCTTTGCTTCATCACTTACTAGTAACCAGATAGTCGCTTTTATCATAGCAGTATTTCTTTCGTTTATGATGTACCTGGGATTTGAGTTCCTAAGTGGTCTGGCCCAATCGGGCTCAATCGCTTTACTGGTCTCAAGACTGGGTATCAGTCTCCATTATAACTCCATTAGCAGGGGGGTGATCGATTCCAGGGACCTGCTCTATTTTGCAGGCGTTATGGTGCTGTTTATTATGGGTACCAGAACCGTGCTACAAAGCAGTAAATGGTAGAAGAGAATGGATAAGAAACAACTTAAAAAGCGCCATTTATTTCAGCTGGTCCTCACCCTGGTCCTGGTTCTTTTACTGGGATTGCTGTCGGGTATGAAATTTTTCAGAATCGATCTGACCTCAGAAAAGCGCTATACCCTTTCCAAATCGTCAAAGCAGTTACTTCGAAGTCTGGATGAACCTGTATTTGCCAGGATCTATCTGGACGGAGACCTGCCGGCAGAATTCGTGAACTTCCGAAAGTCTATTCATGAGCTCATGGATGAATTCAGGGCTTACGGTGGAGACAAACTGCAGTATGAGTTTGTCAATCTTTACGACGAAACGGATGAAGCCATCCGCAACCGCATGATTGGTGAGTTGTACCAAAAGGGACTTAATGTGACCAACATCCAGTTTAACGACGGGGAGGGAGGGGCCTCTACCAAACATATTTTTCCGGGAGCCATGATCAGTTACAAAGGATTTGAGATCCCGGTGAACCTTTTAAAGAATAATCCATCACTTCCCCACGAGCAGAATCTGAATAACTCTATTCAGACCCTCGAGTATGAGTTTATGAGGGCCATACATAGCCTGACCCTGGAGGAGATTCCCAACATTGCTTTTATTGAAGGACATGGAGAACTGGATTCTCTTCAGACACACAGTCTGATGGATGAATTAAAAAACTTCTTCCAGGTAGACAGGGGCTATATACATGGAAATGTGGAGGCCCTGAAAAATTACCAGGCCTTGATCATCGCTAAGCCCATGCAACCATTCAGTGAGGCCGACAAGTTTGCCATTGACCAGTACATTATGCAGGGGGGAAGGGTGCTCTTCTTCCTGGATCCGGTTCATCCCTTTGCCGACAGCCTATCGGTCGGAACCACAGTGGCCCTGGCCAACCAGGTGGGATTGGAGGATCTCCTGTTTAAATACGGAATCCGCATCAATTACAACCTGGTAGCCGATCTACAGTGTAACCTGGTCCCTGTAAATACAGCACCTGCCGGTGAGCAGGCCAACTTCACCATGGTACCCTGGGTTTACCATCCTCTGTTGGCGGGACCATCCACCCATCCTGTAACACGCGGACTCAACTATGTGAAGAGCGAATTTGCCTCCAGCATCGACACCATTGATGATGGGAACCGGCAGGCCTCAAAGACCGTGTTGCTGGCCACTTCACCCGCCAGCCGGACAAGAGATGTCCCTATCTACATTAGCATGGAAGAGGTAACCCGGCAGCCCGATCCAGCGCTCTATTCCTCTTCCCACCTAATTGTGGGAGTTCTTCTGGAGGGAGAGTTTGAGTCATTTTACAAAAATTACCCCAAGCCCAACGGGGTCTATCCACCCGATTATCAGGTGTTGCCCAGAAGCGAGGCCGCCTCCATTTTTGTGCTTACCGATGGAGATATTATTGCCAACGAAGTGCAGTTTGAACAGGGTGCATACAGAGCCCAGCGCCTTGGTTACGACAGGTATACAAGGCAGACATTTGGAAACATGGAGTTTGTGATGAATGTGATAAACTACATGACCGACGACACCGGCATCATGGAGCTTCGTTCCCGGGAGTTTAAACTGCGACTGCTAAACAGCGATTTGATCAATCAAAAGAGCCAGGTACTAAAATGGAAGTTAATCAACACCCTGCTCCCCCTTCTACTGGTCCTCCTTTCCGGACTGGCCATCCACTATATAAGGAGGAGGAGGTATACGTGAGGAGGTTGATCGCAATGATTGCACATAGAAAGAATTGAATTCTGGGTAGAATGCTCAATGGTAGTCGAATGAGATTTATTTGCATTTTGATTATCAACATCTTATCTTTGTATTAACATGCTTACCCCGCTTCCCATTTGAACAGCGCGCTCAGGGTAAGCTTTTTTTTTCCTTCAGTGACTAAAGTACCATATACCAAACCAGCGTTAACTTATAAAGCCCAATTATCTCAACTAAAAGAGAGAGGGTTAAGAATTGAAGATGAGGGTTCTTTCCTTGATATCCTTGAAAAGAAGAGTTATTACCGTCTAAGTGGCTACTGGTACCCCCTTCTTGCTGACAAAGCAAATCATACTTTCAAGAAAGGTGCGAGATTTGAAGATGCATATAGTATGTATTGTTTTGATAGGGACTTGCGTCAGTTGATTGTTAAGGAACTAGAGAAGGTTGAAATAGCTGTTAGGGCAAAAATGATATATATCTTTTCACACCAGTTTGACCCATTCTGGTATACCCGCACTGAAAATTTCAAAAAATCTATTATTCATAACGATACACTCGAAAAGATAAGAACCGAATTTCGACGCAGTGATGCTCAATTTATTCAAGCATTTAGGAAGAAGTACAACAATGTACTTCCTCCATCGTGGACTGCATTTGAAGTAATATCCTTTGGTGCGATTTCAAAACTATTCTCAAACGCTAAGCCAGGGAGGAGTAAACGGCTCATTGCTGATTATTTCGGTTTAGATGATAGGACTTTTAGTTCATGGTTGCATGGTTTTGTATATGTTCGTAATGTTTGCGCCCATCATTCAAGATTGTGGAATAGGGTAATGCGAATTCAACCAATGATTCCAAATTCACCTAAACATCAATGGCTGAATAATCTATCAATACCAAACGATCGAGTCTATTATATTCTCTCAATGATTATTTACTTATTGAAAAGTATAAATGATCAGAATTCAATGATAGATGACTTTAAAAACCTTTTAACATCGTATCCGAATATACACGTTGGGGCGATGGGCTTTCCTTCCAAATGGGATAATGAACCACTTTGGTCTGTTTAATACTTAAGACATGAATAGTGGATTCGAAATGAAGTACTAATACACAACCAATTTGATGCAGACAGCTTCTACCCGAAAAACAGTGACAGTTATTGCAAGCATAGTTGTGCTTGTGGTGGTGCTGTTGGTATTTACAAATCCCTGGAGCACCATGAGGGGTAACAGCAGGCAGGTAGCGCTAAAATCTTCAGGTGAAGTGGATCGCATTGTGCTATCCGACCCCATCGATTCAACTATACTTTCCAGAGAGAACGATACCTGGATACTTAACGGGAAAGAGGAGGCTGGTAAGGTTCAGGTGGAGAACCTGTTGATTGCCGCAGAGCGAATGGAGATCAGCTCCATCATCTCCAATGATTCGGAACCTACCCACATACCAACCAGATCCATTACCTTTTACAGAGGCGATAAAATCTTGCTTACTTATGAGTTGAAGGTGAGGGAAGGCCGATACCTTATTACCCCGGTGAGTTCTGAAAATTCATTCTACGTTTCGGTAGCGGGTTACCCAGGCTTGAATTTGGAGAAGGTCTTCTCTAGCGCCCCGAACCACTACCGGGAACATTTGCTGATTGACCTGTTGCCTTCAGAAATCTTTAAAATTGAAATAGAATTGCAGGACGCAGCAGGCTTCCGTTTTGAGCAGGATTTGGAGGGCAATATCAGCTGCCTGCCTGCCAATAATGAAACTGCTTTATCCACCGGAAAACTTAATGAGCTGGCCATTCGGTTGCTATTTAGTTACTTCACTTCCATCGTTTATGAGGACAAATTTGACATAACTGCCTCTTCGTTGCTTCACGCTGATTCTTCTCACCAACCAATGGCCCTTTTACATGTGGAGTCATACAGTGGAGAGAAACATAGCCTTCAGGTTTTTTCCTACGTTGAAAACCAGGGTGAACAACCCCATATGTTCAAGGCCCTGGTGTTTTACAATGATGACCCTGAAGCGTTGATTGTCAACTATATATATCTGGATGTACTTATGCGTGATTTGTCCCACTATGTTGGGGATAAGTAGTCGAGGCTTTCACATTTTTTTTTCGTATAATTGATGGATTAATGACTTATTTTTTAAAACTCAGATAACCATGAAATTTGTTGTATCCAGTATGGAACTGTTGGGCCATCTTCAGGCCGTCAGTCGTGTGATAAGTAATAAGAACACGCTTCCAATTCTAGATAATTTCCTCTTTTCTCTGGAGGACGGTAACCTGGAGATTACAGCGTCGGATCTTGAATCCACTCTGATTACCCAGATTCAACTGGAGAATACCGATGGCTCAGGAGCTCTGGCAGTTCCTGCCCGTATACTTACCGATACATTAAAAGAGTTTCCGGATATTCCACTCACTTTTGAGATCAATACAGAAAGCCTGATGATTGTGATCCAGAGTGAAAATGGAAAGTTTACCATCATGGGTCAGAATGGCGCTGAATTTCCCCAAATGCCTGTGATCAAAGATGACCAGAAGCAGTTGCTGGAACTGGACCAGGAGGTTCTGCTCACTGGAATCAATAAATCCCTTTTCGCCACTGCCGATGATGAGTTACGTCCGGTGATGAATGGTATTTTCATGGAGCTTTCGCCCGATGACATTACTTTTGTAGCTTCAGATGCACATAAGCTGGTTCGATACAAAAGGACCGATGCTGCAGCAGAAAGTGCATCCAGTTTTATTCTTCCCAAGAAACCGGCTTCATTGTTAAAGAACATTTTACCCAAGGAGGAGAATAAAGTGGTCCTTGAATTCGACGACAGAAATGCTTCATTTACCCTCACCAACTACAAACTGGTATGCAGGCTTGTGGAGGGCAATTATCCCAGCTACAACTCCGTGATTCCTACGGAAAATCCTTATAAGATGAGTATCGATCGCCTCTCTTTTTATAACACACTTAAGAGGGTATCGGTATTTTCCAACCAGGCCAGCAATTTGGTAAAGCTTGCTTTGACCGGAAACCAGCTGAATATTTCAGCCCAGGACATTGATTTTTCAATCTCAGCCACTGAGAGGCTAAGCTGTCAGTACGAAGGCGAAGACATGGAAATTGGATTTAAATCTACCTTTCTCATCGAAATTCTTGCCAACCTGGCCTCTGATGATGTGATTCTCGAGATGAGTGATCCCACCAGGGCTGGAATTCTGCTTCCGGCAGTAACTGATAATGAGAGTGAAGATACCCTCATGCTTCTGATGCCTATGATGATAAATGCTTAGCGAATGAAGCTTAATCTGAAAAATCCCATTGTCTTTTTCGATCTTGAAACTACAGGTATCAATATCGCTGCCGACAGGATTGTGGAAATCGCCTATCTCAAAGTAGACCTTAACGGGAACGAAACCTCTAAATCCCAGAGGATCAATCCCGAGATGCCCATTCCCGAGAAAGTAACCGCCATTCATGGCATCTCCAATGAGGATGTGAAGGATGCTCCCACTTTTAATGAGATCGCCAGGAGCCTGGCCAATGAGATTGAAGGATGTGATCTGGCCGGGTACAACTCAATCAGGTTTGATATTCCCTTACTGGCTGAAGAATTTCTGAGAGCAGGGGTGGATATCGACCTGAGCAAGAGAAAGTTTGTTGACGTGCAGGTCATCTTTATGAAAATGGAGCCTCGTACCCTTACCGCAGCATATAAATTCTTCGCCGGAAAAGAGTTAACTGATGCTCACTCGGCCGAGGCCGATACCCTGGCCACATACGAGGTATTACAGGCCCAGCTGGATCGTTATCCAAACCTGGAGAATGACATTGGTAAGCTGGCTGAATTCTCTGCGCACAACCGAAATGTGGATTTCGCCGGAAGGATTATTTACAATGAAGATGATGTGGAGGTATTTAATTTTGGAAAATACAAAGGAAAGCCGGTTAGAGAAGTGCTGCAAAGCGATCCAGGGTACTTTGGGTGGATGATGAATGGAGATTTCCCCCTCTATACCAAAAAGGTGCTCACTTCCATAAAATTAGATTCCAATAAGAAATAGACCCATGAAGATCATCTGCATTGGCAGGAATTACGTGGCTCATGCAAAAGAGCTGAACAATGAGGTACCCACAACTCCGGTCTTTTTTATGAAACCCGATTCGGCACTGGTGATTTCCAACCGACCGTTTTTCTATCCCGATTTCTCCAGTGATGTGCATTACGAGCTGGAAGTGGTGGTTCGCATCGACAGGCTTGGAAGAAGCATAGAAGAAAAATATGCCAACAGGTACTTTAGTGAGATCGGACTGGGGGTGGATTTTACCGCCCGTGATTTGCAAATGAAGCAGAAGGAGAAGGGCCTTCCCTGGGAAATTGCCAAAGGATTCGATTATTCTGCGCCCATCAGTGAATTCTTTCCGTTGAAACAATTCAAGGACATTCACAATCTCTCCTTTAAACTGGACCTGAACAGTAAAACAGTTCAGGATGGAAATACCTCTCTGATGATCTTCAGTTTTGAGAAGATTATCTCTTATGTGTCCAGGTATATGACTCTCAAAACGGGTGACCTTATTTTCACAGGGACGCCTGCAGGAGTAGGGCCTGTGGCCATCAATGACAGGTTGGAGGCATACCTGGAAGGGGAGAAGATCATGGATTTCCCGGTAAAGTAATGGCAAAAGCAACATACAAGGTTCACAGGATCTCTCTTGTGAACGTATCTGCCTTTCTTATCTACAGACCTGGTGAGGCCATTCTGGTTGATTCAGGAAATGGCGGTTCGGAACAGAAAATACTGGATACCCTGTGGGATCTTGGGCTCGAACTTAACATGCTAAAGCTGGTGATCCTTACCCATGCACATTTTGATCACGCCGGTTCTGCCGGTAAGTTGAAGGAATTAACCGCCTGCAAGGTGATGTCTCACAACTCGGAGATTAGCAGGCTCAAAGCCGGTTATGCGCCTCTACCCCCGGGTACACGCTGGAAGGCCAGGTTATTGGTGGGATTGGGCCGTACATTCAGAAGCAGTATGGGGAAATTCCCACCTGTGGAACCAGATATAGCTATACAGGATACTTTTGATCTGAACGAATTTGGATTCCCGGGCAGGGTAATTCACACTCCAGGACACACCCATGGCTCCATGGTGGTCCTTATGGATGGGGGCGATCTGATAGGGGGGGATACCCTTTTTGGAGTGGCAAACAAGCAACACTTTCCTCCTTTTGCCGAAGATCTGCCTGCCCTGGTCAACAGCTGGAAAATGATCCGGGGGTTACCTGTCAAAACCATCTATCCCGCACATGGCAAGTACTTCTCATTCGATAGCTTTATGGAAGAGTTTGAGGGAGCCATGGTTAGGTATGGGTGAGTTCACTGCTTGTATTTCAGAGTCGTTGGTATTTATAAATGCTTTTGCAACCCTATTCTCCAGACAATAAGTTCAGGTTTAACCTGGGTTATCAACGATAGAAATATCCATGCAAAATGCAAGTATAGATTTCAATATACATGGATAAACTATCAGAATCTGTATCCCAATAACAGGGTGAGCTTTCTGGTTTTCGATTGTAAATCTAAATATGAAGACATGCAGAGCAAGCTGGAGAAGTCCCATCCGTTCAGATAATCTAATAAAAGTTACCATATAGGGTAACTTTTATTAGATTTGTATTGAATGAGGATAATAAAAGAAAAAACACTCGCTGATTACTTCAAGGCAGATAGATACAAACCGGCAGCAGAACCTTTAAAAGCCTGGGTTTTTGAAGTAAGATACTCGACCTGGGACAATGCAAATGAACTGAAATCGAAATACAGGAATGCCAGTGTATTAAGTTCTAAAAGAGTAGTGTTCAATATCAAAGGCAATGATTACCGGCTAGTTGTTGACATTGAATACAAATTGAAGATTGTTTTTATAGTGTGGTTCGGCACCCATGCTGAGTATGATAAAATAGATGCTAAAACGGTAAGTTATGAGAACTAAGATATTAAAGACAGAACAGGAGTATAATGAGGCTTGCGAAAGGATCTACAGCCTGATGAATAGCTCGGATAATGCCATAGAACCTGACAGCCCAGAAGGAGAAGAGATAGAGCTTTTATCCTTGCTGGTTGAAAAGTATGAGCGGGAGCATCACCAGTTAGAAGCTCCGGATCCCATAGAGGCGATTAAGTTCAGAATGGAACAAATGAACCTAAGGCAGGTAGACATTGCTCCTCTGTTTGGTGGAAAGACAAGGGTGTCAGAGGTGTTGCATCGAAGAAGGCCCTTAACCCTGAAAATGATCACCCTGTTAAACCGGTATCTTGGAATCCCCCTGGAATCTCTGGTCAGCGGAAATGAAGAAATAGAACTTGAAGCTGAAAAGAGGGATAAACTCTTAAGTATATCCTCCATCCAGGAATACTTAAAAGGTGGCCGGGCAGCAATGATTTAATCCTCACTCCCCGCCCTTCTGCAGAATCTTTTTTGTCATGTTTTTTGCAGTTGCAAATGCGCCGCTGGTGGTAACGGCGTTATCAGAAAGTTCAGAATCTTTCTTTTTCACTGAGACATACGCTTTAAACAAAGGCGGGGACTATAAAATGGTATCAAATCTAGTTAGAGTCTATGGACAGACTCTAATTAGCAATAATCCTGATTTAAGCAATCCAGCAAAAAGCATCCGGATCAAGAATCCTTCTCATAGAATGGCACATGACCTGTTAAACAGAGAGGAACTTGATGCTCTTTATAAATCTGTTGAAAGCAATGATGTCCGAAATATCAGGAACAAAGTTATCCTCGGAATTTTGATATTCCAGGGAATTTCGACAGGTGAATTGCATAGGCTTCGTGCAAATGATATATTATTTAGAAAGGGAACAATGCTTATTCGTGAAAGTCCTGCCAGTCAATGGAAGAAGGGATCAAATGCAAGAGAGCTTGAATTGGAAGCCCTCCAAATCATAGACCTAATCGATTATATTGATAATTTCAGACCAAGAATTCTTGGGGATAGATATAGACATCTCCCAGGGCGAAAACCGAATATTGAAAATCTATTCCGAAAATCTGATCAATTATTACTCAGTGTTGCTGGATCGCAAGAATTGAAGAATAGTCTGCATCATTTATTCATAGATTTATCCAACACGTATCCCAAGGTCAAAAATGCCACCCAGATCAGACAAAGTGTTATTGCGCTTTGGTTAAAGCAATATGATCTAAGAACCATACAATATATGGCCGGACATAGATATGTAAGCAGTACAGAGTTCTATAAGCAAATCAATATTATAAAGCTCAAAAGGAAAATCGATGAATATCATCCCGCGAATAGGATTGCAAGGGAAAGGAATTGAATGTGTTTAACTGTTATATTACACAATATTGATTCTGTTGGGAAATCCTTAGGCATCATACCGTTGTCTAAGTAAGAATATTATTCTATTATAGAATGTAGTGGGTAGGCTGCCACTTTATGTGTCGATTCTTCCTTAATATTTAATAACTTTGAGTAGATTCCTATTCAATGGCAAGCAAGAATCAAATACCTGCTGAAATTAAAGCAATCGCCAGATTATATATTTCTGACGCAGATGTAATGTTATTTGGTTCAAGAGCTAAGAAAAGTAATTCTGCTGACAGCGATTATGATATATTAATTGTCACTGATCAGACGATCTCAGTAACGCAAAAAACTCCTTTACGAACTAACATTCGAAAGGATCTTCTTTCAAAAGGGATTAGATCAGATATTCTTATTCAAAGCAAAGCTGAGATTGAAAAAAAGAGAAAGTTACCTGGTCATATTATTAGGCGGATACTTAATGAGGCAATTATTCTATGAACCCAGAGAAGATAGACTATATCCAGAATTGGTTGTTCCGGGCACGAGAAGATATTGCTGTAATGAATAGACTCTCAGATTCCGAGATTGAGTTTTACACCAGTACTATTTGTTTTCATGCTCAACAGTCAGTAGAAAAGTATCTTAAGACATTCTTAATTTATCACGATATTGATTTTCCTCGAACACATGATGTAGACTTCTTGCTTATGGAATGTCAGAAAATCGATGATACAAATTTCGATCTTAATTTAAAAAGCCTAACGGAATTTGGAGTTTCAGTAAGATATCCTGATGATTTCTATATTCCGAGCGTTAAAGAAACTAAGGAATACCTAGAAATAGCTCTTACCGTCAAAAGTATAGTCGAAAGCTTAATCCCAATATCAAAATTTTAATCAAGTTCTTTAAAAAAAAATCAGCGAATCTCAAGTCAATTTAGACTGGTATGACTATGGGGCTCGGTTCTATGATCCGGCTCTGGGACGCTTTACCACTCAAGATCCTTTATCGTTTTTATTATCTGATGAATCTCCATATAGTTATGCAAAAAACAATCCTGTTAAGTATATTGATTATGAGGGACTGTGGCCTTGGGATTCTGAGGCAGAGAAAAACAGAAAAAAAACACAACGGAGACTTAATAGAGCGAATAGACAGAGGGCAAGAGAGAGAAGAAGAAGTGCATTTAAATACCCCAGAGGCAATAAGTATAATCCGAATTTTGCAACGATTGCAATTCATGGATCTGGAGTCAATAATAAAGATTTAGCTCCTCAAGCGCTGAATGTCACCTCACCTCCATTTGGCTTGGATTTTAATGGGGATGCTATTGCCAGGCTTCCATTTGACTTCTCCAAATCATCAAGCCCTTTTGATGACTGGACTAGAAGAACAGGTACCCGAAAGCCTATTATTAGTGGAAGTATTTGGATTGGTGGTGCAGCAAATTTCGGTAAAGGATATAGCAAAGAGGACGTCAAAAAGCTTTTGAGTCCGCTCGCGGATTATATAAATTCTAATCCAGGTTTTATAGTTCAGGTTGTGAATTCAACCCCTTGGTTTAACGCACAAAAAGATGGACCTGCATTTTGGGATGCTAAAACCGGGAATATGTCTCCCTATACCAAAAGTCAAATTATGGGAGCCAGGAGATCCACAATAAGGACAATACTAATTCAATTAGGTGTGTCTCCTAATCAAGTAAGTATTATTAATGAGTGGGGATCTAGCTTCGGCATAGACGCTCAGCCTAATTAAAGAGAGTAATGTATTGTTATATTAGAATTCGATTCCTTTTAATCGTATTATCCTATTTGTTTGCTACTGCGAATAATGGAAACTGTCAGGAAACCATTGATTGTTATAAGTACTGGGCGCTTGATCATGAACTGGTGTGGTCTGATTTCAGGGGTTTTGTGGATAGTACTCATATTACCCAATATGGAGAGAGTCCAAGTGCTGTATCAGTGATTTCCATCAGTTACACATTTGATTATCTTGGCACTGCATTATCTGATATTAAGGTTCATTGCGTATTTAACAAGGAATTGTCTTGGACGAAAGATACATGTTCGAAGAGTCTATTGCAACACGAACAGCTGCACTTTGACATAGATGAATTGTACACCAGGAAGATCCGAAAAGCGATTCAGGAAATTACGACAAAGGGGATAGCAGATGAGTCTGTCTATAAAGATGTTATAAATAGCATAAAAGATGAAGCAAATTTGAAGAACCAAACATATGATGATGAAACACATACAGGGACCATTGAAAAGGAACAAGAGCGATGGCGTAAGATGATAAAGTGTGAGCTAAGCAAGTTGTCAGAATATTACATCGCTCCTGACTTGCTGAATGACTAGTGGTAGAATACTGTAACATATTAAACCCGGTTAACTGTCGGGTTTTTTATGCTGAATAAGCTTGACGGGCCTTGTGGTCTCTGATGTAGGTATTAATCATATCCAGCACGGTTCGCTTTTTATCTTCTTCTAGCTGGTTGAGATCCTGAAATTTTTTGAGAGTTTGTTTGTCGAATTGACTATTGATCCCTTCCCCGACCAGGTAATCCATCGATACCCACAGCAAATCCCAAAGTAAAATTGGAATTTAGTGTTGCAATATTACAACATGATGGTAACACGATCCTATATACCATTCAGGTATAGTTTTTATATTACAGCTCTATCTACTGATGGACTAAAACTGCAAATCCGTAGTGGGATTTTAAGATATTACTTCTGATCGTCCCTGGGTTTAACATATTTCACATGGTTCTTTGGCGTTTTGCTGAAGTCTTACCTGCTTGGCTTCCTGGATTTGCTGTTGCCATTGCTCTGTAGGCAAAGGGATTCCGATCA
>JAOZUK010000707.1 GCA_029938715.1 Bacteroidales bacterium | reverse complement strand
CTTTTTCCTATCCACCCGGTAAGCCTGATTCGCTTCAAGGGAAGAATCGCCGGGCCTATAACCAAGCAAGAACCGGCAGTCCGGTGCAGAGCCACCCAATTCACGCTTACCCAGTTTGAGGTCCAGGTCAGAAATACCCTCCCGGATCTTATTCGATTCCTCCAGCGGGAATGCCAGTACAGCAATGTCTTCGTAAAAACCAAAGCGGCTTTCCGCCTGTTCCAGTTGCAGGGAAACATTCCTGTCGCCCGAAACCTTTGTCTGCGAATACGTGAGCTGCTTGGCTGCATACTGCGGAGTTACTCTGGGGCCTCCCAGGTTCCAACCACTCTGGATGTTAAAGCCCATTTGCAGCCCCAGGCGTTTCGCCTCATCCAGGGCAAATACAAATAACTCATTCCAGGGATTTGAGCCATACAATGGCCCATCAGGAATATCCCTGTTTCCCCTCTGGTTATGACCCCCTGCATCAAAAATCATGGCCCCATGGAAGTTTCTCGATTTCATGGCTTCCAGATCCTTTGTGATGGCGGCCTTATTTACATTGCCATTGAGCCACCACCACCAGCAATTCACGCCACTTGCCGGCTCCGGATTATGGAAGTTTGCTTTTATTTGCCGGAATACCTCTTCGGGTTCACCGCTGTTGTTGTTTTCACTTTTACAAGCCAGGAGAGAGATGCCTGTCAGAATGAGTATCAGATAGTTGATTTGCAACAAAGGTCGAAATGAATTCATTTTATGGTATAGTTTGTTCCTGGTCCACTCCCGTATTTTTCTATTAAGTTCAAGGCTAACAAGCCTGGCAGAATTCTTTTCACCGTTGGACTTGGTATTCCTAATTTCTTCGATATTTCTCCCGATTTACAACCAGCATGATTTTCGACGAAAGTTAATATTGACTTTTCTCGTGGAGATAACTTTGTATCAATTCCGTTTACTTCAAGTTTTTCTAATAACTGCTGTTGTATGTTTCCAAGTGCACTAAAGAAAAAAGAAATCCATTCTGTTACATCTTCATTTGGTCGTTGAGCCTGACAACTTCTTAAGACCCGATAATATTCTGCTTTTCTACTTTCAATTTCGTGTTCAAAACTGACGTATTGAATCCATTTATATCCCTGCTTTAATAATAATAAATTTGAAATCAACCTGCTGAGCCTACCATTTCCATCTTGAAATGGGTGAATGCTCACAAAGTCGTAAGCAAATAAAGCACATTTTACAAGAGGGTGCGTTTCACTGTCATTTTGATACCATTCAATTAATTGCCTCATGGCATCCTGGGTCGGAAATCCAGCTTCTGTTGTTTGAAATATTATTTCTCTTGTTCCATCAGGTAGTTTCGCCTCCACAGCGTTATTGTGTTGTTTATAATTTCCTTTATGCCATTCATCCTTTTTGCTGTGTTTAAGCAAAATATTATGGAGATTTTTTAACTCATTTTCGTTTATTCCAATATTTTCAAAAGAGTCAGATATGATATCTAATACTTCAAAATATCCTACTAC
>JAOZUK010000706.1 GCA_029938715.1 Bacteroidales bacterium | reverse complement strand
CATCTGAGACCCGTGGCTTTCCGTCCCTGTCTCACGGCAGGTTTGGCTTTATCTTTGGTCTATAACATTCATTACTTTATATATAAATTTTAAGGAGAAATAACGAACAATCAAGAGTCACAAAGTGGTAGCTATTTAATTCTGTTAGGTGACGGCGAGTTGTCAGACCCCCAACACTTCATTTTCCCTGCTTCGTTGAGATGTGATTTGGCAGGGTTATATCTTTGGGATTTAACAGGTATGAAGATACTTCCTGATTTTGTCAGATTTAGCGCAAACTAATATCCAGAACTGTCAGGTAGGGTCTGCACCTCTACTTCTCAGCGTCCATCTAGTCCTTTGACTTCGTTCCAATGATACCTTAACATAAGAAGTAACTAAAAAAAACTGGAGAGAAAAACTTATCTGTTTTCATTTGTTAACTGCGGAGGCTTTTCATGTCAGATCCCAAATGTATCTTTTGCAAAATCCTGCAAGAAGATCTACCATACAAGTTCTTCGAAAATGAGGCCTTTCTCGGTATCCTCGATGTTAACCCGCTGGTCAGAGGACACTCCCTTCTTATACCCAAAACCCATTATGCTGACGCCCGGCAGTTTCCCAAGGAGGTAGCCTCACTCTACCTGCCTTCAATCCAGGAGATCATCGCTATCCTCGAAGCAAATATTGAAGGGGTATGCGATTTCACCGTCTGCCAGTCCATTGGTGCATCGGCCTTTCAGACAGTCCCTCACGGCCATTCCCATATCATCCCCCGCTTGCCAAATGACGCCATTGGTCCCTTGCCAGTTGATCGGGCTTGGCCGGTTCAACTGAGAACCCCCTTGGATGTGGAATGGGCCCAGGCCTTTATTGAAAGGACCAGTGGCAACCTTCACCAGCATCGACTGGCCTAAAATTATGCTTTTTTCCCGCATCTTTGAAGTACAGCCTGTCGGGAAATTTTTCACAAAAAGAGATCTTTTGCAACCGAGACCCGGTTAACCTTATCTGTACATCTCTTTAGATTTCGATTGCCCACAGCAACGAAACCTTACCTCATACAATCTTAAACGTTTCCATCGACGTGTAGATGCCACACGGTATTTACTGAATCTTCGAACTAGCCAATTATGGCCATTCTGTTTTCCGGAAATTAATGTTCATTAATCCGGAATTGCAGCAAATTCATTTCGCCGAAAAGGGACAGGTGACATGTAACCAATAGGTATTATATATTTTTTCTGTATTATGTCATGTGGTCCATTTGTTGCAATAAAGATAACTGTTTTGTTTAGGGTTATTGCGTTATCAACCAATTTGGCAGGGTTCAGATTAGATTGAATATGAACTTCAAGTGAAAAGATTGAAAAAAACTATTAACCTAGAACAGCGCTCCGGGAAGGAACGCCGACAAAACCAAATTCCATTTTTCAAGCTTATATTATTCAAGGGTAAACGGCACAGACTTCGGCGTGCTAATGACCGCAAGCAGATCACCCTGCTTGATCATTACCATCCATCCTTATTTACAT
>JAOZUK010000705.1 GCA_029938715.1 Bacteroidales bacterium | reverse complement strand
TCAGGACCTCAGAACAGGAGACTTTTGATATTCAGGGACAATACCTGATCAATGAGCTAGATAATACCATTGATTCGGAAACTTATGGAGACTCCATCCTGAACATTGGAGTGGGAACCCTGTTAACCCACGCGCGCAATTACCTGGATGCCATCGTAATCACTGCAGAGCACCTGGGAAGCTATCAAAAAGACAATAACCATGTGCAGTGGGGTATCTCCTACAAATACCATGATTTCCTGGACCAGATCAATGAATGGGAAGCGATTGATTCCACAGGCTATGTCCTGCCCTATGAAGAAGACCAGCTGAACCTGACTAAATCCAAAAGGTCCGAAAACAGCATTGTCTACAATCAATACAGCGTTTTCGTCCAGAATACCCGCGAGATCAACGAGACCGGAGCCGACCTGTTTTTTACCACCGGAATTCGGGGGACCGTATGGAACTTCAACCGAACCATTATGATCAGTCCCCGCATTACCCTCAGCACTCAACCTGCCTGGGAACGGGATATGATGTTCCACGTCTCAGGTGGCTACTATTACCAGCCTCCATTCTATAAAGAGATGAGAATGCCTGACGGAAGCATAAACGAGGATATTGAACCTCAGCGTTCCATTCATCTGCTGGTGGGGGCAGATTATATCTTCTCCATGTGGGACCGTCCCTTTAAGCTAACCGGCGAAGCATATTACAAATGGCTGAGCAACCTGATTCCTTATAAAATTGAGAATGTGCGCTTGTCTTACGCAGGAGAAAATATTTCCCAGGGATATGCCCGTGGGATCGATTTCAAACTAAATGGTGAATTTGTTCATGGTGCCGAATCCTGGATGACCCTTTCCTTTCTGCAAACCAGGGAGGATGTGGAAGGCGACATGGCCTATCTCTGGGATGGAAACAGATTTGTGTTGCGCGAAGCCGGTGAGTTTCCCAGGCCCACTGATCAATTATTTACAGTTGGGCTCTACTTCCAGGACTATTTTCCCAACAATCCGGGATATAAAGTTCATGTCAACGCATTTTATGGTACGGGCCTTCCCCTGAGCAGTCCAAACGAAGAGCAGTACTATACCAATCTCCGCATGAGACCCTACCGACGGGTCGACATTGGCTTCTCCAAAGTACTTAAAAGAGAAACCGATATTTGGGGTGAGAAAAATCCTTTGCGCTACTTTGAAAGCATCTGGATCAGTGCTGAAATCTTTAACCTACTGGATATTAATAACGAAGCCTCCTACCTCTGGGTCCGTACCATCTCAAATCAGCAAGGAATTCCTGGCCAGTTTGGAGTTCCCAACTACCTCACCGGACGCAGATTCAACGTAAAAATCTCAGTTAGTTTTTAGTACGCACCATCGCAGCCCAACGTAACCTGTAACTGGGCGAAGCCCAACGTAACCCCAACTGGGCGAAGCCCAATGTAACCGGTAACTGGGCGAAGCCCAATGTAACCTGTAACTGGGCGAAGCCCAACGTAACCCCAACTACTTACACTTCCCCTGCACCAAAAA
>JAOZUK010000704.1 GCA_029938715.1 Bacteroidales bacterium | reverse complement strand
TTATCAATATCTTCAATGCGTCCCTGCCATCCGCCCAGGTCTGTATCATTATCCTGATCCTTTACCCCGGGAAGAGCTCTTACACTATCTCCTTTATTTAGTACCATAGAATTTCCGTATAATGTTTATCTGGTTCTATATGCTATCCCAGTCAGGTATAACTCTGGCAAATTCTTCTTGGAAAGCTGGTCTTTTCGCATTGTTTGATTTTATCTTTAATGCGTACGCTTTCCATTCTTCAGGCCGTTTCATGACTTCCACAAGAATTCGTCGAACTCGCATTATTCCCAAAGCATTTTGAGCGTATATTTTTCTAGATGCTGACACATTAAGATTCCCGACTGAAGATCTATAGAAGGCAAGAATCTCCTCCGGGAAAAGAACTTCAAGTCTCTTTGATATTGAAAAAAGCTCAGACTCCCCAAAAATATGGTATGTTGATCGAAAGGGAGGTTTGAAATATCGAAGAGCCATTTCATACTCTTTTCGATACATGTAAATTTTGACAGCCTGAATATCAAAGTTCTTTTCCAATAGATCAATGATCTTGCCCTCGTATTTCTCCCACTCCCCTTTTCGGCATTCTTTTTCAAGTTCTTTGTAGGATGATAAGGTAAGATAATCCGTTCTCTGAGCAAAGATATATTCCAGATAAGCTTCCCTGTCTCCATCCTCTTTGGCCCTGTCAGCCAGGAACATTCTGAGTTCATCCATCCTGCCCTCAGCGAGTTCCATCCCTTTCCTGGCAGTTTCTACCGCCTTTATTTTCTCTCCGTTCTCCCAATAAAAAGCAACCAGGTCATAATAATCCATGCCGTAGTGTAAGCGCTTATTCCGGAGCTCTAGGTATTGCTTGCGATCCCCGATCTTCCTGTATATCTGTCTTGCATGTTCTAAGGGCCAGTGTTGATCAAGGTTTTCAAAACGCTTCGCCAGCTCTCTCAGATCTCCATCATTTTTACACGTGGCATACGCAATATCGTATAAATTGTCATCCATTCCCGCATTACCACTTTTGATATAAGAAATAACCTCATCTAACAGGTCCTCTCTGTCTTCCTCATCCAGGGTCAATTCTTCAAGGACTTCCATAAGTTGATGAAGGACTTCATCGACTGCATCTATTGTATCATAATCAGCTCCTCCATATTCATCAAGCTCGGATAGCTTCGGTTCGACTTCGTACCATAAGGTCAGCGCAGCAGAAGATTCAGCGGAACGATGTGTAGATAGATCTATCTTTACTGTTCCTTTCAGATAATCTATGCAGTGTCTGCGGATAGTCAGATTTTCTCCTGCTATCTCAAGGAGCAATGCAATCAGGTCTGCCCTGGTCGCAGCTTTAAGCATGCTTTTAAGTGGATCGTCATTACCTATTCGTTTCATAAGACTTATCTTGTGTATTATCAATCCTATATCTTATCCAAAATACCCTTCCCGCTTCCAGAACCGCAGCATGAAATCAAGGTTATCCATCAGGAGATCCCGTCCGCTAAGTCCAGGAAATTCAAGCCCCGG
>JAOZUK010000703.1 GCA_029938715.1 Bacteroidales bacterium | reverse complement strand
ATTTATCCCTGTCATTCATAAGTCTGAAATCCTGGGGTTCAGGAAGACCATCAGTGAGATGTTTTCCAATTCCGATAATAGGCGCCTCATTGATACCGTGGATATACAAGGGGACGCGATCCGGCTCTCTCACCTCAAGTGCTGTTAGTATTCTTTCTTTTCCATTCATATGTTTACTTTGGAATAATTTCTTCAATTACCATTGGGATTTTACTATTAGCTTTGTCATTCTTATAGTCAGATGCCGTTGTGATTACGACCAGGTTCAGATCTTTGACAACTATGATATACTGCCCCCCCCAGCCCAGTGCTAAACTCATATCATGCTCCTCTTCTGAGACTGTTTGAGGTTCCTCCCACCATTTCTTATTATTTTTTGATCGATGCCACCACTGGTATCCATAGTCGAGGAATTCACTTTCCGGCACACGAGGCTTCGTGGACTGAAGGATCCACTCTTTTGAAACAATCTGTTTGTTGTTCCACCTGCCATCATTAAGAAGCAGAAGTCCAATCTTTGCCATATCCCTTGGAAGCATCTGCAGGCCTCCCCCACATTGGGGTGTCCCATTGCGATGAGTTTCCCAGATATATTCAGAAATTCCCAGAGGTCCAAAGAGGACTTCCTCGGCATATAAATCTGCATTCTTTCCTACAAGGAGAGAAATTACACCACCCAGCAGAATAGTGCAACCACTGTTATAATGGAACACGTCACCGGGAATGGAATTCATTGGCCTGCTAAGGATGTATTGAAACCAGTCATCAGTTTCATACATCTCTTTCGGAAATTCATTCCACCGAAATCCTGCTGTCATGGTTAAAGCGTGTTCCAATGTAATCTGCTGCTTTTCTTTTGTTTCGAGGGAAGCATATTCCGGGAAAAAACTAAATAAGGGTTGATCGACCTGTATCTCTTCGTGCTGTTCTAATGCGATCCCCAGAAGTAAAGAAGTAATGCTTTTTGTACACGAATGAATGTGATGTAGACGTCCACGGTCGTAGGAATAAAAATATTCTTCAACAATAAGCTTATTATCCTTCAGCACCAGCAGAGATTCCATACGCCCGTATTCCTGATTGATTATATCATTAACCAAAGCTATGATCGAAGCTGAGTCAAGATCACTATTAGAGATTGAAGCCGTTTCCAGTCCGTCGTCAAGATGTTCGGGCACTTTATAGGTATAGATGATCTCACCATTCTTATCCGGTTTTCGTGGATAGAACAATTCCGCTTCAAGATCCTTTTCGGCTGGAATAAAATCCAGGGTATCTTGAATATTATTTCTTAAATGCACTGCTCCGGTGATTTTCATATTCTTACAATCCACCATACCTTTATAGCTATCCCCATCCGTGTCATTTATTATTATAGAATCAGTCATATGATCATATTCCAGATCCACCAGGTTCCATTCCGATTGATAGCTGCTATTCCATAGGAAAACACCACGAGCAGTATATCTTCCATCGTAATCTTTACTTATTCGCAGAACCGTTTTTTGTGTTCCATGTAAAAA
>JAOZUK010000702.1 GCA_029938715.1 Bacteroidales bacterium | reverse complement strand
AAAATCCCTGCTGAATTTGGACCAATGTTCAGATTGTTGCTACTGTCGTATTTTTTATATAAAACCATTCTCTTTGTGTTTTTTTACAATCGTATCCGCCAGATCATTCAGGGCACTTAAGGTATCCTCCCTAGGCACACCTTTACAGAGAACGGGATCAATAATTTCAACCTTGAGGTTGGGGATCATCCCGGCTAGCATCTCCACTGTCTTTCCACCCCAGCCATAGGAACCGATAATGGACAGGAATTTTGCGTTGGGTCGCAGGGCATTGGCTAAAAATGTGGCATAGGCAGCATAGGGATGCGGTCCAGCCAGAACTGTGGGTGTGGCAACAACGATGGTTGCTGCATCAATCAGTGACATGGCCAGTTTACCGATATCAGTTACGGCAAGGTTAAACGGTTGGACTCGTACACCTCTTTCCACTAAAGCGGCAACCAAATGGTCAACCATCCGTTGGGTGCTTTCGTGCATAGATACGTGGGGTAAGACCACCATATTTTGAGGTGTTCCCATAGTCCATTCGTGATAGGCATCGATGATGAACTTCGGACGTGGAAATATTTGTCCATGGCCGGGGGCGATCATTTCTATATCGTAGGGAGCCAGTTTTTCCAGATTCTTTTGAATCACCTTCCTAAACGGCATCATGATCTCTGCAAAATAGCGTTTAGCCGCCTCATAAACACGCCCCTCGTCTGTGACAAAAAGATCACTTGTGGCAATATGTGAGCCGAAAAAATCACAGCTGAACAGAATCTTGTCCTCTTCAAGATAACTCACCATGGTCTCTGGCCAGTGAACCCAGGGCGTATAGATAAATTTCAAAGTTTTGTCACCGAGAGCAAGTCTCTCCCCATCTTCGACAGTTATGAAAAATTCTTCTGGTATCTTTAAAAGATCGATGAGCATTCCCTTTGCTTTAGGGGTACAAACGACTTTGGCCTCAGGGTATTTTTCAAGAACCTGTGAAATGATACCGGAATGGTCCTGTTCTGCGTGCTGGGAGACGATGTAATCAATTTTAGAAACCCCTTCGAGCTGTGCCATAAATTCCTTGGCCATATGGGGCTCATCCGTATCCAGCAAAACGGTCTTCTCACTTCCTTCAATTAAATATGCGTTATAGCTTGTTCCATCGGGAAGAGGGACAAGCGAGTCAAAGAGACGACTGTCCCAATCCACAGAACCCATCCAGTAAATATTCTTTTTTATTTTTCGTGGCAGCATTTTTCACCTCCATGGGTGTCATTAAATTTGATAGAGTTTTTTTTGCCTACACTGTTTCTCTTTATCCATAACAGCAATCAGCCTGATGAAGTATCATCTTGTATAGCTTTATTTATGCTGTCTATTAGATAGGTTATGTCAAGCTTATACTCATGGGCAACTTCCGCCAAGGTATGAAAACCTTCTGCAGGACATCCCACACATCGAAGTTTCATATTCATAAACATTTGCAAAATCTGGGGGTATGTATCCAGAAGATATTTAACAGTTGTGTCACTTGAAATATTTGAA
>JAOZUK010000254.1 GCA_029938715.1 Bacteroidales bacterium | reverse complement strand
TCGGAATCGAACCAGGTGCTATGCAATCGCATGGATGTGATTCTGTCCGATACTATTCTTCATCGTTTTGTTACCCGAGCCGATATACGAAACATTCTTGAAGAGGGTGATTTTCAGATACAGGGGTATCCAATAGATGAAATAAACACCAGGCAGCTGGAAACCACTCTGGAGAAAAATTCCTACATCAGAAATGCCGAGGTTAGTACCGACATATCGGGAAGACTCGAGGTTAATGTGGAGCAGAGGGTTCCTCTTGTGAGGATCATGCCCGAGGGAAAGAGGGGATTCTATCTCGATACAGAAGGAAAAATGTTACCACTATCGGAGCAGTATACCCCATTGATCCTGCTTGCATCAGGAAATATTCCTTTCCCGGAAAGAGACAGGGAAGCGAATGTCCAGCTTGGAGAGATTTTCATTTTCTGCAGTTATCTCTCTGAACACCCCTTATGGAAAGAGCAAATTGTTCAGATATATGTAAACAAGGCCGGTGAATATGAATTGATTCCCAGGGTGGGGGCTCATCACATTCTGATGGGAGGTTTTGAGAAGTGGGAGATAAAACTGAGGAATCTTGAACTGCTTTACAAGCAAGGACTATCCAGGTATGGATGGAATAATTACGGGACCATCAATTTAAAATATACAAATCAAGTTATATGTACTAAACGTTAAGACTATGGCAACAAATGAAAAAATCGTAGCTGCGGTGGATATCGGCACGACCAAAATCGTAAGCCTGGTAGGACGGTTGAATGACCTGGGCAAGCTGGAAGTCCTGGGAATCAGTCAGACCCCGTCCAAGGGTGTCAAACGAGGGGTCGTCCTGAATATCGAGGAGACCGTAAATGCGATCCAGACCACAACCTCCGAAGCAGTAGAGCAATCTGGAATTAATTTCAATGAGGTATTCGTGGGGATCGCAGGACAACACATCAAATCGGTACGGAACAGGGGGTATATTAACAGAGATACCTACGACGATGAAATTACAAAGGAGGATGTACAGCACCTGATCGACGATATGTATAAAATCCCTGTGGATGTGGGAGAGGAGATCATTCATGTACTCCCCCAGAGCTACATCGTTGATAATGAAACAGGTGTGAAAAATCCCATAGGCGTATTCGGGAAACGTCTGGAAGCCAATTTTCATATTGTGATTGGCCAGATTTCATCGGCCAGGAACATTGAGAAATGCATTAACCGGGTGGGCCTGGATGTAAAACAACTGGTGCTGGAACCTCTGGCTTCCAGTGCAGCCGTACTTACCGAAGATGAGAAAGAGGCGGGTGTTGCACTGGTGGATATTGGGGGAGGTACCACCGATGTGGCAGTATACTATGACGACGTGATCCGGCATACAGCAGTGATTCCGTTTGGAGGTAATGTGATTACAAGGGATATTAAGGAGGGTTGTGCCATACTCCAAAGGCAGGCCGAGTCCCTGAAGCTCCAATTTGGATCGGCGCTTGGTGACCTGGCCCAGGAGGATAAGGTCGTAACCATCCCGGGAATTTCAGGAAGAGATCCTAAAGAGATTAGCTTCAGGAGCCTGGCTTATATTATACAGTCCCGTATGGAGGAGATTATTGATGCGGTAACCTTTGAAATTGAGAATTCAGGTTATATGGATAAGCTCAGTGCCGGGATCGTATTAACAGGAGGCGGATCCATGTTAAAACATCTCAACCAGCTGGTGAAATTTAAAACAGGCATGGATGTACGCATTGGTTTTCCGGGCGATAAAATGGCTGCCGATTCCATCCAAGAGATCAACCAGCCCATGTTTTCCACCTCTGTGGGCCTACTGATAAAAGGGCTCGAGTATTATGAAGAAAAAGAGGAGGAGATGGTTATCAAGTCAGCTGTAGAGGTAGAGGATCAGTTTGTACCTGTGCAGGAAGAGGAGAAAAAGGTTAAGAAAAGCCTAAGGAAGGGCAAAATTCTGGAGAGCCTGAAGAATACCCTGAGCGATATTTTTGATGAGACTGATGTGAAAATGTAGAAAAATAAGGAACCATGGAAGATTTAATGAATTTTGATCTGCCGCCAGAGCGGTCATCCTTAATCAAAGTGATTGGAGTTGGAGGAGGTGGAAGCAATGCAGTGAACCACATGTATAAGAAAGGCATCAAGGATGTGAACTTTGTGGTATGCAATACAGATGCTCAGGCACTTCATAACAGCCCTGTTTCTGTGAAGCTTCAGCTTGGCGACAGACTTACTGAAGGCCGGGGTGCAGGAAGTAAAGCTGATATTGGTAGGGAAGCGGCCACAGAGAGCATAGACCGGATCAAAGACGTATTATCCAGCAATACCAATATGGTCTTTATTACTGCCGGTATGGGGGGAGGTACCGGAACAGGTGCGGCTCCGGTAATTGCAAGTACTGCCAAGGAGATGGGAATACTGACTGTTGCCATAGTCACCATTCCTTTCCGTTTTGAAGGTCCGGACCGCATTAACCAGGCCATAGAGGGAATTAATGAGCTGAAGGATCATGTGGACTCCCTGCTGGTGATTAACAATGAAAAGCTTCGGGAGATCTACGGAAATCTGAAGGTGAGCAACGCATTTGAAAAGGCCGACGATGTACTGGCCATAGCAGCCAAAGGCATTGCAGAGATTATCACAGTACACGGCTATATAAACGTGGACTTCGCAGATGTTCAGACTGTGATGAATAACAGTGGAGTGGCTATTATGGGTTCGGCCACCGCTACAGGAGAGAACCGTGCCCAGGAGGCCATAGCTGAAGCGCTCACCTCTCCCTTGCTTAACAATAACGACATCGCCGGAGCCAGGAGTGTACTGTTGAATATAACCTCAGGATCGGAAGAGATCACCATGGATGAAATCTCCGAAATCACCGACTATGTAGTAAGTGCATCTTCGCGTGATACCACTTTGATCTGGGGAATGGGCAAAGACGATGCACTGGGCGAGCAGATCAGTGTGACCATCATTGCCACCGGATTCAGGATGAATAGCATTCCTGAACTTTATGTGGGCAAGAAGCAGAAACATTTTGTGCCTCTTCGTGATACGGGGCATGACCAGGGGATTAAAGAATCTGGTTCCAATGTGATCTCTTCGCAGTCTTCATTGGAGTTCGGTGTGAAGAATAAGGAAGATGCAGAAGAGTATATACTGATGGATCAGTCCGAGGAGGTCGATCCTGAAGATAAGGAGAAGAAAATGGCAGAAAGGGTAAAGAACCTTCGGGAAACCCATGAGAAGTTGAGGGAGCGGGGATACCTGAGTAGCCGGGAAGATGATGAGATTGAGGAGATGGAAAATATTCCCGCTTATGTACGCAAGAAGATTCCCATAGAACAGAAGAAGCATTCCGAGGACCAGGAAGTTTCACGCTATCGCCTCACCGATGAGGGAAGTGACGGGGAGGGCGGTCCAAAGTTGCGGTCAGATAACAGCTATCTGCATGACAATGTGGATTAACAAGTCCTTTCCGGAATACCCAAAACGGTGCTTAAATTCGTTGCTTCACAACAAATTATAGGCACCTAATTTAGGCATTCCGAAAGGATTTTTCCCACATGATTTGTATAAAAAAGAAGGGCGCCCGCATGGGCGCCCTATCTATTAATAAATTTTTGTTCTGCGGAAGGTTATCGGGTTTCGAAGCCTTAGCCAGCGAAGCTGGGTGCAGCGAGAAAACGATAACCTGCAGCTAGTTGTAGAACATGTCCAGTCTATTGTCCTGAACATTGGCTGCATCCAGCAGTGCATTATAAGCTTCAAAATTACTCCTGGATTCGATGCTGTATCTGAGCCTTGATCTGACTGCATTCTCATCTTCCTGGGGGGTAGTTGGCTCGGCACGATTGGTCACTGATATTACAAATACACCACTCTCTCCGATCATGGGCTGTGAAACCTGGTCCATGGGAAGGTACATGGATGCTCCAACAATGTAGGGTTCGAGTCCAATGCCTGAAACGTAGGTATTGGCAAACTTTACCTGGGTGGCTTCGCCCACATTTTGATTGTTGTTGATACCAAACTGGGTCAGATCAGTTACACCTGCAAGCTGTTCATTTAATATACTCACCAGCTTCTCAGCCTTCTTCTTCTTCTTAACTGCCAGAGTAATCTCTGCGCGAACATTATCCAGGTTGGCATAACCTTCTTCCCTTGCTTCTGTGAGCACTGCAATGATATATTTGTCATCGCTCTGACTGAATATGTTGCTCACACTGTTTAGATCAGCACCATAGGCCCATTTGGTAATTTGAATTGGATCATCAAGACCAGGGATGGTTTGTTGATCTCTGGTAATGTTGGGTGCGAATCTGGGATCCAGACCAAATTCACGGGCCTGTTCTGTGAACTTTTCCAGGTCGGTGGCTTTGCCTCTGAACTTGACAGCACGGTTATAGTAGTCCTGGTTGGTTTCGTCGCTGGCAAATATATTCCGCACAATGGCGGCAACCTGAATTTTACGTACTTCACGACTCTGGCTCTCAATTTTAATAACGTGGGTACCGAATTGTGTTTCAGCCGTTACCACATCTCCTGTACCGTTTTCAAAGCAGGCATCATTGAAAGCGGTCACCATATTTCCTTCTTTAAACCATCCCAGGTCACCCCCAATGGCGCGATTGCCCTCGTCTGCCGAATATTCCAGTGCTAACTGGTTAAAATTTCCTCCGTTTTCAATGACCCCTTTCAGGCTATCAGCCAGGTGGTTCATCATCTGCCTGTTTCCTCCATATGCCTGCAGCGAGAGCAGAATATGCCTTGCCCTCACTGAATCGGGTCGCATTTGAGCATTGTAGGCACGAGCCAGTTTGTAGGAATCATTCTCCTCATATGGCCCTAATATGAATTCCTCTGAGGCATTGTATACCGAATCCTTGATGATTTGGGAAAGATCCTCATAGGTATAAAATCTGGTATCGAAAGGCTCATCGGAAGTTCCATTGACATATCTGGGAATTTCATCAGCTTCCACCCTGGAAAATTCAACTTTTGTCTGCGATGAATGGTACCTGGCATTTTCAATATCTTGTTCACTGGCGACCACTTCAAAAACCACATACTGAAATGTTCTTGAGGCATCCTGCTTATAATTCTGCTGGTGAAGTTTATAATAGGCCTTTACATCCGATTCGGTAAAGGTGATCTCCTCATCGGTTACCTCAGAAAATGGTTTGGAGATGTAGGCGAAATCGGTGCTCTTGCCTGTCTCTGTTATATGATCTTTCAGATCAAGTGATGAGGGCTGCATGCCTTTTTTAACCATGCTGAAATACTTCTCGTTCATTTTCTCATCCACAATCTCCTTCTCGATAAACAACCAGCGCTTTTTTTCCTGCTCAAACTGGGGATTGTCCAGCGCATTGAAATAGTTGGTCATCACAGCACGGTTCA
>JAOZUK010000701.1 GCA_029938715.1 Bacteroidales bacterium | reverse complement strand
GGGCAGAATTCCCTGAACATACATATAACCATTCTCTGCCGAAACATAGGCATCTCCATCCAGATAATGATTTACATAATCATTCACATATTCATCATTACTGATCTTATCACGCTCCTTATAATGCTTTTCCCACCGGGTCATAATCTCGGCTTTGGCCCGATCCAGTTCACCCTGAACAAACCCATGTCTTTTTATGCGTTCCAGTTCAGTCATGAGGGCTGAGAACCCAAGCTCTTCCTGGTTGGGTTTTGGCATTACTATGGCACTTAATGCTTCATAACCTCTTTCGAATTCCCCGTAGTTGATCACCCCAACCACAAAAGGAGGATCTCCCTTTTGTACCAGTTCTTCAAGTCTCTGCCCAATCATGGCATTGAAAAGCTGATGTATATACTTCTCCCGGTAATCCATAATTGTTTCAGGTCCTTCCTCACTTTTCCGATGACGAATCATATACCTGATAAGGGTTTGGGCAGCTTCTTTATCGGTCACCAAACCGTATACCGGCTCATTGTGATCCGGAATTTCAAAGAAGGGTCGTTCAGAAGCATTTTCAACGGGTGGTATCTGTGAAAAAAGGTCTATTACTTTCTTCTCCATCTCCTCTGCATTAAAATCGCCTGCCATGGCAATGGCCTGCAGGTCGGTGCGGTACCATTTATGATAAAAATCCCGCAGCGCCTGGTATTCAAAATTATCCAAAACTTCAAAGTCGCCTATCACATCTCTTTCTGCAAATTTTGAATTGGGATAGAGATAGGGCATAGAAGCCTTGTACATTCTGAACTGAGCCGTACGCCTGGTGCGCCACTCTTCCTTAATCACACCCCGTTCCGAGTCGATCTCCTCCTCGGTCAATAACAGATAATTGGACCAGTCATTAAGGATGAGCAGGCATGAATCCATAATTCCAGGTTTATTAACCGGAACATCGGAAAGGTTATAAACCGTCTGGTTCTGACTGGTATATGCATTGATATTTTCACCGAATGCCACACCATGTCTTTCAAGGAAATCAATAATCCCTTTGTCGGGGAAGTGTTTGGTACCATTAAAGGCCATATGCTCAAGGAAGTGAGCCAGTCCGTTCTGGTGGTCCTCCTCAAGCAGTGCACCCACATTTTGAATAATATATAATGACGCACGTTCCTTTGGCTCCTGATTGGATTTGATATAGTAAGTCATGCCATTCTCAAGAACACCGTATCGTACAGTTTCGTCGTTAGGGACAGGTTGCAATGGGTCGACCTGGGCAAATGAAATGGCACAGACAGAAGCAATGAAAAGGGTGGAAAATAGTTTCTTCGTAAGTTTCATATATGAAGTTTATAGTAAGCAATAAATCAAGCCAAAAATTGGCAAACTGAAAGTACATATAAAATAACAACCAATGAGCCCGATTGATCAGAATTTGGGTAAGAATTGGGTGTTGTGTAGTAAAATTTCCCTATTTTGACTCTATACAACCAATCTTAAAATATTACACCATGCATTTTTCCCGACGAAATTTCTTAAGAGTATCCGGTG
>JAOZUK010000700.1 GCA_029938715.1 Bacteroidales bacterium | reverse complement strand
CCAGGCCAACATAGCGTTTGAAATGACCATGCCCACGGTCCGGACACCGGTCCAGTCCCCTGTGTTCTAGCTCATTGATATTTGATTCCACTGCACTGTGTTTGTTTCTCAGCAACTTGAACTGCCGCTGGCTTTCTTCCTCTTGTTCCTGCTTGTTGCGCTTGCCCTTCTTGGGAATGACTACTTTCTCAACATGCTCTTCCAACAGCGCCTTATTATCCTTGTGCCAGTATCCTTTGTCAAAACTCCAGCTTAGGATATTGTACTGTGAGGTAAGCTCCTCTGCTATAGGCCTGACCATCTCTGAGTCAGATTGATGTTCCATGATCCGATAGTCAACAATCAGGTTGTACTGATCGGTAGTAATGACCAGCATCTTTCCCAACTCTACATTGGGGTGTGATTTCCCTTTGTTGATCCATTCGGTATATTCCTCAAAGATGGAGAACACCTTTTCCTCATGAGGGATTTTCTCCCCTTGTAATACCCTTCGGTCAAGTTGATCAATAAACTTGTCCAGAAAATCCATATACCGAATCAGAATAGTAATAAGCAATGCATCCATCTCATCTATCATAGGAAATCTTGAGTCCAACAGTTTTTCCTGTAGTGCCCGCGCTTTTGTCAAATAATGCTTTGCTGCCCGCTTTATCCTTTCTTCTTTACCTTTCCCTCCCGATGATGAGGCTTTGCCAACGGCCCTCATCAAGTTTTTCAGCTGGCGGTACCACTCAGCTTTCTTCCTCCAATCCGGGATCCAGGAATACTTCTCCAAAAACTTGTCTACTATGTCAAGACTTTTACGGGCACTGTCCCATATCAGGTTGTAATCCGTTGGAAAATGCACGTTACTCTCTACCACAAAACTATCAGTCTTTAAGCATAATGCTTCCACCTCTTTTTTTTTAAATACTTCATGCCCGAACTCAACGATAACATGGTTCAGCTTCCGTACGGTCTCATCATCCAAAAGCGATACATTGTCAAAAATGTTCTGATATTCAAACTTATACTTCTCGTAACCAAATCCACTCTCAACACCCATGAGCTGACGGATAAGACTGTCGTAATTTGCAATGTGGTAAAGGTCGTCATAACTGATATTCTGGCACAAACGTACCTGCGACAATACAAATACCTGCCATAGATCCATCCCTGGACGTCCGGTTTGCTTCTTGCCCTTCAAGATTTTTTCTTCCAGTATCTCAAAAACACGCTCGTTCCATTTAGGGGTGATGTAAATCTCTTTTAGGGCTGCGGTTAATTTAGGAAGGGCGCCTCCTCGCTTGCCGGTTGTAATGGGTGTCTCATTAATAAGTAGTCGTCCAAGTACAAATTGCTGATCGAATCTCTTTCTCATTTTTGAACCTCGTTTGATGGGTTACCAGAAATATGCGAATCTCAATTGCTTAATGCATTGAATATCTGCATTTTCGGTAAAAATACCAAGGGAAAACCATGGTAGATTCAAACAAGTTATCAACAATAAATAGCTGCAAATCAATTAATTGAAAGTTTTCTTGCAGGCACTA
>JAOZUK010000699.1 GCA_029938715.1 Bacteroidales bacterium | reverse complement strand
GTTCTTGCTTCAGGTAACTGGTATAAGATCGCAGTAGACTTTAACGGAATGCATAAGCTCACTTATGAGCAACTACAGGAGATCGGTCTCTCGAATCCTGCCTCGGTGAGGGTGTATGGTCGGGGTACCAGGCTCCTTCCGGAAAACTTTTCCAAAGGTTATACCGACGATCTGAACTCTGTTCCTATTCATATATATAAAGGTGGGGACGGACTGTTTGGTCCGGGCGATCACATCCTTTTCTATGCCCTGGGACCGGTGGAATGGTCTTTTGATGAAGAGAGTAACACCTTTGTGCACAACTTGCACCCCTATTCAAGGACAGGATATTACTTTATCACGGACAGCCAGGGTTCGACCCAGGCACTCGAGGAGGCAACGCTCTCCGCCGAAACTGCCAACCTGGTGGTAAACTCCTACGATTATCGCACCTATGTGGAGGACGAGACCTACAACCTGATCAGTTCCGGAAGGCAGTGGTTTGGAGATTACTTCAATGTGAACCTGGAAGAGAACTATCTCCTTGTGGTTCATGGAAGGATCGAGGGAGAGCCCGTGAAGATCAGGGTGCGTGCTGCAGCCCGCTCAGGAAGCAGTTCCACATTTACAGTCAGGGCCAATCATGACCAGGTGGGAGCCCTCTCCATTCGTGCAACCGATTTGAGCCACTACACCTCTATCTATGCCCACGAGACGGAGGATGTTTTCACCTATGTCCCTCAAACGGATAACCTCACCATCACCATAGTTTACAACAGACCAGGTTCCAATTCGGAGGGATGGTTGAACTACATCACCCTCAACGGCCGGAGCGAACTCACCCTGTTTGAAGACCAGATGCCCTTCAGGGATTCAAGAAGTGTGGGCATGGGTACCACCAGCGAATTCAGGGTAGGCAACATGGATAACAGCAAGGTGATCTGGGATGTAACTGATCCGGATCAACCTCAATATATTGATTACTCACTTTCAGGAACTACGGCCTCCTTCAAAGTGGAGACCAGCCTTCAGAGGGAGTTTATTGCCTTCGATCCCGGGGGGGATAACTTTGATACCCCTAGATTCTCAGGGGAGGGACTGGGTGTTGTACCCAACCAGAACCTTCATGGATTGCAACATCCCGATATGGTGATCCTCACCCCGGAACTATTTCTTGAGCAGGCACAGCGACTGGCCGAACACAGGACAATCAACGATGGCATGGAGGTAGCTGTGGTACTTCAGCAGCAGGTATTCAATGAATTTTCATCGGGTGTGCCCGATGTTTCGGCCATTCGAAATTTTATGAAGATGTTTTACGATCGCTCTGCAGGAGAATCCTCCTACTGCAGGTACCTGCTCTTGCTGGGCGATGGATCCTTTGACAACCGGGGAAGTGCCGGGAAGGTGAACAATCCCAACCTGTTGCTTACCTACCAGTCAGAAGAATCGCTCTCCCCCACCCGCTCTTATGTATCGGATGATTTCTTTGGCATACTTGACACCGACGAATCCATGTACGACGGTCTGCTCGATATCGGGATCGGACGATTGC
>JAOZUK010000698.1 GCA_029938715.1 Bacteroidales bacterium | reverse complement strand
CTTGCCCATCGATGAGAGGCAACTGAGGACCTTTGAAATCAGGCCCCTCGATATCGACCTCTATGAGCCCGTTGTTATTACAATCGAATACATTACACCCATAAGCGAAATTGAGAAATCGGCACTGTTTCGCTTGCGTTCAGAAGAGTGGTTGCCCCCCTTGAGTGACCATAGTTATTCGGATGATAACAGATCCATGTCGGCCTCTACACTTTTCTTTGGGGATTTCGCCGAAGGAAAAATGACGCTTGCCCAGCTCAATGCACAAATCGATCTGCTGGTATCCTCATTGGACAATTTGGGGGAAAGTGGTTTAAAAGCAGCGGGGATGGGCAGCCAGCTTTTTTGCCCCAGTTGGATACATAAGGCAATCTGGTATGGTTGCAAGTCTATCGCAAGTAGTTTTATATCACTATATAATCAGCGAAATCAGCGTGAATATTATGATGATCTCGAAGAGGGGGAAAATACCTTTGAAGAAGATTTGGAGTCCATATGTACGGATGTTGTTAATGTAGGCATCGGTTTGGTACTTGACCTGTGCATCCCAGATTTGTGCGACAGGAATTACGGGGTTACCCTTGCAGATATGGTTAAAGGCAGAAGGCTTCTTGGGTGTGAGGGTGATGCAATTGACCTTCTTGAGGAACGATTTGATAAGATGCTTATCGATTGCAGTACGATGTTGAGGATTACTTCACGGTTAATAATCGAGTCGGGTGGAATTGAGATCAATACCATGGGTGTTGTACCTATTACCATGACAGCGAGCGGTAACAACACGGCCACAATCGAAAGTTACGGAACACTTGAAGTGAGCGGAAGTGGTAGTGCTGGCACTAAATGTACTGCTGTTGTCACCGGGGAAACCTATGTAAACGTATTAGGTACCAGAGATGCTGCCTTCACCTATGAATTAACAGTACTCTTATCACAATACGCTGTTTTAATAACGGTATGTGATGATGTAACTGTTGAAACGCCGTTGACAGACGCTGAAACCAGAGACGCGACCCTGAGCATCGCCAATGGATTTTTCAAAACGATAGAAGAGTCGGAGGATGGGTATACATTTGACATGGACGTAGACTTACTAAACCCTTACACAAGCTTGCCATATAAAGAATAAAAACTACTCATATTTTTACTCATTTCCACCAAAAATTAATCCAATGAAAAAGATTTATTCCATTCTAACGCTTAGTTTTTTTATTTTAATGAGCATTTCAATATTTTCTTGTGATAAAGATAAAGACACTGAGCCAGACGTGAACCATTGTGCTGTGCTGGGAGAAGCTTATGTTGAGGCTTTAACTGCATATATAAATGATCTGTCAAATTCTGAAAAATGTGAGATTTTTTTGCAGGCAGCTCAGGATTATATCAATGGCTGTGATCTATTAACTCCAGAACTAAAAGCTGAAATTCAAGAACAAATAGACGATGCAGATTGCTCAAAATAGTGAAAGCTTCGCTGTAAAAATCATCCTGTTTTAAATCAAGCTAGGTTTTCTGCAAGGTTTTGAGATAATGGG
>JAOZUK010000253.1 GCA_029938715.1 Bacteroidales bacterium | reverse complement strand
ATTCTGGTTCTACAATTTGGTTCGAAACGCCATATTCCGGAGAATATTCCAACAGGAAGTCAGCTATAGAGATCAGAAGCGCCGAAAGTGTTGCGGCAATTCCCATTATTCGGAGAAGCTTTTTGTTTTTCATTTCAAGAGTGTTATTTGCCAAGTCGATATACGAATCCAAATTTCAGGTAGCTCAGCCCAGGCATTTCACCAAGTTGGTAATAGTCAGAGTAAACTGACTGGAAGGATCTGGATAGTTCCAGGGAGACTCCCAGTGCTGAGCCATTTTCAAATGTCAGGGGGGTAAAGTCGATGCCTATTATTGGGCCAACTGTAAATACATTTTTCTCATAGGATGGCAGCAATGCATCCTGGTCATTTACACTATTAAAACAAAATCCCGGGGAGAGTCCTAATTTGAGTTGAACCATACCATTTTCATGGTTTTCTCTTAGAAATCTGAAGTTCATTTGCAAGGGTATTCTAAGCTGTGTGACCAACAAGTCTCGTGATCCATGAAAGCCGGCATAATCATCATAGTACGTGAAGGTCTGATTATTCATAAATGCATCTATCCCTGTTTCCAGGGAGAGCTTTTTAAAGGGATATTCATAATGAATTCCTCCTTGTACTCCAACACTGGTAGCCCCGGTGTAAGCATCGGGCTCAGTATTTTCAATAAGACTCAGGTCGGTATTTTCAACAATACCGCCATGTGAAGCTCCCAGGTAAACTTTCATCGAAGGTCTCGCTTTTTTAACATGATCTGAGCTGGAACATCCAGACAGCAGCAATATTGAAAATGCAATTGCTAAGAATAGAAAACTTAGTTTTTTCATGATTGTTATTTTTCGTATTCATATTTGAGGGTGTCAACATAGAAATCCACGTATTGAAAATCTCCCTCTTCCAGTCTCCATAATGCTTTTATGTGGTAAGGGATAAGCATACCATCGAATTCTTTATAATCAGATACCTGTCCAATCCATTTTTCCATTCTTCCTTTAGCCATATAGCGCTCTGTTTCCAGTTCTGTGATAAGCCCTTTTTCATCAAAGCGCACGATGTAGAAGATGTCCATATCATTGTAGCTATATGTTAGTTTAGCCGTATGTGCGTCAACAGCTGACCAGTGAAGGTGATCACTGGGTAGTAAGTTTGTAGGGAACCAGATGCTCTCTGCAAGCCAGCGAAGGAGTTCCGCCTGGTCAACATGCGGGCCTTTGGCATTGACAATAGGAATAATACCCAGTAATTTCACTTTGAGTTGACCTCTTCCCATTACATATGCATCCTTAGCCTTGAATAATTTAGTTTTTCCGGTCCATTGAAATTCCGGGATCTCGGTTTTGAAATACTGTTCTCCTTTGATTTTCATTCTTTCACCTTTCTGCGAGGATTTGAAAAAACCACTATGGGTAAGCTTAACTCCCTTTATTAGCGCATAATTCTCTGGCAGCACCAAATTAAAGTAACGGTCAACTGGAGATTGAATGAAGTGTGTTTTGCTCATGTCGCTATAGTTTATTTGTATTCGTCCCAATACCTTATGTCCCGAATTATCGGAAAATGTGAAAGTTGTACCGGCTTTTAAGTGAGGCCAACTGGCCAAAAGGATTATTGTGATTATAGCTTTTCTCATTATCTATGGTATTAAGGTTGCTTCTTGAATTATTTTGAATACCTCTCTCCAAGTCTGTATCCAATGGTACAGGTAAAAGTGGGTAGTATTTTTATGAGTTCTGGCCATGGTGAAAAGAAGGCAGAAGCGCCTTGTTTGGTATTTTCCAGGTTTGTCCATGAGACAATGGCTAAAGTTTGGTTCATCCGCAAATCGACCATCCAATTGTTGAAATTGCAGTGGTAACCAATCACTGCGTAGGGAGACAGATTGTAAAAATGGATGTCTGTGAGCCGGTTGTGGTAGTCCCACACCTTGGCAAATGCTCCTCCATATATGCGAACCAATTCTGAGCCTTTATTTTTAAGAAAGGGATGAACAATTATTCCCGCATGAAGCTGATTGACAGAAGCTACTTGATGCAATGAACCCATGGCTACCCTGGTTTCCATAGCAATTTGCGGATGGAAGTAGCAAGCACCAGCCAGAGAGAATCCATATTCATTTCCCGCCAAAACAGGTGCATATCTTTTAATGTCTTCTTGAAGAGGTAAGGTAAGTCCGTATGAAAGCGGGTTGGTTCCCACATAGAATCTCTTGGTATCCTGAGCGGCTACCTGGCTAATATAGCCTAGTGCTATTGCGATCAATATCAATTTCGTTTTCATTGTTCTGTTTGTTAGCGGACTGCAATCCGGTGATACATATATATAGCTGATTTGCTTGCTCCTGATCGGATGGATCCTGATGGATCTGCGATGTAAGTCAGACCACTATAATTTCTTTTGCCTTCAGATCCAAAACGATTGGCAAATACTTCCCAGGCATTGAATTGCCTGGCTACAGGGTCAAATACAAATTCAGGAACTTCAGAAGCCAGACTGTGGAGGATCAACTCCACGTTTTTGTTGACTAGTTGTTTGGTAAGCCAATATCCACTTACATCAGCACAAACAATCAATCCGGTTCTAATTCCGTTAATTGTGACAAGTGTTACATTATCTTCTGTTTTTGGGCCTGCTATGATTCCATTGGAGAGGTCATCTTGGGTCAGGTTGATCTTTCGGTGCACCGCTTCAACCTCACCATTTGGATTGAGTAAGATCTGCGAATTAAAGAGCGTATCGTTTCTTTTTTCTGTGAGGCCAAAGGCAAGATAGATGTTGAGTGAGTCAGCTACAAGAGCTATTTCATCGACCGCTGGACCTGGAATAGGCTCAGCAATCAATTCCTGGTAATTTTCAGGTTCATCCTCGTCAATATACCAGCCAAGAATGCTCTCTCCAAAGAGGATCAATTCAGTATCCGGATGTTCATTTACAGCTCTGCTGCATAGACGTTTAAGCTGATCAATATTTTCGTCCTTATCGTACGACACTTGCATACTAACAGCCACTACATTGATAAATTTGCTAGCCTGGCTATCTTCGTAGATCAGTCTTGCTCCAGATACGTCATAGAGACTCTGGACGATCAAATCCTCTTCCTGGCAGCTCGTTCCACCAAGCATGATAAGCAGCAAAAGAATTAAAACACCTTCTCGCCGCATGGTGCGCCAGAAGAATGGAGAGATATAGTTATAAGTTTTCATCGTGATTTTGTTGTGCTATAGGTTTATATATACATTGTGTTTGATATTTCTTCTAAAAGAGTAGGGTACAGGTTTGCCCCTCCCGATCCTTATCAATTGCAAGGGGAAATTTTCATTGATTCCACAGAGTCCTGCAAGCTTTTTTTGCATTAGAATATACTCCAGGGGGTAAGGAATGTGAGAGTAGCTTATCCCAGAGCGGGTAAGGTTCAGAACGAAGCGTTGTAGTGAGGTGCCAAGACGAATCCATTGGTCAGGTTCATTCTCTTTGGCTGTAAAAAGGACCAAACCTGAGGAGTGTTCTATTAGGTTTTTCCACCGTCTTACTTCATTTTTTGTGCTCAATTGACGTTTTATGAGTAATCTGCTAAGAAAGGTGTTTGAGAAGGGTAAATCCAGGGATGCAGCTCGAATGCCATCTCCTTTTTGCATTGCCTGTTTCTCACTGAATCTTATCCAGGGAATAACTTCTTCTGCATAGGCTTGCTGGATGTTCATAAATTGGATTCCTTTTAGAATCAATGCCGTAATTTTCTCGTATTTATCCTTTTGTAGCAAGGGGTAGATCGATATCCCTTTTTGCTTTGATTCATCAGCGTATCTTTCAATGAGGATTTCATCAATGGATGAATTCATGAATTTTGTTTCAACCACTTGGCGAGAACGGATATGTTCAAATAGACGGGAATGATCCGGGACAATTCCTTCTCTAATCTTGATCTTTACCATACTGTAATTCGGTAAAATGACGATCTCATGATCTGCCTTATATCCCAGGTGCCGGGAGGCAAGCTCCAGGTTTTCAAGAACACAACCCATACTTATATACAGATTGGTATTGTAGGGGTCAGATACAGGAAGCGACCTGGAAAAATCGGGAAGTAGATGAATCACTCCCGATTCAACTTCAAAATGCCAGGGCTGAGTGTTAAGCTGAGAGGGAGCTTTCACGGCATATCTTATAATTCTTTCATATATCTCTTCTGGAATCATTTTCAATTTGCTGTTTCTTTTCAGCAAAACTCAGGAATAATTGAAAACGAGGGGTCTCAGTAAACCCTATAGGAGTATCACTTTCCTTTTAAAGAGGTCTCACTTTCTCCTGAGACCAGCGATATAGTCTCCGGGTGAGACTTTCTCCATTTTATGAAAAGCTCTGTAAAATGCGGCTTTTGAGTTGAAACCGCAATCATAGGCAATACCAATAATTGAAAGATGACTGTTTCTGTCTTCCAATGCTTGGGTTTTAAATTCTTCGATACGGTAGCTGTTTATAAAGTCAAAGAAATTTATATTCAGACTCCCATTAAGAATGGTGGATAGATAATCTGACTGTACTCCTAACTGTGAGGCCAGGCTGGAAAGTGTGATTTCGGGATCGAGGTGAGGTTGCCTCGAAGACATATGCTCAAACAAGCTTTCAACAAATTTGTCTTCAGCACCCTTACTTACCTCCTGCTTGTCAGATCTGCGTTTTTCATGTTTCAATCCAGTTATTCTTTCATCCGGGCGTATGAAAATGTTTCCCTGCCTGAGGCCAAAGAATCCCATAACCAGTATATATATTGATGCAAATCCATAGCTTAACATCATCAGGACATTAAAGGAAGCATACTTAAAGATCAGGTCAAGGTTAAAACCCAGGTGATTGATACCATAGGTAATTAACGAGGCGATAATCAGAATTCTGAGCCAGTTCAAATCCTTGTCGTCAATTCTGGAAAAGTGATTTCTTAATTGTTTGCGGTGTTCCCTGAGTTGTCTGAGCCCCCATAAGTAGTAGCTGATTGTTGAAGTTCCTATGCACAGAACCGCTGTTTTATAGAAATTGGTTTCTTTGAAAGACTCAGATAAGATAATTTGGATCTTTTCCGGGGTTTCAAGGGTAGCAAATATGAAGAATTGTATGGTAAAAAAAACAATAAAAGGAAGGAAATGAATCAAATAATATGGTCTGAAGCGGAAACCCTTTGCAGATTGTGAACTGATATAAAACCAAAGGGCTGGTCCATGCAGATACATAAAAACAAATCCTATATTCAAGGCCCAGGGCATTGGAAAACTGTTCTGTATATTATAGTACTGGAGGTATGCGAATCCTATGCTGAGGGCGTCAACAAAAAAAATGAGTCCCAGGAAAAGGTCTGATGTAGTTTTGTTTTTCATTGCCACAACCAGGACGGTCAGGAATAACGCCTCAAAAGTGCCGATGATCAGTAGAATGCTCATTTCCGAATGTGAATCCTAAA
>JAOZUK010000081.1 GCA_029938715.1 Bacteroidales bacterium | reverse complement strand
TTGGGTATACCGTAAAAACAATTAGAGTACAACCCCCTCCATGGATTTCTCCAGCTCACGTGCAGTGGTAAGGAATTCCTCCAGTTTCATCTCCTTAAAATAGAGAAGTCCGTGGGTGGTCCGTATCCGGGGACTCACACTCTGATAAAAGGTGTCTTTGCCCACCAGCAACTGGATCTGTTTCAGCTGCTCAACCCAGATTCGTTTGGTCAGATCACTGAATTTGCCATCATGCTGGTAACTGGGGAAAGAGGCATCCACCTGGCTCAGGTAGCTGTTGGTAAAGGCATTGTCCATTACACCCATGGCATTCAATGAGACAGGGGCAATGATGTTTGCCTCAGCCGGGTGGAAACGGTACCACACATTCCTGTACCCCCAGACCCTCAGATTGGAAAGGTCCTCCTCCTCGTTCCACAACCTGAGGGCTTCAGCGATCACCTGCAACACCTTGTAGTGTGTATCAGGACCACTGCCCTCCGGGTCAAATGCCAGGCTCACCACGGTGGGTTTGATCTCCCTCAGTTCATTCAGAATAGGCTCCACATCCCGGTCAAGTTTAGGCTGTTCGGTAAAAACATCGCCCGTGTAAAAGCCCAGCCTTAGGTGGTGAACATTTTTGGTCTCCATACCAAAATAGGCCCAGACCAGCTCCTCCTCAAACTCGCGGATCATCCCCTTCAGCTTCTGGATATCGGGCTGGTTGACCTCACCATCATAACTCTTCATCAGGATATGGATAATGTTATTGATCTCATCGCGAAGCTGATTGATATTTTTTACACTGTAAAGACCAACCAAGTCTCGGACAATCCTGTGTGCCAGCGCCCTTCGAAGTTCATATTCCTCTCCTGAAGCGACCTTCAGCAGGTAGTGGTTTACATCCTTGTCTCGCTTGAACTTATAACCAGATTCAAAAAAATCGGGATAACCGGTCATCATCATCATACCCTTGTCAAGGAAATGCTTGGTATCTTCCAGCGCCTTGATCACAAAATCGTTTGTTACAGCAGTAAATCCGGAGGTAAGCACCGAAAAATAGTTGGTGTTGGTCTCGTCCCGCAAAAGTCTGTGGATGTGTGGATTGATCCCCAGCATAATGTCATCGTGATGCGGACCGGTATGGTAATAGATCTGGTTCTTCTCTTCAACCATCCCCTTATCAAATTTTTCTTTGATGGAGATGATGACCTCAAGAACTGTCTTCTCATTCAGGCCTGGAATCATTTTACAATGCCTGTCCCCCTTCAGATCGCTCATGGTGAGGTGATGACCATATTTATCGAGTCTTGAACAGAGGTCGATCACAGCCCTGTTTGTTTTCGCCTGTGTCCACTCCCCCTCTTTGTAGAAGGCATCTACTGAAGACTGAAGGCTTGTTGCTGCACCGGTGGTCAGATAAAAACGGGCATGTTCGAGCTTAGTCAGCACACTTGCCGGATAGAGTACAGATGCTCTGTTCTCAAGGGCATCCTTTACCACGGTAGCTTTGGCTTCCCCGGCTGCGAAAATAAGTGCCACAGCATCCGGGTTGTAGGTAATGGTATCCAGTCCGATGGTGATCACCAGCCTGTTCCTGGATATTTCGATCCCTCCCAGGTCTCCGGCAGCCACTGCCTGGGTTTCAAAATTAGTTTCGGTCAGCCTGGTAGTAGAGTAATGATCCGATCCCCTTACATTAAAGGCTATGTGTCCGTCCGGGCCAATGCCTCCAAGGAAAAAGCCGATACCCCCCTTGTCCCTTATCTGCTGCTCATACCCGGTACACCAATCATCGATAAGGAAAATAGATTCCTGTTGCAATTTCTCTACTTGTCTTTTTGGTTCACAATACCTTAATGAAAGATCGACCTTGCTATCGGGAAAGATCTCAGAAAAATGTTTTCCTCCGGCCAGGGGAATCTCATCAGAATTAATCAGCAGTGCATTTTTTGGATCCAGTCCGAATCCTTCAATGTAATACTTCTTTACATAATTGTAAAAGCTGTTATGCTGCGCCGAACTAATGGGATAAAACTCATCGATCTGCACAAAATGAAGATCCTTCAGAGAGGGCTTTTGCAGATCGGCCACACCATATTTGCTTCTCAGCTCCTTCACTTTATTACTATCCCAGTTTTCCAGCAAGTGGGTGGTCCATTTGATAAAGTACTCAGGTGTTTTCCCTGTGGGAAGGCTAATTACCCCGTTGGGGTTCTCACTTACCCACTCTAAAAACCGAAGAGCGGTGAGTAATCCCATTAAAGGGAAGTTGTCTACTACAATGTAGGGAATGTGTGTATTGATCTCAGGAGAACCTGAAATTTTGTGGAAGGCTGCTTCAACTTTCGATTCGAATTTCATAGGTATCGTATTGATAATAGATGTGACAAAAGTGAACTGCAAAAGTATTCAATTTGAATCTCTTATTCAATTTGTAGCCTAAAAATTATGGGGGGGTACTCCGGATGCCTAAATATATAGATCCCCCGGATCGGTAGTTGTCAATCCGATCATAAGCGAAGCAAGCTTTTCAGTAACCGCTTTAAAATAGCGTTCACCCTTCTCCACTGTTGCTTTGCTAGGATCCCCAATCCCGGTGTCGGAAGTGATGGAGGTCCACTCTCTTTCGGTCCATGCCCAGGATTCATTGAGAGGAGCTACCGAGAATTTTTTTGCTTTGCCTGGTCCGGCCTTCTCCAGGGGGTACACCAACTCAGGCCAGGTATACATCATCAGGCTGGTCTCCATCTCATCAGCATGATCTCCCTTATTTTCAAATAATGCCTCTTTGTCCACAGACTGGAACCAGTTACAGGTGGATATGAACATATCGGGAAACTGGCTACCTACCTCTCTGAGAATCTGTTTAAAATCATTTCCTCCATGTCCGTTCACAATCAACAGTTTCAAAATATCGTGACCAATCAGGCTCTCCACAAGATCTTCGAGGATCGATTGCTGTGTGGAGGGATTCAGATTCAGAGTAAGCCTGATATCGTACTGACCTGTATTCACCCCTATGGGTATGGTGGGAAGAACCATCACCTTGGCATTCTTCTCCCAGGCCATCCTTGCTGCCTCCTGCACCAAAGCGTCGGTCTCGTAATTATCTGTACCATAGGGAAGATGATAGTTATGTGCTTCAGTAGCTCCCCAGGGGAGAATAGCCAGATCGCACTCCTGGTCCTGTACCTCGCCCCAGTGGGATTCGGAAAGGATATAAGGTCTTTTATTCATCTCTGCAGTTTTTTTTCCAATTGAGGCGTTAAGATAATGAAAAGGAAGATACCTAACGTCCGAAAATATCCAGAATTTCAAGGGTTCTTTCCAAGGGAAGAGCTTGCATAAACCTGCCCTTGTACCCGGTCATATCTTCTGCCTGAAACAGAGAATTATAGATGGCCTCTTCAGTGGCTTCCACCACTGCAAGAAACAACGGGGAGATGAACTCATTTCCAAGATCCGCTCTGTTCTTCACCCGTTGTTCTGGTTCATAGGTGATGCGGCATTGAGGATTTGTACTGAATGCAATGGCGTAGTCGCCACTGCCATTGGACATGAAGGAACCCACCCTTCCCAGTGCAAGAAAGGAACGGCGGGCCAGCCGCTCCAGGCTGCGTGCCGACAGGGGGGCATCGGTGGCAATTACCACCATGCAAGAGCCATCTACTTTGTGATTCACCTGCTGAGCCATATAGTGATTCTTTAACTCTTCCCCAACGGGAGCACCGTCAATGGTAAGTATACCTCCAAAGTTGGTTTGTACAAGTACTCCAACTGTAAATCCCCCCTTATCCCCGGGTAATACCCTGGATGATGTACCTATACCTCCTTTAAAGCCCAGACACAGAGTTCCCGTCCCAGCTCCCACATTACCCTCCTCTACCGGGCCAGAGGTCGCCACCGTCAAGGCTTCCAGCACATCCGATTCCTGAACATATCTGCCCCTGATATCATTCAGCCAACCGTCATTGGTTTCACCCGCAACAGGATTCACCGACCTCACACCTTTATTTCCAGGAAGTGCAAGGGTATAAGTAACCAGGGCTTCTGCTGCCTTAAAAACACTTAAGGTATTGGTTAAGACAATGGGGGTTTCAAGGTTTCCCAGCTCCTCTACCTGGGTAAATCCCAGGGCTTTTCCAAAGCCATTCCCAACACAGACAGCTGCAGGGATTTTTTCCTGGAAAAGGTTTCCTTTGTGGGGAACAATAACAGTGACACCCGTACGAATGGAGTCTCCTCCAATGAGGGTCTTATGACCCACCTTAACTCCCTTCACATCGGTGATGGCGTTCCACTTGCCGGGATTCAATATCCCGGGTTGAATGCCAAAGTCCCTGATCCTGCCACGCTCCTGCCCCATCAGAAGAAACGGAAACACCAGCAGTATACTCAGTAAGAACCAGATCCTATGCATCTAACTTATTTTAAAGGTTTAAGCTTGTTCGGAAAGCTATTTTTAAGTAATGCCCGGGCCAATACCAGTGTGGGATCGATGGCTACCATCCCACCAATAAATCGATCAGGAAATGCCAGCGGAATCTCTGTACAACCCAGAATCACCCCGTCGGCGCCCTTACTTTCCAGAAAATCAAATCCCCTTTGAAGATTCTCCCGTGCATGGGGATCGATTGGATCAGACACCGATTTTATACCATAGGCCGGATCATAGATGGCTGGATGTATCATCGCCTCTTGCATCTCCACTTCCGGCACCAGAACATTATAACCTTCCTGCTCCAGGGCTTTTACATAGACCCTGCTTCTGTATGTTCCTGTTGTGGATAGCACTCCGATTCTCTTCAAATGTGGATGGTTGGACTGAATAAAAGAGATCGTTTCAGAAATCATATTTAATAGGTGGATGGATCTCTTCCTTCGCTGCAATTCGTCTATAATAGTATGAAAAATTTGGTGCACATGGGCTGTATTGCAGGGGATTCCTGCCACTGTAGCGCCTGCCTCCTGGAGCCTGGTTAAAACATCGGCAATGGCGAATGCCGGATTTTTCTCAACCCGGCCCTCCAGGTACTCGGTTCTGTCAAGTATACCAGAAGGGAGTGAAAGCAGCATGGTGTCCACATGATCCTGATCTTTTCCGGCAAGGGTTTGATCAAACACTTTCTTTATCAGATCAAGGCCCGCATAAGGACCTACCCCGCCAACGATCCCGATCATCATATTTCCTTCAAATGATGTTTCAGTGAAGATTCCCTGACCACCAGTTCATGCTTCAACATCACACTCTGTGTGGCTACCTGGTTGTCCTGGTCCAGCATGGTCATCAGGCTGGATGCTGCAATTCGACCCATCTCTACAGCTGGATAGTTGATGGTGGTAAGGGCCGGCTCCACAATCCTTGAAACATGCCCGTTGTTAAAGCCCACAATGGCTATGTCGTGCGGGATCCTGAGTCCATAGCGCTTAAGCTCGGTCATCACAGAAACAGCGGAGATATCATTGGCTGCAAAGATGCCATCGGGCCTCTCATCCATTTTAATTATCTTTTCCAGTGTCCGGGATCCCGATCCCTCATTGAGGTTGTCAAGGATCATCAGGTTCGGATCATACTCCACACCATATCTTCTTAAAGCCTCTTTATAACCATTGGCCCTCTCACCAAACACCGAGCACGTTTGATTCTCCCCCAGAAAAAGGATCCTTTTGCATCCCTGATCGAGCAAATGTGCTGTGGCATCATAACCTGCCTGCCGGTTGTTGATAACCACTGTGGTACAAGGACATTCAGTCCTTTCGCCAATCCGGTCAAAAATTACCACAGGAATACTCTTCCTGAAAAATACATCCAAGTGGGACAACCCTTTGGTTTCTGGAGTCAATGAGATCAGCAAGCCCTCTATCCGGCTGTTAAAAAAAGTTTTGATGTTCTCTTTCTCAATCTTCGCTGAATCGGTGGACTGGCTCAATACCAGGTTGTATCCTTTACTCCTGATCACTTGCTCAATACCCGATACAACCCCCGACATAAATATACTCTCAAAGCGTGGCAGAACCACTCCAATAGTATTGGACCGATTCTTGCGCAGGTTACTGGCAAAGGGATTTTGCTGGTATCCCATGGTTCGTGCAGCATCCTTTATCCGATCGATGGTACCCTGTTTAATGGCAGGATGGTTCCTGAGACCTCTACTTACAGTAGATGCAGAGAGGTTGAGCTTTTTAGCAATATCGTAGATGGTAACTTCTCGTTTCTCGGGCATGGATAAAGAAGGATAGCAATCATTTTAAGGATTTAAAGCTATCCAAAATATCATGAAAATGCAACCGATTGCAACATCTTTTATTAAGCTGTGGGAAAATACCCCAATTTAATGGGAGCTTATTCCTGGCAAGAACAGGAAATTTCCGGCAAAATCGTCTGTTGTAAATTCATCTGTTGAAGCCTCTCCCTCCTTTGGCTAATGCAGCGATCACATGCAGAAAAGCGATCCAGGTCCCAGAGGTCAGCAAATACCCTGCCTGCATTCAATCCGATCCCGTAGGAAAGAACCTCTTCCAGAGCATTCAGCCCGGGTTCTGTAAAATAGCCTTCCCGGGCCAGGAGGTCTATTGAGCCATTTCCTGCACGCACCGGAATAATCACACATGTGGAAACACCTGCATCAAATGCAAAGTCCATGGATCGTTTGGCCCATTCAATCCCCTCCACTTCCGACATAAAGGGTGGTTGTAACAATATGAATGCCCGGGATGATATACCCTCCGATGCCAAAAATCCTGCTGCATGCCTGAAATCCGAAAGAGTCATTCTTTTATTAAGCCTGGGAAGCACATCCGGATGGATGGTCTCCAGTCCCATGGCCACCTCCAGTCTGTTTTGGATCAACTCGTTGAAAAAAAGTGTATCGGCTCCGATAAATGCAGTATGGCTCTCCACTACCACCGTTTGGTAGGTGCTGACGAGAGATGCGATTGATTTATAGTCATCAAAGGGAATGGCATTCCGATCGAAGAAGCTGCCACTGTTGTATAGCTTAATATGTTTGGTGGAAGACAACCTGGAAAGTGCATATTCAATTTGGATGGGTATGGCCCCTATGGGGACCGTTTCATTGGCGGTATGCTTCCAGAGATCACACATCAGGCAACGGTATGGACACTCCTGGTTGGTCAGAAGGATAGTAGTAACCTCTTCAACTCTGCCTCCTGACATCCGCTCAGGTTCATTGAAATAACCGTAAGGGATATGTGGATCCACCGGCACCTTTCCTCCCCGCAAAGACCCGATCCACCGGTTATCGATCCTGAAGTCGGGATATCTACTCATAAATAGAGAGAAACTCCTTGCGATAGTCCAGCTCCTTTTCAGGGAATTGAGATTGGAAAGTATCTCTGGAGGCAGCTCCATGCTGGAAACGCCTCTTTTCAAACACCGGCATCTCCACTCCGGTAATCGCTTTCACACCACTGGCAACCACCTGGCCCTTCAAGGCATAGAGCTTCTCATGGTCCCAGCCAGTGAGATCCACAAAGGGAATACCTTCAGCAACCTCGATTACATTCTCCAGTGTATAGGGACTAAAACTCCTGAATCCCATGGCATCAGCGGTGGTATAGGTACGCATATAACCACGGCTCAAACCACCACTGTAAGTGAGCGAATGCTTCATCTTACCAACCCCCCAACCTTCGTGGTAGAGCATCAGGTTATTCAGCACGCTACGGATGGTCAGTTCCGGATTCTCCTCAATGGGATAGTCCTTCAGGTTCTCATCTCCCCCATCTCCATCGATTATATGGACCCAGTCAGGGTAGCGTTTGCGGACCCCTTCCAGCAGCGCCAGGTTCATGGTGGCTGCCTGAATATCCAGCGGCTTGTAGTCCTCCACCACCTGTACCGTCTTTCTCCAGTCGAGGCCCGAGGCCTTCACCTCGATGGGCTCCAGGAAGAGCTCCAGGTTGACCGCTTTCAGGAACTCCCTGGCCTGCTTCAGATCCGCTCCATCGCCATCCACACTCAGGGTAAATGCTTTAAGTCTTGAGGGACTTTCACCCAGATCCAGCAAGGCATGGTAAGTAAGTAAAAATACTGAACCACTGTCGATTCCCGCCGAGAAAGAGACCCCGACGGGTCCGCTGGGGACCTTGAATTTAAGCCACTTCTTAATCTCAGTATAAAGTGCAGTCATATACTGCCTGCCGATCTCCTCCACAGATACTCCATCCAAGCGGTTTCTTTCCGGGTTGAAGAATCGCTGATGTACCGGGCTGGGATCGGGACAACCCAGCAGTTCAATGGTGGTGATATAGTGCGCCGGGGCCATGCGTGTATAGGAGGGGTGAAACTGGTCATCCAGCCCCTCCTTCTCCAGGTACTTATAGATGGTATCGATGCGTTCTGCCAGAACCAGGCAGGGTCCCGCCTTCAGTTTGGCAATAAAGAAACGAAGCGGACGTCCGATGGAACGGGCCATACGAATGGTTTTTTCCTCCACAGCTACCAGGGCAAACTGTCCGTCAATGCCTCTGACACCCTCCGCGTCTCCTACCCTCACAAGCTCCACAGCTTTTTCAATAGACATGTTATAAATAATATTTTTTTCGGGATCGGTCAGATCAACCACACGGTTCACATATTCATGATTCATTTTCTATCTTATTAATTTAGAACAAAATGGAGCAAGACTTCCATCTGAATTTTCTCCAAAGGTTTCCAAAGGTAATGAAATCAAGACTTTTTTTTCAATGTGTATTATATCTAAATAAGGCGATAAGAGTATTATAAGTGTTAAAAAATCTTAAATTCGTATCTGCATATCTATATATGTATTTTTATGTTTTGCTAAACAACTACCAAATTTCATACAATTTGTTATTCATTGCTAACTTTAAAACTACTTCAATTATGCGAAATTCTGCATGGTGGAAAAGCGGCTTTTTGTCGCTTATCCTGTTTGGTTTTGCGATCAGCTTAACCTTTGCCCAGGAGAGAACAGTGACCGGTACGGTCTCTTCCGAAACGGAAGGCACTATCCCCGGTGTAAACATTGTGATCCAGGGAACAACTCAAGGAGCTGTGTCCGATGTGGATGGTAATTACAGCATTACCGTTCCTGGTCCGGATGCCGTCCTGTTATTTACTTCCATTGGTTACTCAACACAAAGTATTACTGTGGGCAACCAAACCTCTATTGATGTGATCCTGGTCGAAGATATCACACAGCTTGACGAAATTGTGGTAATCGGATATGGTACCCAGAAGAAGAAAGAGGTAACCAGTGCCATCGCCAATGTGAAATCAGAAGAGTTCAACAAGGGTATGGTAAACAATCCAGCCCAACTGGTCCAGGGTAAAGTGGCCGGACTCTCCATCAGTAAGCCGGGTGGTAACCCAAACCAGGGATTCACCATGCGTCTGCGTGGGATGAGTACCATTGGTGCCAATACCCAGCCTCTTGTGGTGATCGACGGTGTGGTTGGCGGATCGCTCGACAACGTGGATCCCAACGACATTGAGTCCATGGACGTATTGAAGGATGGTTCTGCTGCAGCCATTTATGGAACCAGGGGTTCCAGTGGTGTAATCATAGTAACTACCAAAAAAGGCAGAAAGGGAACCGCCCATATCGATTACAATGGCATGGTCACAATGGAATCAGTGGGTAAATATCCCAATGTAATGGACGTAGACCAGTGGAAGGCCATGTCGGCTGAGACTGGTGAGGGAACCAATTTTGGGAGTCAAACCAACTGGTTTGAAGAGACCACAAATACTGCCATCCAGCAGGCACACAACCTGAGTATGTCGGGGGGTACCGACAAAACCACCTACATGGCCTCTTTCAACTTCCGTGATGGTGATGGTGTTGCACTTAACACCGGATATACACAAGTAAACGGAAGACTGAACCTGAGACAGAAGGCGATCAACGATCGTCTGACCATTGACATGAATATTGGTGCCACCCAGCGTGAATCGCAGTATGGTTTCGACGAAGCTTTCCGCTACGCCTCCATTTATAATCCAACTGCTCCAGTAAGAAGTGAAGATGCACAGTACCAGCAGTACGACGGATACTTCCAACAGGTTCTTTATGATTATTACAACCCTGTGGCAATGATGGAGCAGAATGTGAATGAAGGGAAAGACCAGCGTGTCAATGTGGCCCTTAAAGGTGCTTTTGAGATTATCGACGGTCTGAAGATAGATGCCTTCTACTCAGTGCAGAATCAGAATTTCGCCAGGGGGATGTACCGCGACAAAAACAGTTACGGAACGGGTATGGACCGCAACGGACTGGCCGAGAGGCGCTATGACGAGAACTCTTTCCAGTTGTTCGAATCAACCATCAACTATCTGACTAATATCAGCGGTGCAAGCCTGCAGGTTCTGGGAGGATACTCTCACCAGTCATTTAACTACGAAGGTTTTAGTGCCGAGGGTGGCGATTTTATTACCGACGCCTTTACCTACAACAACCTGGGCGCTGCCAAGGATTTCAACGAAGGTCTTGGCGATGTATCTAGCTACAAGAACTCCAACAAACTGATCGCTTTCTTTGGCCGTGTGAACCTGAATGTAACCGATAGCTGGTTCCTGACAGCCAGTGCGCGTTACGAAGGATCGAGCAGATTTGGTGAAGGCAACAAATGGGGTCTCTTCCCCGCGATTGGTGCCGGTGTTGACCTGGCCAATGTTCTTAATATTGCCTCCATGGATAACCTGAAGTTAAGGGTTAGTTACGGGATTACCGGTAACCAGCCTTCAAACAGTTATCAGTCACTAATGCGCCTTGGACCTTCAGGGAACTTCTATTACAATGGTGAGTTTATCCCGGGATATGCACCTGTTAGTAATGCCAACCCGGATCTGGGCTGGGAGAAGAAGGGTGAATTTGACATCGGTGTAGACTTCTCTTTACTTAACGGAGAACTCTTTGGTTCATTTGACTACTATACAAGGATCACCACCGACCTGCTGTTCACTTATGAGGTACCGGTTCCGCCGAACCTCTATAGCACAGCGCAGCTAAACCTTGGTGAAATCAATAACAGTGGTCTTGAACTGACTCTGACCTGGAAAGCCGTACAAACGAGCGACTTCTCCTGGAGCACTACCATTACTCCTACCTACTATCTGAAGAATGAGCTGGTCTCCCTCTCAGGAGTATATAATGGAGCCGAACTAACATACGGTGTTCGCGACCTGGGTGCCATGGGTGCTCCCGGACAGAGTGGCGTACCGCTCGTAAGAGCTGAAGAGGGTCAGCCAATTGGTCAGCTCTGGGCTCACACTTTTGTGGAGGTTGGTCCCGATGGTGACCTGATCCTTCGCGACACCAATGAAGATGGTACCGTGGATGAACTGGACCGCTCTGTAGTTGGCAACGGGCTACCCGATGCTGAATTCGGATGGGGAAACATGTTTAGCTATAAGAATCTTGACTTGAATATCTTCTTCCGCGGTGTACTGGGTCACGACCTGAACAATACGTATCGTGCATTTTATGAGGTACCTCAGATGATCGGTTCCTATAATCTGCCGGTCACAGCCGACGATATGAGAAATGCAGAGACCGGCACCCTGCTGAATAACTCTTCTGGTGTACTTTCCAGCTTACATATCGAGGATGCCTCCTTTGTATCGCTCGATAACATTAGCCTTGGATATAATTTCGATATGTCGGGTAACTCCGCCTTCAGGAACATCCGGATATTTGTGGCAGGCAATAACCTGTTCTACATTACCAAGTACAAAGGTGTTGATCCCAGTCCAAGATATGACGATGGCGGGAACGTACTGATACCTGGTATCGACAGGAGGAATACCTGGTTCAGGACCAGGTCTGTTTCACTGGGTGTAAACCTCGGTTTCTAACCCTCAAAAAGCAGACGATATGAAAACAACAGATAGAAATAAAATGAGAAAATCACTATTACTGGTAAAGGCAATCATAGTAGTAATGCTGATGGCTGCTTTTAACCAGTCATGTACCAATCTGGATGAAGAGCTGTATGGTGAAGTAACACCCGAAAATTTCTTTAATACAGAGGAGGAGATTCTTGCTGCCCTGGGAGCTGCCTATACACAATTTGGCAACTGGGGCTCCGGCGATCCCTATACACTACAAAATGTGACCACCGACGAAGTTGTCGTACCCACCCGTGGACAGGACTGGGACGATGGTGGCGACTGGAGAAGATGGCACCTTCACTCATGGACCCGGGAAGACGGTGGCCTTAATGGCGGCTGGAACTTCGGATTTGGTGGGGTGAATACTGCCAACCGCTTGATTTACCAATTTCAGGTCCTCGTAGAGGATGGAGCAATGGACGCAACTGTAGCTGACGCTTTTATTGCCGAACTGCAAGTGGTCCGTGGCTTTTTCTACTGGCAACTGATCGATATGTTCGGTAATGTTCCGCTTGTAACCGATTTTGCCTCAGCCGAAGCCTCTCCTCCTACCGTTTCCAGAGCAGAGGTCTTTAACTGGTTGGTTGGTGACCTTGAGGTTGCAGTACCCAAACTTTCCAAACTGGTTGATGCAACTACCTATGGAAGGATGAACTACTATGCCGGACAGACACTACTGGCCAAGCTCTACTTGAATGCTGAGGTCTATACAGGAACCGGGCAATATGCCAAAGCGGTAACTGCCTGTACGGATGTGATTGACAATGGTGGATACAATCTCACAGGCAACTACTTTGACAACTTCAGCGCTGGAAACTCGGGTACCTCCGAAATGATCTTTGCCATACCTTACGACCAGGTCTACTACGGCGGATTTAACATTGCTGTACGTACCCTCCATTACGCCAGTCAGTATACTTATAACCTGACGGCCCAGCCCTGGAACGGTTTCTGTTCCCTGGAAGAATTCTACAACTCCTACGAAGATACCGATCTTCGTAAAGGTGATGCGGGTACCGCAGATGGCCCTGCCATTAAAAGGGGCAATTTTATTGCAGGTTTCCAGTACAATGCAGACGGATCTCAAACCTTGGATGATGGTGCTGATTCGGATGATCCGGACGGGAAACATCTCAATTTTGGTAGCCTGGGTTCCGGTGAGGGCCAGATCAATGAACTGGGTCCACAGGCCTATCGCCAGGCTGGTGTAAGAATCGGTAAATGGGAAGTTGAGATGGGAGGCCATCCCGATGCCATGAACAACGACTACGCGGTGTTCCGCCTGGCCGACGTAATCCTGATGAAAGCAGAGGCCCTCTGGCGTCAGAACCCTGGAGATGGAGGTGTTCTTCCACTGGTAAATGAGATCAGGTTGCGTGCCGGTGTTGCCGACTTGACTACCGTAGACGGACCTGTCAGTTTTGATATGACCGGACCTGATGTTCAAGGAGGTGAGCTGTTCAACGAAATGGCACGTGAGATGTTCTCAGAGAGCACCAAGCGCCAGGCACTGATCCGCTGGGGACTGTTTGACGATGTAGCGCTTTGGGCATTACCCGCAAACAATCCAGGTGATGTACCTGTTGGAGGTGAGCACACCACACTTTTCCCGATTCACCGGGATAAGATTGAAGCCAACCCCAATCTGACTCAGAATCCAGGGTATAATTAGAAGTAGCAATTGAATATATAGTTTCTACAGAAAGCAGGCAATGGCAACATTGCCTGCTCTCTTTTTTTGTACATTACCCGCATGGTTCACGGAAAAGAAAATGGTATCCAGGCAGTGATACATCTGCTTTTATTTATGCTGCTACAGGCTTGCCACCCCAATGATCCTGATTCCGGAACTGCTACCCGATTCTCATTGCTCCAAGCAGAACTAACCGGAATCAATTTTCGGAATGATGTGGAGTACAGCGAAGAATACAATACCTATACTTACCGCAATTTTTACAATGGTGCCGGGGTCGGACTGGGTGACTTTAACCGGGACGGACTCACTGATATCTATTTCTGTGGAAATATTGCAGATAACAGGCTATACATCAACAAGGGTAATTTCCATTTTGAAGATATCACGAAGCAGGCTGGTGTGGCCTGTGAGGGCGTATGGTCGACCGGTGTAAGTATAGCCGACGTAAATGGCGATGGCTGGCCCGATATCTATGTTTGTAAATCGGGCATTCCGGATACCCCCCACCGAAACAATGAACTCTTCATCAATAATGGCGACCTTACCTTTACAGAGCAGGCAGAGGCCTACGGTATTAATGATATGGGACTCTCTACCCACGCCTCCTTTTTTGATTTTGACCGGGATGGCGACCTGGATTGCTACCTGCTCAACAACTCCTTCCAATCGGTAACCGAATTTGACCTGGTGGAGGGCGAGCGACAGGTACGGGATATACTGGGTGCAAACAAGCTCTACAGGAACGACGGGAATATCTTTGTGGATGTGAGTGCTGAAGCCGGTATCTATGGCAGTAAGATCGGGTTTGGACTGGGAGCCAGTGTGGCCGATCTGAACCGCGATGGATGGATGGATATCTATGTCTCCAATGACTTTTTCGAACGCGATTACCTCTATATCAATAACCAGGACGGTAGTTTTTCAGAGCTGCTTGACGAGCAATTGAGTGAGACCAGCCTGGGGGCCATGGGGGCCGACATTGCCGACATTAACAATGATGGCTGGCCCGATATTTTTGTTACCGAAATGACTGCAGAGGGAGATAGACGACTGAAAACCAAGGTCCTGTTTGAAACATGGGAGAGTTACCTGAATAAGGTGGACAAAGGCTACCACCACCAATTTGCCCGAAACGTATTGCAACTGAATAACAGGAACGGCTCCTTCAGCGAGATTGGCAGGTACAGTGGTGTGGATGCCACAGACTGGAGCTGGGGGGCACTGATCATGGATCTGGATAATGACGGGTGGAGGGATCTCTTTGTTGCCAACGGGATATACAAGGATCTGCTGGACCGGGACTACCTTGATTTTTACTCCAATCCTGCACTGATGCGCTCTATGATCAAAAGTGAAGAGCAGGCTATATTAAGCATCATCGACCGGATTCCCTCGGAGCGGGTTCCCAACTATGCCTTCCATAACAACGGGGATCTGACCTTTACCAACCGGTCGGATTCATGGGGACTGGCCACACCCTCCCACTCCAACGGGGCGGCCTACGGAGATCTGGATAATGACGGGGACCTCGACCTGGTGGTGAACAATGTAAATATGCCCTCTTTTATTTACCGGAACAACACCCAGGAACAGTCTCATTCCAATTTTCTCTCGCTCGCCTTCACAGGCAGTGGTGCCAACAGCAGTGCCATCGGGGCAGGTGTCACGCTCTTTTACCAGGGGAGAAGCAGCTACCAGGAGCAGGTTCCCATGCGGGGTTTTAAGTCATCCATGGATCACCGGCTTCACTTTGGCCTTGGAGATATTACCGTGATCGACTCGATCCGCGTGAGCTGGCCAGATGGCACCTGTACCCTGCTCTGCGAGGTGCAGGCCAACCAGTTCCTCATACTGAACCAGGCAGATGCATTGCCATGTCCCACGATCCCTGCTTCAACTAATAAACCTCTATTTCAGAAGAGCGATCCCCCCAAGGGACTTACTTACTCACATGTGGAGAATGATTTCAATGATTTCCAGAGAGAATCACTGCTTTTTCATATGCACTCCACTGAGGGTCCTCGCATGGCGGTTGGGGATGTGAACAATGATGCTTTGGATGACCTCTATATATGCGGGGCAAAAGGATCAGCAGGAGTGCTTTATATCCAGAAGGGCAATGGGGATTTTGTTACCTCCAACAGCGACCTGTTTGAGTCTGAAAGCACCTCTGAAGAGACCGGCTGTGCCCTGTTTGATGCAGATGGTGATGGTGATATTGATCTCTATGTAGCCTGTGGCGGCAATGAACTCCCCTCCACCTCTTCCGCCCTGGGTGACAGGCTCTACCTGAACCAGGGGATGGGTATCTTTTTCAAATCAAGCCAGATACTGCCGGCAGGCCGATATGAGAGCAGCTCATGTGTGCAACCCTCCGACTTTGACGGTGATGGAGACATGGACCTTTTTGTGGGAATCCGGCTCCGTCCCTCCCTTTATGGCATCCCGGTAAACGGCTACCTGCTGGAGAATGACGGAAGCGGGCGCTTTACCAATGTCTCGGATCAGATAGCCCCCCGTCTAAAAGAGGTGGGAATGATTACAGATATGGTCTGGACCGATGTGGATAACGACAAGGATCCCGATATGGTCATTGTGGGCCAATGGATGCCGGTAAAACTTTTTATCAATGAGGGGGGGCACTTCACGGATCGTTCCCACTCCTACGGTCTCTCCGATACAGAGGGGTGGTGGAACCGGGTGGCTGCAACAGATCTGGACGGCGATGGCCATATGGACCTGGTACTGGGCAATCATGGACTTAACTCCCGCTTTCATGCCTCCCCGGAGAAGCCGCTCACTATGTATGTGAACGATTTTGATATGAATGGATCCGTAGAGCATATTATCTGTGCCTTTAACGGCGACACGGCCTACCCGGTGGCCATGAAGGATGACCTGGTGAGACAGATCCCGGTACTGGAACGAAAATATGAAACCTTCAAGGCATACAGTGGTGAGACCATCCATGATATCTTTTCGGAAGAGATTCTTCAGCGTTCAGTAGTACTACGGGCCACCATACTGGAGAGTTCAGTATTGATAAACAGTGGACAGGGGCTGTTCCGGATGGAATCCCTTCCAACTGAATGTCAGCTTTCACCGGTTTATGCCATTGAAACGGGCGACTTCGACCACGATGGAATGTGCGATGTGATTCTGGGCGGTAATTTGAGCAATGCCAAACCACAAACCGGGACATACAGTGCCGGACACGGGCTTTTTTTGAAAGGGCTTGGAAAGGATGTTTGGAGGGCAGTTCCTTCCGATAGTTCCGGTTTCTTCACCAGGGGCGATATTCGGGATTTCAAAATCATAAAAATTAACGGAAACCCTATGATTTCTGTTGCGAGAAACAATGAGAATTTACACTTTTACACTTTCTGAATCTGAAGAAAGATGAATAGGATGAAATGGATGGTGCTGACAGCCTTGGTGGCACTTGTCGTGGGAGGATGCTCACCAGGAAAAACTTATGAACGAAGATTAAAACGGGAGCTGGCCAGCGGGGTAAGGTACGACTCCCTGTTTATGGGAATCTCGTTCGGTATGACCGATGAAGCGTTCTATAAACATTGTTGGAAACTGAACAAGGATAGTTTGATCAGGCAGGGAACAAGCAACATGAGTGTTCAATATGATATTGAGGAGGAGCTGAAACATCCTGCTACCATGAACTTCTATCCTCTATTCGATAGTGGTAAAATCGTTGAGATGCCTGTGCGATTTAGCTACAATGGATGGGCACCATGGAACAAAGAGCTCTCAGCCGAACAACTGGCGGAAGATGTGAAAAACTGGTATGAAGATATTTATGGCAAGGGATTCATTACCATTGTCCATCCCATCAAAGGAACGGCATACACCAAGATTGACGGCAACCGGCGGATCACCATCTACCATGAGGGCGACCTCCAGGTCTGGGCCATTTTTACTGACATGCTTTCCGGAGTAGAGAAAGATTCCCTGTCGGCAGCATATCAGAACTAAGATCGGATGAGAACCCTGCTCCAGAATACACCTCCCGGTCTGCTTGTTCTGACTGCCCTGTTGCTCACCTTTTCATGCGATCAAAAATTGGGGGAAATCTCAGGCGATCAACTCTTTACGCTGATGCCGGAATCCTACACTGGAGCAGGATTTATCAATCATCTGGACTATGATGAACAGTTGAAGAAAAAATTCAATATCTACACCTACCGGAACTTCTACAACGGCGGTGGTGTTGCCCTTGGCGATGTAAACAACGACGGGCTCATGGATATCTTCCTCACCTCCAACATGGGTTCCAATGTACTCTACCTGAACAAGGGAGATTTCAAATTCGAGGATATTTCTGACCTTGCAGGAATCGGAGGAGATGGCGAATGGTCCACCGGGGCCAGTCTGGCCGATGTAAATGGGGATGGATGGACAGATATTTACGTTTGTAATTCCGGAAATGTGGAGGGTGACGAGCGGCACAACGAACTCCATATCAACAACGGGGATCTCACTTTTACAGAGAGTGCCTCCCAATACGGTATCAATGACCATGGGTATTCCACCCACGGTGCCTTTTTTGATTACGATCGCGATGGTGACCTGGACCTCTACCTGCTCAACAACTCTTTCAAGGCCATCGGCAGTTTTAACCTCTCCTCAAACCAGCGCCTGGTGAGGGACTCCATTGGGGGCGACAAACTGTTCCGTAACGATAACAACCATTTTACCGATGTAAGTGTAGAAGCCGGTATCTATGCCAGCACCATCGGGTTCGGACTTGGTGTTACGGTGGGTGATATTGATCAGGACGGGTGGATGGATATCTATATATCCAACGACTTCTTCGAGCGGGACTATATATACATGAACAATGGAGATGGAACATTTCGTGAGACACTGACCCAAATGATGCGTTCTATCTCCGCTGCATCCATGGGGGCCGATATGGCCGATATCAACAACGACCACTATCCGGAGATCTTTGTAACCGATATGATCCCTGAGCATGATGCACGGTTGAAAACCAAAACCACCTTCGATAGCTGGGACAGCTACAAATCAAACTATGAAAACGGGTACCACCACCAGTTTACCCGCAATATGCTGCAGCTCAACAATACAGATGGTACCTTCAGCGAAATTGGGCGCCTCGCCGGCGTCTATGCCACCGACTGGTCGTGGGGCGCTCTGATTATGGACCTGGACAATGACGGGTTAAAAGATATTTTTGTGGCCAACGGGATTTACCAGGACCTCACCGACCAGGACTATATCCAGTACTTCTCCAACCGCGATATGGTGGCCTCCATCATTTCGGG
>JAOZUK010000697.1 GCA_029938715.1 Bacteroidales bacterium | reverse complement strand
TTTACACTCCCCGGATCCGAGGTATTAACAACTTAAATTTCAGAGAACTAATCAGAATTCTACCGGAGATTAATTATTTGCATGTTGAGCATGATATTCATGCACAGGCTGCTTCTGTTATTAATGCCAGGAGCTGGGATGATGATAATTATGTGTTTCTGCACATTGGCAGGGGGATATCGATGTCCATATACAACAATGGACTTTTTCTGGGGCATCGTGGATTTTCGGGAGAGATTGGTCATATTCCTGTTCCTACCTGCGACATGGATGAGGTAAAAAATGTTGAATCCGCCATTTCAGTTAAAGGCATATTAGCCTTTATAAACACCCATTTCAGTCTCAATTTGACAGATCTGTCTGCGTTAACACCTGAAATTATAAACAATGAAGAGGTCATAGAACATATCCTGAAAGTTCTGGAATATGTTTTGATCGTTGCCACAAATATTATCGACCCGAAAACCATTATAGTGGGTGGCCCTTCTATCGAACCTTTTTATGACATTTTGCGAGACAGAATAGAGGAGACCATCAGATATAAGACCTGGGTTGGTGGACCGGAAAATATAAAATGGTATCACAATGATGACATGTTTGGGGCTTATGGAACCATTTTAAATGCAAGTGAGAAGATGATTAGCAGCTACATAGAGGACCATTTGATATGAAGTATTACACAGGAATTGAGATCGGAGGCACAAAACTACAACTCATTGTCGGAGATGAACAATTGAATATTATTGAGCATTTTCGCTTTGATGTGGACAGGGAAAAGGGTGCAGCCGGGATACGGGAACAGATTGAAAGCACAATAAAAAATGAGATTCTGGAAAAATACAGGCCCGTTTCAATTGGTGTAGGTTACGGTGGACCGATTGATCATATTACAGGAAAAGTAAGGGTTTCACACCATATTGGTGGCTGGTCAGGTTTTGAATTGTCTTTATGGCTCCAAAATATATCCGGAATACCGGTAAAAGTTGATAATGACGCAAATACGGCTGCACTGGGTGAAGCGGTCAAAGGTGCGGGACAATCATACAATAAAGTCTTCTACATTACACTTGGCAGTGGAATGGGAGGTGGATTTGTTATGGACAAAGAGTTATTTCATGGGAATATGCCGGGTGAATCCGAAATCGGATTAATCCAGTTTGATAAGTCAGGGGCCAATTTTGAGTCTCGTTGTTGCGGATGGGCCGTGGATGCAAAAGTACGTCAATATGTAGCTGATCATCCTGAAACTACACTCGCGCAATTGGCTGGTACAGCCGGGAAATCTGAAGCAAAGTATCTTCTGCCAGCCATCCAACAGGGGGATGCCGGTGCAATTCAGATTCTTGAATCTACAGCAGATGATCTGGCTTTTGGCATGTCACATGTCGTACACCTGTTTAATCCTGAGGTTATGATTATCGGAGGAGGATTGTCCTTAATCGGTGATCCGTTATTAGCCCTTGTAAAAAAGGATATTGTCAAATACCTGACAAAAGCATTTCAACCAGGTCCGGAGATTAAATTAGCATCTTTAGGTGAAG
>JAOZUK010000696.1 GCA_029938715.1 Bacteroidales bacterium | reverse complement strand
CTTCATACTGACTCTCAGTCTGGTCGTTCAGAGCCTTTGAAAAATTGGGAGCTACGACAGATCTTCCGCCAAGCCCATAAGTTCTGAGATTCTCGTGGGTTTGCTCATTATTGGCCATATTTATTATATCTGCCAGTGGCAGGCTTCTTTCTGTTTGATCAAGTGCTCCCTCATAAAAACCTTGATAGCTTCTCACATCCACATTCCGATCTTCACTTAGACTATTTGAGGTTGTATATGATCCTCCATATTCAATTTCAAGCCTTCCAATGATCTGAGTTCCAAGCAGAGTTCCTGAATACATATTGGTTCTCCCTGCAATGTTTTGATTCACATTATAAAATACTTGGGCTGTTGTGGGTAAAAATGTTTTGCTCATCACGGATCCCTCGTGCGGATTGGTGGTAAAAAAATTGGAAAATTCGATGCTGGATTTGGGGGAAAATTTGTAATCCAGAACCAGTGTTCCCGAATTCCGGTGAACAATTCTTTCCACATTGGTGAGACCGATATGAGTATTGTACAATGGGACAGATTCACCATCGGGACGGACTCCGGATTCCCAATCGTAACCTGCATCCAGTTTTTGGGTGCTTCGGTTGGTTCTTTCGCTGGAGATGTTAAGATCCACCCCGAACTTATTGTCAAAGAAACGATTGCTTACATTGGCAGCCATTTTATAGTTCCTGAAGTCATTATTCTGTGCATTGTAACCTCCCTGGACCATGATGCTGCTGTTAAAACCATCCGGAGCGGTTCTCAATTGCATATTAACAGAACCGGCCACTGCATTTGCATCCATATCAGGTGTGATGGATTTATAAACTTCCACTCCCTGAAGGGAGTATTGTGAAATACCAGCCAGGCTGGCAGACCTGGAATCACCGGATGCCGATGGCAGTTCGATGCCGTTGAGTGTCACATTATTGTATTCGGACGGCATTCCCCGGATTATAATGTTACTGGCCTCTCCTCCCGATCGGGACACTGTGATTCCGGGAAGGCGCCCGACGGCCTCTGCGGCATTGGCATCCGGATTCTGACGGATCCTGTCTGACGCAACCACATTTGTAAGCGCAGTGGAAGACAACTGCTGGTTTATGGCTGCCAGCTGTCCTTTTGCCTGAGCCGAAACAACAACTTCTTCTAATACCTGAGACTCGCTTTTCAATGATACATCCTGGTGTACATCCCGGTTCTCTCCTCCAAGATCAACCCGAAATGTTTGCAACTGATACCCTATATAAATAACCTGTACATCAAATTTCCCGTTGGGGACTGATGGAAGAATGTAGTATCCCTCCAGATCGGAGATCCCACCGATTTGAGATTTTAACGGAGTTGCTGTTCCATTAATGATTGAATGCGTCACTACAATATTCGCAAATTGTAAGGGGTTGCCCTCATCATCTGTTATCCTGCCACTTATGGAATTCTGACTGATGGCGATTGTAGTGCTTGCTAAAAAAAGTACGGCAATAATTAATATCCGTTTCATAGTAGGATCTTCTGAGGCATTGAAAACTGAATCACACGCTTCA
>JAOZUK010000252.1:1323-5466 GCA_029938715.1 Bacteroidales bacterium | reverse complement strand
GTTCAAATAATTCAGAAGAGTCTTTCTTCCAAACGATCTTTCCAGATAATAAAACCTTTTCTCTCATCTGAATAATCATGGATAAGTCTTGAGAAATTTCCTGGCTGATTTTCCAGAAACGCTTGTCTGCCTTTATTTCTAATGGTGTTCAGGTTCAGGTCAATTCTTTGCAGTTCACGTAAAAGCATTTGCCTGTTTTTCTCAATATGCCAGATATAGGTGGCTTCTTCCGTATCCAATGTTTCCAATACGATATGATACTGGACCCTTCCGGGAAGCAGGAAAACAAAGGAGAAAGGATTCAGTACAAACCGGAGTTTTAAAATGGAGCCTTCATGTTTTGACGCTAAATACCTTAAATGCATATAGTGCTTCACATTCTTGTTCTTCAGAAGGTCGTTCAATAAGCTTTCTTCCGAACCATAAAGCGTTCCGTTTACTCCTTCCTGCACTTGTTCTATATCAAGCAAATTGTCATTCTTTCCTGCGGAATATTGCCTGTTGATAATGTTTTGTTCAAGGAAACGGAATCTTACGCTTTCTATGATTGTTTGATCGATCTTTTCCAGGTCAACTGAATGGGCGGACTGCGAAACAAGTATGTCATTTTCGAACTCGGCAAAAATCTCAGCTACAATATGTTTTGTTTTTAGCTGCTTGGAGAAATATGGCTTCAATACGTCAAATTCCGGCCTGACTTCATTGTTTTCCACTTCGAATTCAAGCTCCTGTTTCGATTCAGGAATTATGTATTTGAAAGCAATCGCACCATAGCGGAAATCCAATTGGTCTATGGGCACCTTTAGTTTTTTATCAACCGTGAAAGTTTTAGTAGAAGAGCCATGCGTAAGTCCCACATCATCAAACAGAGTTGCATGCCTCTCAAGGTTTCTGTAGTACCTGTTTCTTTTCAGGAATTGCCGGTTAAGGTATTCAATATTCCGGTCCCGGTAATCGTAAATAACCGGAGTGAGCTCTGAACGTTGAACACGGCCAATGTACTGGATCAGTTTTCCTTTGAATGAGAATGGGTATACAAGAAAAAGGCATGAAGCGTTTTGCAGATCTGTCCCCTCCCCGAAAAACTGCCCGGTTGTAATCAATCCTTGATAGTTGCCACTGCTTAATATTTTCCATTTGGTTTTTCGGCTGCTTTCCGGATCCTCTCCGCTTAAGGTGACGATTTCAAAGGATTGCTTAAGAAATTGGTAAAGGGTATCGATATGCTCTTTCCGTTCAGTGATAATGACTGCTTTTCTCCCTTTGTTCAGTTCTGCAGTGATGTCCTTGATGATTAATTTGTTTCTGGCCGAATCATGAACCAATATCTTTGATAAAGTTTCAAAACGGTCTGTTTTCTGGTTGAAGGGAACGTCCAGTGCAGTTTCCCTGATGATGATCCTCGAACGTTTATAATCTTCAATCTCCTGCGGCTTTATATCGGCAATAAGCTCCCCAAGGTGCACAAAAATTATCTTTCCATTATCCCCTTTCCGGAATGGCGTGGCCGTCAGTCCGTACTGATAATAGGGGGAAAGCTTTGAAACGGCATTTCGGTAGGTTTCAGCAGGAATATGGTGGCATTCATCTATGATAATCGTTCCATATGAGTTGGCCAATTCATTGTTTTCATCCTTTTCAAGATACTTACTCAGGCTCTGGAATATGGCCACAGTGATCTCTTTTCCCGGCTTTGCTTTCCCCTGCCCAATCTTGCCGATCTCACTTTTTGGAATTCCCAGGAACGCTTCAATCCGTTCGGCCCACTGTTCCAACAGTTGTTTGCGATGTACAACGATTAAGGCGGGTTGTTGCTTTTCTTCTATGATCTTGAGCGCAATTACCGTTTTTCCGGAACCGGTGGGAGCAGCTATTACTCCAAAATCCTTGCGTGAGGCAGCTTCAAATGCTGATTTCTGATGGGTTTTTAAAGTTAGGTTTGTAGAAAACCTGACAGGATTTTGCTTTTTCCTTTCATCCTCAAAAATGAAATCGATTTTTTGCTGCTTGCAAAACCGGACTAATTTCCCGACAAATCCTCTCGGAACAATTACTTCATGTTCCGTTTCCTCAATAAACCGGAAATACTTTGGTATTCCCCAGGTACTTCTTTTGGCTTTTCTTTTCGCAAAGTATTCCGAATTGCTAAAATTAAGCTCCTTTTTCAGGAAATTGAATAGCCTGGGGGATATACCAGACCGGTTAAGGTGAACGGCATTATTTAGCCTTATTGTCAGTTGCACGGGACCGGCCTTTGAGGTATCTGCAGCGCTAACGGATTGAATCGAATTATAGATCACATCAAGATGGGAGACTGATGCCCTACGAATAGATGAAAGATATTTCCATTGATCCGGATATGCGTGCAATTGCTCATCCACAAAGCAACTGTTTCCCTGTTTCAGGGTTTGCCCGTTAAGAGGTAGTGCGATCAGATTTCCTAATCCTTTTCCTTTGTGATAATCCTGATTCGGAAAGAGCCTGTCAAAACTGGAGTTCTTATCGAATTTGGAGAGAAGTCCCGTCTGTTCAAGAAGATTTATAAGGATCCGGCGACTTCTAAAAGCCGGATAGGCGCTGTCAAAGAAGATCCAAACATGCCCCCCTTTTCCTGAACGGGATCGCTCCAAGTATGCAGGGATGCCTTTTTCTTTACAGGCGATGATTAATGTGCGGCACTCTTCGACCCAATTCTCTTTGTCAAAATCTGCAGCGATAAACCAGGAGGTGTTGTCCTTCAACAAGGGATAAATACCTATGAACTCTTTACCCTGAAGATGATTTATTAATTGTTGATCGGTCAGGGGTATGAGTTTCTTTTCCTTGAATTCGTCGAAAGTCCCACCATCATTTTTATGAAGCCAATACTTATTTCGATCATAATCATAAGCCGGCATGTATCCGGCTTTTTTACCCTTTTCCCAGCGTTTGGCAAAAACATCGTTTCTGCCATTGAAAAGACTTCTATATATATCCAGCTTTGACAGCTTATTTTCTCTGGGCTTGTCACCGAATCTCATTTCAAATAATGATGTTCAATTAGAATTAATTTTCCTTCTTGGCTTCAGCCTACTGACTAAGATACAGGATTGTATTGAATGGCTGAAAGCCCAACAGTATCTGTCAGATATTTTTACTATATTTCTGACAGATTCGTCATACTGCATCAACTCATATCGATTGAAAATCAAGTCTTTAAAAAGATAAAGGACAATAAGCGTGGGAAAATATCTTCCCCGGCCAGCTTTTATGACTTAGGAAGTGAAGATGCGATTCATCAAGCGCTTAAGAGACTGACGGATAAAGGACTCTTATTAAGAATCGCTCATGGCATCTATTTGTATTCGAAAACTGATCCGGAATTGGGCATATTGTATCCCACTATGGCGGATATTGCAAAGAGAGATAAAGCAAGGATCATTCCGACCGGGGTACAAGCTCTTAATTTATTGGGCCTGTCAATACAGGTACCGATGAAGGTGGTTTATCTTACGGATGGAGCACAACGGAATATCTCCATAGGTAATCAATCCATCAAGTTCAAAAAAACAAGTCCCAGGAATCTGGCTGCAAAAGGAGATATCAGTGGCCATGTTATTCAGGCCTTCCGGGAGATTGGTAAAGATAATACCAGTGCTGATCAGTTGCGAATAATCCACGAGTTATTACAGAAAGAGGATACAGCAATTGTGAAAAATGACGCAGGTCTTGCTTCTGCATGGATATCAAGAATAACTTCAAACTATGACTACCGAAGGAATTAAAGAATTAGTACTATCTGGAGAAGGCTTCCATGCTGAGTTTTAAATATCGGTGCCTTCAAAACTAAAGGATCTTTCATCAGAAGTCTGCGCCTTTGCAAATTCTGCCGGAGGAACTGTTCTTATAGGGGTTGATGACTCCAATATTATACAAGGAGTTACCATAGATAATAGTAAGCGATCATCAATACAAAACTCGATTAGAGAAATCAGTCCGCCATTAAACTGTAATCTTGAGATAGTAAATGTTGATGGCAAAAATATTGGTGTTATTGAGGTTAAATCCGGCCAAAAAAAACCATATGTCTTGTCCGGAGCCATCTACGTTAGAAATGGATCCAATACACAAAAACTGACCACTGCTGACGAAATGAGGGATTTC
>JAOZUK010000252.1:0-1223 GCA_029938715.1 Bacteroidales bacterium | reverse complement strand
ATCTATTGCATAACCTCAGACTTTTTACAGATGATGGCAAGTTTAAAAGTGGTGCCTCTCTCTTTTTTGGCACAAATCCGGAAACATATTATGATTTAGCAACAGTTCGATGCATAGCCTTCGATGGAACAAATAAGAGGTATATTGTAGATGATAAAATATTTACCGGGCCACTTTACTCACAATATAAACAGGCTCTTTTTTGGCTAAAAGGGAAACTGGACGTTAGTTATGACATCGAAGGTGCCGGTTCCGGGCCACGAACTGAGAACTGGGAAATTCCAGAAACTGCTTTAAAGGAGGCAATAGTAAATACGCTCTCCCACAGGGATTACTATGACAGGGGAAACCGGATTAATGTTGAGCTATTTGATGACAGGATTGAAATTACCAATCCTGGTGGATTGGTAAGTGCTATCCCAGAGACAGAATTCGGGAAAAAGAGTTATAGCAGGAATCCTCTGATTTTTGGATTGTTTGAGAAGATGCGCATGGTTGAACATGTGGGTTCCGGTATTACAAGAATGAGAGAATTAATGGATGAAGTCGGACTTCCACAACCTGTATTTCAATATACCGGGATGTTTTCAGTGACCTTTTATCGACCTGTTGATTTTGATAAATGGATTGAAAACTGGACAGAAGAGCTTACTGAAAACAGGATTGCTATCCTAAAAGAGATGCATAAAAATAATGAAGTAACTATAAAAGAACTTGAAGTAACTATTGGTATCAGTGATACTGCTATAGATAATAATATCGATTATCTAAAAAACAAAGGTTTCCTTAAACGTATTGGAGGTGATAAAGGAGGTAGATGGCTAATTCATTATAAAACTTCTTAAGTTGGTAGAAGGGTTGGTAGAAAAACATGTGATGACAAAACTATATCTGTGTGGAATTCAGGATATTATTCATACAGTAGATAGTGCAGGTTGGTAGAAGGGTGGGTAGAAAAGAAACGCACCACTGCTGGTGCGTCGAACCAAAGATGCTATCTTTAGTGCTGTTTGAGTGATACAAAAAATCTCTATTCCCAGAGAAAAGAATAATCGTTGCATTTCCTCCTGGCAGGCACAATATTAGTCTGCAAAAGATGGCCCATGCAAGTTTCATCATTGGAAGAAAGAAACTATTGGATAGCCCGTTACCAGAAGAAGTAGCTAAACCGGATGGCTATATTCTAATGCGACCCTCCGAAAGGTCCTAGGGATTCAACCAGA
>JAOZUK010000251.1 GCA_029938715.1 Bacteroidales bacterium | reverse complement strand
AAAATCAATCATCTCATTAAAGGCCCTTACCACATGGCAAATGACAGGCAGATCCACCAATTCGGCAATCTCCACCTGCTTTTTAAATACCCGCATCTGTGCATCCAGAGGTGCGTCAATGGATTTATCCAGCCCAATTTCACCGATGGCAAATACACGAGGATTCTCAGTAGCCAATCTCACTTTATTGTGCGTCTCCTGCTCATCCACTTTCCCCACATTGTAGGGATGAAAACCCACAGAATAGTAGCCACTATCAATATCATCCGGGGGGTAGTCCTTTGCCATCAGGTTCATCATCACCCACTCCTGGATGTTGTTGGCATGCCTGTGCCCATGAATATTTACGTAGATTTTATTTTTCGACTCCATATGGTTTGTTTTACTTATTAACGACGATCTTTTCTATTCCGTTATTCATCCGGTCAATCACCTCCTCTTTACCCAGAAACGAAGCCAGGTCGAAGAGGCCGGGACCTTTGGCTGCCCCCACCAACAACAGCCGCCAGGCATTCATAATGGCACCCATTCCCCACTGGCGATCTTCAATCAACGCTTTTACCACAGATTCAACAGATTCAACAGTAAATGGTTCACAGGATTTGAGAGCTTCTCCAAGTAGTTTCATTTTTTCAGGAGTCTCCTCTTTCCATCTTTTATTTACTACGGCCTCATCATATTTGTCCGGAGCCACAAAAAAGAACCACGACTGATCCCAGATCTCATGCAGGAAGCTTATCCTTGGTTTAATGATGGGGATCAATAACCTGATCTTTGCATCATCAATGGTTACTCCATTGGATTCCATCTCCACTTTAACAGCACGCGACAGGTCATTATCACTAATCATCTGGATGTGCTGATGATTGAACCATTTCGACTTCTCGGGATCAAACCTGGATCCCGATTTACCCACTTTTTCCAGCTGAAATCCCTCAATCAGTTCTTCCAGTGTGAAAAGCTCCTGCTCCGTACCAGGATTCCACCCCAGCAGGGCAATCAGGTTGATGCATGCTTCCGGGAGATAGCCTTCCTCCCTGTATCCAGGCGATACTTGAGTTGTTACGGGATCTTTCCATTCAAGAGGAAAGACCGGGAATCCTCCCTTTTCCCCGTCCCTTTTGCTCAGTTTCCCTTTACCTGTAGGTTTCATAATTAAAGGTAGATGGGCAAAAGTTGGCATCAGATGCTCCCAGTCAAAAGCCTGGTAAAGTGAAATATGCAGCGGCAATGAAGGTAGCCACTCCTCCCCTCTGATCACATGCGTAATGGCCATCAGGTTATCGTCTACCACATTGGCCAGGTGATAGGTGGGCATACCATCCGATTTAAAAAGGATCTTATCATCGAGTGTGGAGCTGTTAACCACTACTTCTCCCCGAACCATATCTTCCATGACAATTTCTTTCTCTGGTACAAATTGGAACCGGATGACATAGGGAGTTCCCGATTCAATCAGCTGCTCCACCTGGGAGGGAGCCATGGTAAGTGAATTATTCAGCGATTCTCTCACCCCTGCATCATAAACAAAGGTCTCTCCGCGTAAATCATAATCGTTACGCAGTTTATCCAACTCTTCCGGTGTATCAAAAGCATAATAGGCATGTCCCGCATCCACCAACCGCAGGGCATATTGCCGATACAGGCTCTTTCTTTCAGACTGGCGATAGGGACCGAATCCTCCACCCTGCCGGGGGCCTTCATCAGGGATCAGACCACACCATTCCAACGATTCCTGGATGTACTCCTCTGCGCCGGGCACATACCTGGTTTGATCCGTATCTTCGATGCGAAGTATAAAACTCCCTCCATGCTTTTTTGCAAACAGATAGTTAAAGAGGGCCGTTCTTAAACCGCCGATGTGTAAAGGCCCCGTTGGACTGGGGGCAAATCTTACCCTGATGTTCTGATTCATTGGATGAGTCCTGTTTATTTACTACGATGCACAAAGATAGATAATTGGTTCCGGAGTGATGATTAATTCGTTGAATGCTTTTTCCTGAACTGGGGATATACCTCCTCGCTAACCCATTTGAAGGAGGGCTCCATCTTCAGGACTTTCTCATAAACCCTTCCTGCAGCCTGAATCTGATCGGTCTTTTCATAAGCCATTCCAAGTCCCACCAGGCAATTCAGGTAGAGCCAGTTCTGTATGGTCCGCTCAGGTGTTTCCTCATAAAGCTCTACTGCCTTCTCATAAAGAAGGACAGCGTCATTTTTGGAACCTCCAAATAGAGCCGGCTTGTAATAAGCGATATTGGCTTTCTCCATCCACGCCTGTGGTTCCCTTGGACCCAATAGAATGGCCTTATGGTTGGTCTCCACAGATTTCTTCCCATATGAAGGAGCTTTTAAGGGCTTCAGCTGGATCCGGAATCCATAGAAGGCACCCTGCAGGCTATAGATCCTGGGATTGCTCTTCTGCCATTTAAGGAGCGTCTCGATTTGCTCATCGGCCAAATCCAGCAATTGGGCTGCCTCTTTTTTCTGCTTTACCGACAAGCAATAGGCGATATATCCATACTGCGCCTCGGTGAGTTCGTATAGTAACTCCATGCTGGCAGATTTTTCATACTCAGAATTCATCTGATCCATCACATTTTTCCACAGGTCCATTCGCCCTTCCAGATAGAACTGATAGATCTGTGATTGATACTCCTGTGCCTGAAGTCCCACAGCCCACAATATGAGCCCGCCCATAATCCACTTTTTCATATACTCCCGAAATTAAGGTGTCTTCCTTTCCAAGTGCGGGAACAAAAATAATGAAATTACCACCAGGCCTGACTTATGTTCTGTATCATTTTTTTTGGGTGGCAGAAACTCCTAATTTCGCACTCATACCTTAACCTGACTTATCATAAACAAGATGTACGGAAAAATAAAGGAACATTTAGCAGCTGAACTTGATCAGATTCGCGAGGCCGGACTATTTAAGTCTGAACGCATTATCACCTCCTCCCAGGAGGCAGAAATTGAACTTGAAAGCGGACAGAAAGTACTGAACTTCTGTGCCAATAACTACCTGGGTCTCTCCAACCATCCCCAGCTGATCCAGGCCGCCAAGGATGCGCTGGATACACACGGTTTCGGCATGTCTTCGGTAAGGTTTATCTGTGGATCACAGGATCTGCACAAAACCCTGGAACAGAAGATCGCCGCCTATTTTGGCACTGAGGATACCATTCTTTATGCTGCCTGTTTTGACGCAAACGGGGGCGTCTTTGAGCCGTTGCTCACTGCTGAAGATGCCATTATTTCCGATGCACTGAACCACGCTTCCATCATTGATGGGGTAAGGCTTTGCAAGGCACAACGGTATCGTTATAAGAATGCCGATATGGAGGACCTGGAGCTGCAACTCAAAGAAGCTCAGGACCAACGTTTCAGGATCATAGTCACCGATGGGGTCTTCTCCATGGACGGGAATGTGCCTCCTGTGGACCGTATTTGTGAGCTGGCTGAAAAATATGATGCCATGGTAATGGTGGATGAATGCCATTCGGCCGGTGTGGTGGGAGAAACTGGCAGGGGGGTAACAGAACTCTACAACATTCGTGGGAAAGTGGACATCATTACCGGAACGCTAGGGAAAGCATTCGGTGGAGCCATTGGTGGATTTACCACTGGCAAGAAAGAGATCATCGAAATGCTTCGTCAACGTTCAAGGCCCTACCTCTTTTCCAACTCGTTACCTCCGGCTGTGGTGGGTGCAGGAATCCGTATGTTCGATATGATGGATGAGACTACCGAATTGCAGGAAAAACTGCACAGCAATACCGACTACTTCACGGAGAAGATGACCGCTGCCGGTTTTGATATTAAACCCACCCAGTCGGCTATCTGTGCCCTTATGCTCTATGACGCCAAACTCTCCCAGGAGTTTGCTGCCAGGTTGCTGGATGAAGGAATATATGTAATTGGATTCTACTTCCCGGTGGTCCCGCGCGACCAGGCAAGGATCAGGATACAGCTCTCGGCAGCTCATGAGCATGAACACCTGGAGCGGGCCATCAAAGGATTTATTAAAGTGGGAAAAGAGCTGCAAGTGATATAAAAGCCGATTTAAGCCAGTCTTCGCCTCCTGAGCCCCGCATCGGAGAGGACCAGGATAAAGAGTGCAACCAGGCCTGAAACCAGTCCGGTAGAAATGTTAATCTGTGTAAGGAACTCCAGGTTAATGCTGATCTGGGGCAGTTGCCATTCCAATCCCGAAACTACCCCTCCGGTGTTAAAAATGTGCTGTCCGGGTTCCATAGATAAAAGAGAAGCCACCACGATTCCTATGACGAAAATTACAATTATCCATCTGCCCCTTCTTCCAATGATGGGCTTATAAGCCCGTCTCTCTGTCTCCACACTGATCAGATTCATCACCCGGCTGGTCAGATTCTCAGGAGCCTTTGTAATTCCAGACTCCCTTATAAGTTTCGATATATTCGGATCCCGTTCCATATTAAAGAATTGAAGATACTTCAGATTTTAAAGAATTATTGATTACCTGGTACATTTTTTTTCTCGACCGGTGCAGCTTAATTCTGATATTACTGCTGGTCAGACCGGTAATTTCAGCTATCTCTTCAAGAGAAAGCTCCTCATAATAGAAGAGTGTGATCACCACGCTGTCGGTTTCAGGAAGTGCTTCAATGGCCATTTGCAGATATTTACTTCTCTCTTCTGCTGAAATTGTATCCAGACCACTCATATCCCCTTCACTGATCTCACCATCGGGCAACTCATCCACCAGATCGATCATCCTTACCTTTTTCCGGATCACACTAATACACTGATTATAAGCGATTCGGTAAATCCAGGTAGAGAATTTTGATTTTCCCTGGAATGTGCTCAACGACCTGTAGGCTTTCACAAAGGCATCCTGTGCTGCCTCTTCTGCATCGGCTTCAGAGGTTAGCATCCGCAAGCATACCGTATAGATCATATCACGGTACTGGTCTACCAGCCAGGCAAATGCCTCTTTATCTCCCGCTTTTACCCGGTCGATGTAATATTTTTCATCACGGAGCTCCATTCAATGTATAAGACGCCGGTTACATAAAAACGTTACATTCTTATCTCACTTTTCGCCTCCTCTATTATATAAACGATTACAGTTTACAAAAAATTATTGGGTTAAGTTGTAACATGATTTCCTTACCCGGCGTCATAGAGACAAGAAAACACGTATAACCAAAAACAATATTATGGAAGATTTTTTTATAGTGCTCGTCATTTTTGCCGCCGTTTTCGGAATCGTATTTGTGATAGTCACATCGAGGAACCGCGAAAGAATGTCAATGATTGAAAAGGGAGTAAATCCCAAGGATCTGATGGTTGACAAAAAACCCAACTCATATGGTATTCTTAAATGGGCATTGTTGCTGGCCGGACTGGGCTTTGGACTCTTTATCGGAAGCCTGCTCGAAGCTTATACAGCTATTGAGGAAGAGCCAGCCTATTTTGCCTCCGCACTCTTTTTTGG
>JAOZUK010000695.1 GCA_029938715.1 Bacteroidales bacterium | reverse complement strand
GGAAGCTGAAGCGGCTAATAGTATTAAGGTCTGATAAGTTGCAGATTTGGGTGTCCCATCGCACAAAACAGGATGAAATATGCCAGGCATCACAGAAAAGAAGCCGCCTCACTTTGACTATTGAGACGGCCTCTTTTCTTTGCAATGGATTTTCTTCTTCACTATTGTTTCAGAACAATGATCTTTTTGTATTGAATTTCATTCTCAATCTTCATTCTCAGAATATAGTTGCCTGGAACAAATCCATACAGATCAAGCTTTATTTGATCCCCAATAACGTATATATCACGTTGTAGCATGATTGATCCTACATCTGAGATGATCACTACCTCCACTTTCTTCTGGTCCAGGAGGTCAGATTGCAGAATCACATATTCACTGATGGTCGGATTCGGGTATACGTTAATTGAATTCAGTATATCACTAATTTCCGGACTGGATGTGTTAAGTACACTATTGATATCCAGATCCCAAATTGCATCTACCACAAAGTCTAAGTCCATTTTCTCCAGATCCATTTCAGTAATTGAGAAATTGTGAGTCGTCTTTTGTGTGATCCCGGGAATATCCACATGGAGTGAGTAATCTCCAATTCCCACACCTGAGAATATATAGTTCCCGTTCTCATCCGTAGCGATGTTACTTACAGGCAGGCCATTGAACTCATCGACTAAGAATACTTGAGCATCTATGACAGGTAGGGGCGTCGATTTAAGTGAGGTTTTCTCATGTTTTACTTTCCCACCTGCTTTTCCATCTCCAACGGTAGCTGCATGATTCTCGAACATATCTACAATAATAGCCTCATTGTCGTTGCAAGAGAGCGCAATGATCTCTGCATCCTTCCAAACCCAAACCTGACCATAATAACTGGACATCACGCCTTGATATGTTTTTTTATCATGGTTATCCAGTACTACTTGCAAGATGTATTGTCCTTCGGGTATATCTGTGAAGCTAAATGAGCCATCGGGTCCAATTCTGACTGTAGCCACTGGATGGTTGGTAGGTCTGGCTGCATCATACAAGTCAACATCGGCTTCGTCTGCAGTCACATATCCTTTGCTATGTCTGGCGAATCCGCTTAATGTAGCTTTGGATTGAGCCTGAACCTCACCTGACCAGTAGACCATACAACCGTTGGCATCAGTTATAGATACATTATACATCCCGGCTAAAAGTCCGATCAGGTTCTGAGTAGTAGATCCATTCGACCAGCTATACTGGTAGGGAGGAGTTCCCCCCATAACAGATAGTGTAATGCTTCCACTGGCTTCACCAGAGCAGGTTGCCTCAGTTGCAAAACCAGTTACACTCAGAGACTCAGTAGGTTCTGTTACAGTAAACTCAGTTGCAAAAGAACAGCCATTGGCATCGGTGACATCTACCTGGTACACACCAGCCATAAGATCAGTTTGGTCTCGGGTTGCGGAGCCATTGGACCATGCAAACCGGTAAGGAGCCGCTCCACCTGTAACGGAGACGATAATGCTACCATTAGATTCGCCCATACAGCTTACATCAGTAACTGTGCCTATTGCTTCCAG
>JAOZUK010000694.1 GCA_029938715.1 Bacteroidales bacterium | reverse complement strand
CTCAAATCACTTACCGTTCCAATAATAATACCTGAGAATCTCACATGATCTCCTGTCCGGAGCCCGCTAACCGCATCAAAGGAAGCATGAACAGTAACAACTTTTGAAAACATTTTGCTGCTGCTGCCTATGATGTAAAATATTGCAATAAATAAAAAAGTGCCAACGAGAATAAACAAACCTAGTCTGATTTTCCTGCCTCTATCGTACTGCATAGCTATTTGAATTAATTGTTACTTAAAAAACGAGTTGACAAAAGGATCTTCATGGTGTTTCATTTCATCAAGGGTTCCACCTGCTTCAAATTTACCCTCTTTCAGCACCCTTACCTGGTTCGCTGTTATCTCAATACACTTTATATCATGAGAAATAATCAATGAAGATGTGTTGTAATCCTCCTGGACTTTTAAAATAAGTTCACTGATCTCTCCGGAAGTCACAGGGTCGAGTCCTGTGGTGGGCTCATCATATAGAAGTATGTTTGGTTTTTGAATGAGTGTTCTGGCAAGGCCAATTCTTTTCATCATTCCACCCGAGAGTTCGGATGGCATTTTATCGATAGATTTAATCAGACCAACATTTGACAGGGCCTCTTCAACCAATTCATTGAGTTCAGCCTGTGATCGCCCTGGACCCTTTGTATGTTTAAGCGGGAATTCAAGGTTATCCCTGACAGACATGGAATCATACAATGCACCACCCTGAAATACATAACCAATTTTTATTCTTAATTCGGTTAATTTTTCATCTTTCAGAGCAAGGATATTCTCTCCAAGAACATTAATATCGCCAGCATCAGGTTCAATAAGTCGTACGATACATTTAAACAGAACTGATTTACCGGTGCCGGAGTGGCCAAGAATTACAATATTTTCTTTCTCCCTTAATTCAAGATTTGCGCCGGACAGGATATGAAAATCCCCAAAAGATTTCTTGAGCCCACTGACTTCCAGTACAATATTATTGATTGATGGCTGATCCATTTTCTGTCAGGAAATTATATGTGATACTTGTACCGCAATCAAATCAATAATAAATATAGAGATGGATGAAAGGACAACAGCAGAGTTTGCCGCTTCTCCAACGCCTTCAGTACCTCTTTTTGCATAATACCCTTTGTAGGCCCCAATAAGTCCAATTGCAAAACCAAAGAAAAAGGTTTTAATAATTGTAGGAATAAGATCCGCATAATGGATAACATCAAAAGCCTTATGAACAAATGCCTCCAATGAAATATTGTAGGCGCCACTGGCACTAATATAAGAGCCCAGCATGGAGAAGGCATCTGCATATAATACCAGAAGAGGTAACATAATACTAACTCCTATGACCCGGGTGGTAACCACAAAACTGATCGGATTGGTTCCTGAAACTTCCATGGCATCCAGCTGCTCAGTTACCCGCATCGATGCCAGTTCAGCCCCTATTCCTGATCCAACTTTCCCAGCCACAATCAATGCCACAATTACAGGTCCAATCTCTCTGATGATGGAAAGAGAAACCATTCCCGGCAGCATCGATTCAGCTCCGAATTTAGCGAGTGTCGGCCCGG
>JAOZUK010000017.1:45634-52560 GCA_029938715.1 Bacteroidales bacterium | reverse complement strand
GAAAGTGGAAAGTAGAAAGTGGAAAGTAGAACGAGAGATGTTAATAATAAAAACAGGATGGGTGGGGTGATCTCTCTGCTCGTGCTGGTTTTGTGTATCCTGATCTTTCTCTTCAGGCTCAGCGGGATGCCTGTTGTGGAGAGGTGGCTTGGTGTGGTGTTTCTGACAACTGCCCTGCCATTTTCTTATCTCCTGATTTCAGCAAAGAGACTGGGAAGGCCGAGCCTTTACTACATCCAGATTGTAGCCATCCTTCTTTTTATTCTTCTGGAACTATTTCTTGACTATATTTTTCAAATTGATTTCAGGAACGAGCAATGGATGACCTTTCTCGCTTTTTGGCAGCGAGCTAATACGGGTATGTAGCTATGTTAAAAATGTATAAAGTATATCGTATTGTATGGATAGGAATCATTCTGACCTTATCATATACGATGACCCTGGCCCAGGGAAGCAAATGCTGGGGGAACTTCCGGGGAGATATGAAGTTGACCGGGGTGAGCAGTGCATCCTTACCCAACCAGCCTGCCATGCTCTGGAACTTTAATACCACGGAGGGCATCAAGGCCGCACCTGTGGTGTGTGAAGGGATCATTGTGGTGGGCACTGTGAGAGGGAATCTTTACGGGATAAAAGACGACGGTACCCTCAAATGGAAGATTGTCACAGAAAACAGCATTGAGGCACCTGCCCTGATTGTAGATGGGGTGGTCTATGTGGGGAACCTTGATGGAACGCTATATGCGGTGGACCTGCATACCGGGGCCATAAAGTGGACTTACCTTACTGAAAATCAGATCATGGGATCGCCCACCTATTATATGAAGGGCAAGAATCATGTAATCATGGTGGGGAGTTATGACTACTACCTTCATGGGGTGGATCCGGCTACAGGAAAAGGATTGTGGAAGTACGAGACCTACAATTTCATCAATGGGGCATGTGCACTATACAGTGGGATGGCTGTTTTTGGAGGTTGTGACGGCTATATTCACATGGTGGATGGTCTAACAGGAAAAGCTAAGACGAGCATGGAGATCTCTACCTATGTGGCCAGTTCGGCCTGTATTGACGGTGACTATGCCTATGTGGGAGATTATGACGGACGGTTTTCTGCAGTGGATCTACTGGGTCAGAAGGTGAGCTGGACCTTTGAGAATAAGCAGTCCAATTTGCCTTTCATTGGATCTCCGGCACTCATCGGCAATCATGTCTTTATTGGAAACCGTGATAAATATGTCTACTGTTTGAACAAAAAGAGTGGTGAATTGGTCTGGAAGTACAACACAGGTGGAAGGGTGGATGCCTCTCCGGTAGTGGTAGGCAACAGGTTGTTGACAGCCAGTATGAGGGGTGATCTGTTTCTGCTGGACCGAAAGACAGGAAAACCATTGTGGACCTATGAATTAGGAACAGCTGTAAATTCAAATCCTGCAGTGGTAAACAACCGCATTTATGTGGCAGGTGATGACGGCAGGATCTACTGTTTAGGAAAGAAATAGTTAATTAATGATGGCAGAACGATCCCTGATTGGGGAGAGTGATCCATGATAATAGAAATTAAATAGAAGAGTATGAACATTATGCATATTATCCCGGGATCGGGAGGGAGTTTTTACTGTGGGAATTGCCTTAGGGATGCCAAGTACGTTGAAGCCATGAGGAAGTCGGATCACATGGTAAGAAAACTGCCTATGTATCTTCCGCTCTTTGCGGATGAACACGATCTGAGCCGGGAAGTCCCTGTTTTTTATGGAGCCATCAGCATTTACCTGAAGCAGCTCTTTCCCATATTCCGAAAGGCTCCTTCCTGGGTTGACAGTGCACTTAATTCCAAACCCATGCTCAAACTGGCTTCTAAATTTGCCGGATCGACCAGGGCCAAAGGTCTGGAAGAGATGACTGTTTCTATGTTGCTGGGTGAAGAGGGACAGCAGAAAGACGAGCTGCAGCGCATGGTGGACTGGATTGTTGAAAATTGTGATCCGGATGTGATTCATCTTTCCAATGCCTTGCTCCTGGGCCTGGCCCAGCAGTTATCGGAACGGCTGAAAGTGCCTGTGGTATGTTCCCTGCAGGATGAAGATGTATGGGTGGATGTGATGAAACCTTCCGCCAGGGACAGTGTCTGGAAACTGATGTCAAATAAAGCCGAATATGTAAGCTCATTTATCTCAGTAAGTGAATTCTATGCGGAAGTGATGAAGGAGAAGATGGAGATCCCCGACCAGAAACTTTCCACAGTGCATATCGGAGTGGATCCTGCAGATTACACATTCAAACCTGTTTCGGAAAAGAAACGCAACATCGGATATGTTTCCCGCATGTGTCATGGAAATGGACTGGATATCCTGGTGGATGCATTCATCCTTTTGAAGAAGAAGGAGGAATTTGAGGATGTGGGAATGGTGTTGACCGGAGGCTCCACTGGAGATGATCGTAAATATATTTCGGATATTAAAGGGAAGATAAGAGAGCATGGCTTGCAGGAGCAGGTGGAATTTCATGAGGATTTTGAGGAAGAGGGATTGAAGGAATATTTCGAAAAGGTCTCTATGGTATCGGTGCCGGTGCGGAACGGGGAGGCCTTTGGGATTTACCTGCTGGAGTGTATGGCATCGGGAATACCTGTGGTGCAGCCCGACCTTGGTGCATTTCCCGAGATTATAAACCTCACAGATGGAGGTGTGATCTATAAGTCAAATACGCCGGAAGCTCTGGCTGAATCGTTGGAAAGTCTTTTAACCAACTCCGAAGAACTGGACCGCTTGAGCAGGACCGGAAGAGAAGGAGTAAATAAGCATTTCAACATTGATGTTCAGGCTAATAACATGATAGCACTGTATGAACGTGTGATTCAGGCCAATCTGGGAGTCCAAGTTGAAACTGCTAACTAAACGTGTATCTTAAATATGTTACTGGATCTTGACCATATTACCAAAGGATTTGGCAACCCGGCCGATCCCAACTACCGTCCTGTACTTAAAGAGCTCTCCATGAAGGTTGAGGAAGGGGAACGAATAGCCATTCTGGGGCCTTCCGGATCGGGTAAAACCACACTTTTGAACCTGATTGGCGGACTGGATTATCCCGATAGCGGCTCTGTGAGATTCCGTGGGAATGAGATCACAGGGTACTCTGTTCCTGAAATGGACCGGTTCAGGAATCAGCAAATCGGATTTGTATTTCAGTTTCACCATCTGTTGCCACAATGTACGCTGCTTGAGAATGTTCTGGTTCCCACTCTGGTTAATCATACCAGGTCTGAAAGAGAGGAAAAGCTTGAGCGTGCCAGCGAACTTATGAAGAGGGTGGGGATATGGGAATTTCGTCACAAGTTGCCTGGAAAGTTATCAGGTGGGGAGTGTCAGCGGGCTGCCGTGGTAAGGGCCATGATCAATGCTCCGTCGGTTTTACTGGCAGATGAGCCTACGGGGGCACTTGACAGGGAAAATGTGGATGTCATGGCCGACCTGCTTCTTGAATTAAATGAGAGTGACGGACTTACCTTACTGTTAGTAACCCATTCAATGGACCTTGCCAAACGCATGGGTAAGATCCTTGAGTTGAAAAGTGGTAAGCTCGAACTTAAATAAGCAGCATAATAGGGTTTCATGGATACGAATAGGTTAATAAGAAACAACCTTGTCTTTTACCGCTGGAAGAACTTGTTGCTGGCTCTGGGAGTGGCCATCAGTGGTGCGGTATTAACCGGTGCATTGATCGTCGGTGATTCGGTGGAATATAGCCTGAACCGGATTGTGGAACAACGCCTGGGGCACATAACCCATGTACTGAAAGCAGGAGACCGTTACTTTACCAGTGAGCTTTCTGAACGGATTGGAGAACAACTGCAGGTTCCGGTTTCCTCTCTCCTTATCCAGGAAGGAAGTGCAGTGGCTGATGGGGGACAATTAAGGCTAAACCATGTCCAGGTACTTGGAGTGGATCAGGGCTTTGATGATCTTGCGGGGATACAGGGATTTTTCAGTGGGCTCTCGGGTGACAGCATTATCATTAGTAGCAACCTGTCGAACCGGCTTAGCCTGGAAGTAGGTGACGAGGTCCTGCTACGTATTCAAAGGGCCAGTCTGATTCCATTGAATGCGCCCTTTGTATCTGATGCCGAAGCTGTGGTATCCCTCAGGGCAACGATCAGGGATATAGCCGATGCTGATCAACTGGGACTTTTTAATCTGAAGGTTTCACAGACGGCTCCTTTCAATGTCTTTGTGTCACGCTCCAGATTGGAGAAATTAATGGATTTTGAGGGAAGGGCCAATGTATTGTTGCTGCAGGCCGGTGAGGGAAAGGATGCCGACCTGATTCGGGCTTCCGTAAGAGAGCAGTTCTCAATTGCTGATGCGGGGCTGAAGCTGCGAACCATTGATGAGCTTAATCAGCTGGAAGTTACCAGCGACAGGGTCTTTATTGACGATGTTTTGTCATTTCCTCTACATAGTGTAGCTGGGTCAGGGGAGGGCATTCAGACCTATTTTGTAAATCAGCTGGAGTTTTCTGGACGGCTTACTCCTTATTCTTTTGTTTCCACCCTGCCGGCACATATGCTCAATGATAATGAGATTATCATCAATGAATGGCTGGCAGAAGATCTTTCAATCGGAGTGGACGATACCCTTCGGATGTCCTATTTTGCGGTTGGACCATTGCGTGAGTTAATAGAGAAGTCCTCAGCATTTGAGGTTAAAACCATTGTGCCCATGGAGGGGCGGTTCGGTGACCGGAAATTGATGCCGGATCTGCCGGGTCTCTCCGATGCAGGAAATTGCCGGGACTGGGATACGGGAGTCCCCATTACCCTTGAAAGCATTCGGGATAAGGATGAAGATTACTGGGACCAGTATGGGGGGATTCCCAAAGCTTTTATTTCCATATCAAAAGGAGAGGAGTTATGGAAGAATCGTTTTGGTACCTATACTTCTTTTCGGTACAATGGAGATGCATTGAGTTTGGCTTCCCTTGAGTCATCTCTCCGTGAGAAGATTGATCCGGCCATGCTGGGTATTACCCTGGAAGCTACCCGGGTAAAAGGAGATGAGGCTGCCGGAAGTGGTGTTGATTTCAGCCAGTTATTCGGAGGGCTCAGCTTCTTCCTGCTTGTGGCCGGGATTCTGCTTATCGTTTTGCTTTTTTTGCTAAACATGGAAAGCAGGGAGGAGCAGCTCAAAACCCTGGTTATGCTGGGTATCCCGGTGAAAACCATCCGTCGAATGTTGCTCATTGAGAGTATGTTGGTTGCCCTGGTGGGTGCTGCGGCAGGATTGTTATTGGCGATAGCTTACAACCGGTTGGTATTCAATGCATTGAATGGTGTATGGAAGGATGTTGTACGTACAGAGATGATGCATATGGATGTAAATGCTTCTACCCTTGTCACCGGACTGCTGGCTACACTTGTAGTCGCATTTTTCGCACTCTATTTCCCCCTCACCAGAAAGTTAAAGCGGCAATTCAGGAAACATCTTGCAGCTGGTAAAACGAGGCGTATAAGACTTATCAGAAGAGGGCTATCCATGCAGCGCATTTCAGCTGTGGTCTTTATTTCGACCGGACTTGTGGCACTGGGTCTGATTGCTACCCAGCTACTTCGTTTGGAAGTTGTAAATGTGCCAGTCTTCTTTTCGGCAGGTGGATTATTGTTGGTTGCCGCCGTATTTTTTTTCCAATGGTATCTGGGCCGACTTGATCAATCGCCCGAGTCGGGGATCGATCTGCCTTTACTGAGCTGGAAAAATGCACGCAGAAACCGTACCCGTAGCATGAGCATTGTGATCCTTTTTGCCATAGGGGCCTTTATGGTGATTTCCACGGGGAGCAATCGAAAGGATCTGTTCAGCAATTCAGAAGACCTGTCCAGTGGAACAGGAGGTTTCCTTTTCTACGCCGAATCTACCGTGCCGGTTCTAAGGCAACTTAATGATCCTGAAGTGCAATATGAATACGGACTGGGCGAGGGGTACTCATTTGTTCAGCTTAGAAAGGCGGATGGTGATGATGCCAGTTGTTTGAATCTGAATAAAATAGTGAGCCCGCAGGTACTTGGTGTAGATCCATCTTTGCTGGAGGGCAGATACTCTTTTGTAACGCGTACTCCATATCTGGATGAGCAACACCCATGGTTGTCGCTTCAGCAGGAATTGCCTGGCGGATTGATTCCGGCAATTGCCGATGAGACCGTAATTAAATGGGGATTGGGCCTATCGGTTGGGGATACACTTCATTATACCAATTCCAATGGGGGAAGCATGGAGCTGCTGTTGATTGGTGGACTGGCACCATCTGTGTTCCAGGGTAATGTGATTATAGCGAATGAGAACTTCCTGAAGCATTTCCCGGAAAGTAGCGGAACTCACGTGTTCCTGGTAGATGGAGAATTGACCGACACAACACTGATCCGGTCCGAACTTGGACGGGGATTTCGGGATCTGGGTTGGGACATGCAGCTCTCCTCGGAAAGACTTGCTGAGTTTAATTCTGTGACCAACGCTTATCTTTCCATTTTCCTTGTGATGGGGGCACTGGGATTGCTATTGGGAACTTTTGGACTGGTGGTGGTGCTTTCCAGGAGCATCCTGGAACGTAAACAGGAGATTGCCTTGTTGAAAGCAGTGGGGTACAGTCAAAAAAATATCCGCAGCCTTGTGGTCAGGGAGTACCTGATTCTATTATTGGTGGGTATTGTAAGCGGCTTTTTTTCAGCCATTATTGCAACCCTGCCTTCCATATTGAGCACCCATACAGGGACCTCTTTCTCATCCATTATCCTATGGCTTGCTATATTAATTATCAATGGATGGCTCTGGATCCAGCTGATTACCCGATCAGCACTTAAAGACACTTCCATCTACGCTGCGCTCCGGAATGATTGATCATTTTTATGGAGAGCTCTCCATCTAGTGGAATCC
>JAOZUK010000017.1:0-45534 GCA_029938715.1 Bacteroidales bacterium | reverse complement strand
TGCGCTCCGGAATGATTGATCATTTTTATGGAGAGCTCTCCATCTAGTGGAATCCCTTTCAAAATGAAAATATAGCCTTTCGTACATCTTCTCAGTGAAGACTTTCTTTCTGTATTTGATTACAAAGACCAAATGTATGTGAAGTGAATAAATCGATCCTGGACCAGGGATGGTATCAGTTTAAACGGCAGCTCGACTATAAGCTATCCTGGAGGGGAGGGCTGCTGGTTGAAGTCAACCCCCGGCATACCTCACAAAGATGCTCATGCTGTGGACACACAGCAAAAGAGAACAGATCGCCAATAACTAAGGTCCGCTAAATGCCATATTACCAATCTTTCGGCACAAATATAGAAATTAACTTGTCAATTTTCCGGTAGCATAAGATTCTTATCCGTTGTATATTTGGGCTGTACTTTATCATTCATTGTTAAGTAAAATCCATGTACAAGGAATTATCATTTGAAGAAAAATATGATGTAATAGGGAGAAGAGAATCTTTATATGAGGGAGTCTTTATAACTGCAGTTACTACGACAGGCATATTCTGCAGACCTTCGTGCAGGGCAAAGAAACCAAAAGCGGAAAATGTGATTTTCTATGATACACCCCAACAAGCCATACAAAATGGTTTCAGACCCTGTAAGATCTGCAAACCTATGAATTTGGAGGGAGATGCACCTGATGAGATAAAAAATATTATTAGTGAATTACAAGAAAACCCTTATCTTAAAATTAAGGATTTTGATTTAAAACAAAGGGGAATAGAACCAAGTCAGATCAGAAGATGGTTTAAAAAACATCATCACATGACCTTTCATTCCTATCAAAGATTGCTTAGAATAAATTTGGCATACAATCAGATAAAAGGTGGAAATTCGGTAACGAATACAGCTTTTGGTTTGGGGTATGAATCTCTGAGCGGGTTTAATGAAGGATGGCAGAATATTTTTGGAAAGCCTCCTAAAAATATAAAAGAGAAGAGTGTCATTAATATTATTCGATTTACCACCATATTGGGCCCCATGTTTGCCTGTGCTACAGATAAGGGCCTTTGTTTGCTGGAGTTTACAGATAGAAGGATGTTGGAAACAGAGTTTCAGGACTTATGCAAAAGGTTGAATGCAGTCATACTTCCTGGAGAGAATAAGTTTCTTGACCTGGTGCAAATACAGGTGTCAGAGTATTTTGAAGGAAATAGAAAAGATTTCACCATTCCTTTAGATACTCCTGGAACCGAATTTCAGCAATCTGTCTGGAAAGTATTGCAACAAATTCCATACGGAGATACATGGTCATATAAAGAGCAGGCAATTAAACTGAATAAACCAAATGCAGTAAGAGCAGTTGCAAATGCCAATGGAAATAACCGAATTGCTTTTGTAATTCCCTGCCATAGGGTTATTGGAAGTAATGGAGATCTGACAGGATATGGCGGAGGGCTTGGTAGAAAAAAATGGCTGCTGCAACTTGAACGCAAAAATTCCGGGAAAGTCATTCAAAAGGAAATAGCATTTGAGTAAATCAGTGCCTCATTAGCTGCATTATTAGGAATGAAATGAAAAGTAAAGAGTACAAGGAGATTCAAAGATTCAGACAGAAATGGATTTGGGTCCCCTTAACAGGGATATTTGGATTATTCTTGTGGGCTATTATTCAGCAAGTAATTTTAGGAAATCCCTGGGGTACTAATCCCGCACCTGATAGTATTCTAATCCTGATATCTATTATTCCAATTGGACTTATTCTACTGTTTTATTATTCGAAACTTGAAACAAAGATTTCTGAAAAGGGAGTTGAATATCGATTTACACCCTTTCATTTGAAAAGGCACAAAATAGATTGGAACATGATTGAATATGCTGAGTTAAGAAAATATGATCCAATTAAAGAATACGGTGGTTGGGGGATTAAATTTGGAAAACGAGGTAAAGCATTTAATGTCTCCGGAAATATCGGACTTGAATTAAAATTGAAAAACAGGAAAAAAACTATTTTGTTTGGAACACAAAATCCCGAAGAGCTTAAAAGAGTGGTTGAGCAATATATCAAAATGCGGTAAAGTGCATTATGGAACAGCTAGTAAAGAACAGACAATATTTCAAATTTTGTGCTTACGGCTTTCTTAAAAACCTTCGTTTTTTTGATGCCTTCTTTATTCTGTTCCTGGTTGAAAAAGGATTGCCTTTTACGCAAATAGGAATCCTCTATGCGGTTCGGGAAATAATTATCAATGTATTTGAGATTCCGTCAGGAATAATTGCAGATACATACGGGAGGAAAATTGCACTGGTCGGTGCGCTTCTTGTTTACATCATCTCGTTTTCTGTCTTTTACCTCTCCAGTGAATTCTGGCTATTTCTGATCGCATTTATTCTATATGGGATAGGCGAAGCCTTTCGCTCTGGTACTCATAAGGGTATGATCATGGATTACCTGAAATTGAATCATTGGGAGAAGCAAAATATCAATTATTACGGACATACCCGTTCCTGGTCCCAGAAAGGTTCCGCCATATCTGCACTTATTGCGGGCTTGATCGTTTTTTATAGTGGTTCGTATCAAAATATCTTTCTCTATTCCATTGTTCCTTATCTGTTTAATCTTCTATTGATTCTATCATATCCAAAGGAGCTTAATCGTTCTCAAGAGCAAATTGATTCAATTGGCCGGACTGGAATAGGGTTCACATTGAAATCCTTTTTTAAAATCATTAAACAGCCGAATGTTCTGAAGATCATTAATACATCTGCTACACATACAGCTTACCTGCGGGCAGTTAAAGATTATATCCAGATTGTGATGGTAAATGTGGCACTCATCCTACCAATCTTGCTAAATGTAGAAGCAGAAAAGAAGAATGGGATAGTTATTGGAGTGATCTACTTTTTCATTTATCTGGCAACATCACGTGCATCACAACTATCATCAAAAGTTGCAGCAAAAAGCAAGTGGAATATTTCACATATCACCTTGCTTTTAGGGTTTATTTTTGGAATCATCTGCGGTGTATTTTATTTCTATGGTTTATGGATCATTGCCATCATTGCATTTGTCGGAATATACATTGTTGAGAACATCAGGAAACCGATACTCACAGGAATTATTGCAGATAATGTGCCAAATGAAATTCTCACATCAGTCATATCAGCACAATCCTTACTGAGAACCATTTTAACGGCAATTCTAGCACTGGTTTTTGGCCTGCTTGCAGACAATTTTGGTATTGGGATTTCTTTTGTAGCAGTCTCCCTGTTCCTCACCCTCTCTACTATTTTAATCAGAAATATCCATATCTTTCACAGAGCTTTTGAAAAAACTTCGAGTAGATAGCATCGAGGCCTGGAGGGAATGGCTGAAGGCGAACCACCACAGGGAGGATGTGGTGTGGCTGGTCTTTAAGAAGAAGGGATCCGGGCCGGTGCCATTTGATTATCATATGGTACTCAATGAAGCCCTCTGCTACGGATGGGTGGACAGCCTGCTGAAGTCCATCGATGATCGGGAGTATATGCGCAAGTTTACACCCCGAAGGCCTTCCAGTACCTGGTCTGATCTGAATAAGAAAAAGGTGGAAGGGCTGATCAGGGAAGGGCGGATGAAAGTTGCCGGGATGAGGACCATTGAAGTGGCAAAGGCAAATGGTATGTGGGAGAAGGGGATAATACTTCCTGTTGTAAATGATTCACTTCCCGGTGCGCTGCTAACGGCTTTTCAACGTAATCCCAAAGCAAGGGATCATTATTTTAAGATGAGTGTTTCCTGCCAGAAGCAGTATAACATATGGATCAATATGGCTAAACGGGCCGGGACCATTCAGAAGCGGTTAAATGAATCCATCCTGCTGCTGGAGCAGGGGAAAGAATTGGGATTGAAATGAAAGTACAATAAAGCACTGCGAAAAGATTCGTTAGGATGAGCAAACAGGTTGTATTATTGACCGGGGCTTCAGGCTCAATGGGTTTTGAAGCTTTTAAATTGCTCTGGGAAAAGAGGGGTAGTTACGAGATTGTACTGTTGTTGCTTCCTTCCAGGAAGGACAAAAAGAAGTTCAGGAAATATGTAAAACGGGCCTCCCCTGGAGGAGATTTGAGAATCGTATGGGGAGATGTTTTGAATCGTGAGGATGTGGTTGAGGCCTGTCATGGAATTGACTGGTGTCTTCATCCCATGGCACTGATCTCACCGGAAGCCGATCGCAGACCCGAGATGGCGGAAAAAGTGAATACCCGGGGTACCAGGTACCTGGTTGAAGCCATTGAGGCCGAGGGCCCGGATCGCATTAAGATGATCTATATTGGGACCGTGGCCGAATACGGAGATCGGTTACCCCCGGTCCATATGGGAAGAACAGGGGATCCCATTCTACCAAGCAAGCACGATCATTATGCCCTTTCAAAAATTAAGGGTGAGCAAGCTGTGATGCAATCGAAGATCAGGTACAGGGTATCGCTCAGGCAAACCTTTATCATGATCCCCGGTCTGTTTTCTCTGATGGATCCCATTATGTTTCATCAGCCCATCAATTCTTTTATGGAGAGTATCACGGCAAAAGACTCTGGCCGTTTGCTGGTGAACTGTCTGGATATGCCCGATGATTCGAATTTCTGGGGTGGGTATTACAATATTTCGGGTGGTCCACAATGCCGAATCACATACCTGGAGTTTCTGGACCGTATATACAGGATGCTGGGGATCGATTACCGAAAGGTGATGGACCGCAACTGGTTTGCTCTTAAGAATTTCCATATGCAGTTTTACGAGGATGCAGAAAAGCTGAATGCCTATCTGCACCACTGGGAAGGGGGAGACGGTATGGAAGACTATTTCAGTGTGGCGTGGAGAACGCTACCCTGGTATCTAAAGGTTACTGTGAGGTTGGCTATAGCAATTCCGCCTTACCGTTGGCTGGTGAAGACTGCCACCCGGTCTCAGCTGAAAAAGTTGGCTTTTATGGAGGACGGTACCATGGGCTGGATCAGCAACCAGGATGAGGAAAAAATCAATGCATTCTATGGATCTATGGAAGCATTCGGGAATATTCCTGCCTGGGATCAGCAGATGCCCTCACTGGATCATGATCTTGAGTACACCAGACTTAACCATGGATATGATGAATCTAAAGAGGAGTTGAAATTAAAAGATCTTCAGCAGGCGGCAGAGTTTAGGGGTGGGGTCCTGTTATCAAAAGAGTGGAGTGGAGATATGCATCTCACGCTCTCCTGGAAATGTTGTCAGAAACATGCATTTACGATGACCCCGCACGCAGTGCTCAAAGGGGGGCACTGGTGCCAGGAGTGCATCTCGCCGCCGTGGGATTATAATACCCTTGCAGCAAAGAATCCCTTTGCCGGACAGGTATTAAAATCTTAATCTGGATATTTCCCTTATCGGTTATACGGTTGATTGGGGCTTTTTTTTTAATTTCATTCAAATTGCACAACTATAGATAAATCCTTAAATCCAAAAACCATGAAACTCAAGTTACTGCCCTTACTTTTACTGATAGTCCTTTGGAGTTGTAATCCACAAACCAAGCAGAGTGAGCAAGCTGCTACTTCGCTTTCCAAAGAGCTTAAAGAGCTCATGCCAGGGATCCTGGAAGGCTACCTTTCTGAGTCCGAGTACCCAAATAGCCTGATGCTGGTACCTCCACCACCTGAGGTAGGTTCAAAGGCATATGAGCATGATCTGGAATATGCTGCAAAATGTGTGGGCCTTGATGATGAAGCCAGGAAGGCACAGGCGGTGAAAGACAATGATCTGCATTTCCCCGAAGCAGCTGAGGCATTTAACATTGTGCTCGAAACAAAAATATCGGAGCAAGCCACTCCACATCTCTATATGATACTGCGCAGAACCCTTGCCGATGCTGGTTTATCAACCTATACAGCGAAAGATCATTACCAGCGAACCCGGCCCTTTGTGGTGAATGGTACACCCACATTGGTTCCTCATGAAGAGGAAATGTTGAGGGAAGATGGTTCCTATCCATCGGGTCATACGGCCATAGGTTGGGCATGGGCGCTTATTCTTACGGAGGTGTTTCCCGATCAGGCCGAGGTGATTTTAGAGCGCGGTAAACAGTTTGGGATCAGTAGAAATATATGCAATGTACACTGGCATAGCGATGTGGTTGCCGGAAGAATGATGGGAGCTGCAGCTGTTGCAAAACTACATGCCAACGCAAACTTCCTGATTGATCTGGAGGCCGCAAAAGCAGAGGTGGAAGCTATAAATGCTCCAGTTTGATTTTGAAGGGCCAGCCGGTGTACTGTTTGGCTCCTTTGTCCATCACATTTACATCCCTGGGCCAGCATTCGAAGGTGACCTCCCTGGCAGACTTATTGAACCTGATCAATCCGAAACCGGCACCATCCAGGGAACCTTCGGGATTGGCATAAGCCACCATGGTGATTCTGTTATTAAAGCCATCAAAATAGTCCCCTGTCCAGGGCAAAGGGTTTTCCGGATCATGGTTCATGCCCGGCATTTCATTCTCGGGCCACCACCATCTTTTATAGTAGTTCACAATGGAAGGAACAAGGAATGTCCAGGGTCCGTCCCTGAATTCTTCAATGCCATGTTGTACCAGGGTTGACAGATGCTGATCTCCTCCGATCTGAACAGCGTTGGCTTTTTTGATGGCACTGAGTGCTTTATTTCGTCCGGTCTGGGGCCATCCATTCGAATCCAGGTCGGCGTGCAAACGGTTGTCGATACTTCCGTGCAGATGTGCAGTTCCGCCAAATCCAGTTTGAGACAGCACTGCCTTCATTTCAATGCCTTCATCTTGCATTGCCCATTGATTAAGGAATTTAAGCTGGCGATCTCCCAACAGGACCAGGCCTTCCAGATCAAGGGACGCCGGGTCATAATCAGGGTTAAGGATATGGTCCGGTCTTGGGCCTTGTTGAGGAATCTTGCCCATGGGACCTGACTTGAATTTGCGGTCTTCTATTATCGCAAAGTCGATACCACCAACCACCAGATTTGTGTAGTAGACGCCAATTCCCTGTTCAATGGGTGTGGCATCAAACGGATCGGGCAAATGACTGGTCTGTCCTCTTTCCACCATTTTTATATATTCCGGATGGTAGGTATATCCCCCGTCGCTACCACCAGGTTCAAGTGAGACCTTGCCACTTTCTCCCCAGAGATTGCCCTGCCCGACATCATGGTCGTCGGGAATAGTAATACAGGGTCTATTGCGGAAAATGTCCCTGAATTGCATCCCAAACAATAGCCATGCTGCAGTATGTTCTTTGTGGTCATAAGACTGGTCCCCGGAAAAAAACAGGATATCCGGGTCCAGGGAATTGATATTTCGGACATATTCTTCTCTTCCGCTGCGGTCCTGATTGCTGTTACCCGTAAATGCTGCCATAACAATCTCATCCTTCTCCACCGGATCCTTCCTGATTAGTCCCTCAAAAAGAGCCACTTTCCCGTGCCTGAGCCTGTAAGCTACATCCTTGGTGGTATCCCAGTTCTCGATTCTGAAAAGAGCAGACCAGCCAATGTCATTTACCTCCTTCTGTGCGATTTCTACCCACTGGCCATCCTTCTGGACTTCCAGCCTGACTACCCGCGTTTCATCCGGATAAAGAGGATACAACTGCGCGCTCATTTTCAGAGTGTTGTTCATGACAGTGTACATCCCAAAAGCAAGCACCTGATCCCGCTCCACCTTCACATTGTGTATGGGATTGGGAGCCCGGTTCCACCAGTCGTTGGTGCAAATGGTATCCAGGTCCTGAAAGGGCGCCAGAACAGGTGGCTCCATCACTTTCGGGTTGCAGGAGATTGCAATGGTGATCAGAATGAGCAGGGCAATGGGGGAGCGTAGTTTTTTCATGGCATGTGTTTGTAGGACGAATAATACATAAAATTAATTGTTCTGACGAATTATCTGTTTAAGGAGACCGATAATCTTTTATTCAATACATAAATGAGTCTGGACATACCCCGAAAAATCCACTGAGATTCTCTGCGTTGTAGGCTGGATCTGAGGTTCCGGCATGCAACAAGTGATAAGCATAAAAAATGGGGATACTTTCACTGGCCAGTAACAGGGTAGGGAGGGTTGCTATATATAGAAACATTCATTAACTTTGCAATAATACATCTTTATTAAGGTGGAATACTTCAAAATTATTTACTCAGATGAAGTGGAAGAGTTCTTGGATTCCCTGGCAGATAAGGCTCGCAGGAAGATAATTTACAACATTGATAAAGCCAAGTTGACCCAAGATCCGGAACTATTAAAAAAACTTGATTCTGATATTTGGGAGTTCAGGACAAAATACAATAAAATTCAATATCGATTATTGGCATTTTGGGATAAACGAGATAGATTGGAAACGCTTGTGATTGCGACAAATGGATTCATTAAGAAAACTAAGAAGACGCCAAAAGTGGAGATTTAAAGAGCAAGACAGATTATGGATTTTTACTTTAAAAGATGAGATATGGAAACTAAAGAGATGAAATTCCACAGCTTTGATAAGCTAAAGGATAAATATATAGGCGAGGTTGGGACAGGAAAAAGAGATCAATATGAGTTTGAGTTAAATCTTGATATTTTAGGAGAGATGATTAAACAAACTCGGAAAGAAAGAAATTTGACTCAAGCTCAATTAGGAGACTTGATTGGAGTAAATAAATCTGAGATTTCGAAACTTGAGCGAAACGCAAGAAACATGACTATTAGTACTGTATTGAAGATTTTTCAAGCACTAAAAGCTAAAGTAAATTTTAAGATTGAACTTGAAAATATGGATTGGAGTATTGCTTAGATACATGACCTTTGCCTTCAGTGTCGCCTCTATGTTCCTGAGGCTCTTACTGACCCACTGCAAAGGTGATTCTGGCTCTCCTCACATAAATGAGCGGAATCGCTGAGAGTCATCCTTAGATTTGACTTATTAAAATTATGTACTTAAATTTGCACGATAACATGTACATAAAAAACATTATGTTAAGCGCAAACGTCAGCGATTTTCGGAAGGAAATGAAAAAGTACCTGGATCTGGTGATCGAAGATTTTGAAACATTAATTATCAATCGGGGGAAGGGAAAGGGAGCTGTAATGATCTCCCTGGATGAATATAATTCCCTGATGGAAACCATGTATCTGCTTTCGACAAAGGCCAATTCAGACAGTCTGTATGAAGCCATTCAGCAGTTCAAAGAAGGAAAAGTAGTTGAGAAAGACCTGGATGAGTTATGCAAATAATCTTTGGTGAAAAAGCCTGGTCAGAGTATTTGTATTGGCAATGTAATGATAAGCGAATCATACGGAAAATCAATGCTCTTCTGAAAGATATTGCGCGGCATCCTCATACGGGCCTTGGAAAACCCGAGATGTTGAAACACGATTTAGCCGGAATTTGGTCACGAAGAATGGACCATGAACACAGACTGGTTTACCGAGTAAAGGATGAAAAGTTGAACATCTATTCATGCAGGTTCCACTACGACAGATAGTTCTTCTGCAGGAGGTCTTATTCCATCGCCTTCTTCATTCCCTCAGTGGTGGTGTAGTACTTCACGATCATATTGGGTATTTCCCACTGGGGTAGGTTCCCTGATTTCAAGTATCCAAGGTACTTTTCAGTGACCTGTCCGAAATGAGCCTCATGCCCTACCTTGTAGCTATCGGGGATCTGCAGTTGCCAGATCATTCCCTCCATTTCCTGTACCTCTACTCCCGGGTATTTGCCAGCCAGATCCCTGACGGAGGCTTCGAGCGTCTTCTTGAAGGCTTTTGGGGATTCGATGCTGGTGGCCTCAATGTATAGAATGGGCTTATACCCTTCGGCTTCTCCCTGCCGGATGACCAGGTTGACTTTGCTTCCCCGCATGATGGAGTAGTGGGTGTCGCCTGTCCCCGCAGGAGCTTCGTAATTCCATATCACAGAAGCTTTTGCATGAATCCCTTTTAGCTTGTAATTGATCTCCCCGTTGCTGTAAACCTTCAGTTGCTTGTCCTCCACATCTTTTTCCAGGTAATCGGGCCAGGTGTCGAGACCGGTGACTTTCCGAAACATATCTGGAGTGAGATCGGTGGTCCACCTCTTACCTGAAACAATCTCCACATCCGATTTCTTCAGAGTTACACCTGGAAATGCTTCCCATTGGATCAGATCAACCAGGTGAGTGGTTACATCCACAATTCCCTCCCCCTGCTGAGACACATCAAAGAACCAGGGGGGGCGGATCAGTGGTTTGCCCGATACGATCTTAGAGAAATGATGGACACTCTCCTTGGTGATGGACGGCTCCTCTGGAGTGCCGGTCTTTAGGGTTCCGAATAGTTCGGGCATCAGAGAGAGCTCTTTTTGAAGCATGGTGGTGATCTCGTGCCGCTCGGTCATAATATCATAAAGCAATACCCCATTTTTGGCTGCTGTTTCAAAGGCCTGCTCCAGCATGGAAAACTTCTCGGGTGAAATGACCATGGGTTTGTCGGACAGCACATGGATTCCCGCCTCCACCGATTTCAGGATGTATTCAGTCTTCTTGGAATTGTTGCCCGAAACCACCATCATATTTCCTGGTTTTTCAGACAGCATCTTCTCCAGGAAATCATCTCCCTTATAGACCTTTTCTTCCCACGAAGTGGGGCTTTCGGGTCTGGAGCTGTAATCCTTAATACGGTTTAGATAGCTCTCTACCTCCGGTCCGTCCGGGGCATACACGTTGACTGTCGGATCCACGCTTTCATACATGGTTTTCTGAACCAGGGAGGCATGGAAATGGCCGGGATCCAGGTTCATCAGTTTTACATTTCCTTCAACGGGGTTAAACATGGTTTCTGTGCTTTGGGTGTTTATTGTGGTGCGTTGTCCGCATGAAACCAGCAAAAGTATCAGTGCGGGTAGCACCAGGGACTTTATATTATGGAAATTTATCATATGGATTTCAGTTTTTCATTAGAGTACATAGTCGGTTCCAAATGGAAATCTCTGGGGTCTGCTCAACATTTCATTGGCACTGTCATTGTCGATGAATTTCTCCCGATCCGGATTCCAGTGTAGTTTCCCTGGAACCTTCATGGCAATGTGACTTACCAGGCAGGCAGAGCAAGAACGGTGTCCCACCTCTGCAGGTGCTACAGGTGTTTTCCTGGACTGGATGGCATTGAGCCAGTCCTCATGTTGCTCGGGAGCTTTGTAGAGATGGATCTCATGGGGTCCAATTTCTGATTTCAGAATTTTAGGATCACTGGCATCCAGCGCTTTCAGCTCAGTTCCAGGTTTTGTGGGATCTGAGGAAGTGACCGCTACATTTCCCCGTGATACAAAAATCCATCCCTCCGAACCCTCAAACCTTACGCCATTGGGAAAAGTGCCACTGATTTCCATGGAAACCCCGTTGGCATATTTAGCATGTACCTTAAAGTCTCCATGCACGTTCCACAGCCCGGATTGGGGGAAGGAGGCTTCAGCTTCAATTTCGATGGGACCTGTATACTCTGTACCCATGGCCCAATGTGCTGTGTCCAGGTGATGGGCTCCCCATCCGGTAATCATTCCGGCGCCAAACTGTTCACAGCGGAGCCAACCCGGACGGGAAAAGTCGTTCTGTGGGTGTACCCTCTTCTCAGTATAATATTTATAAGGTGTGCTTCCCAGCCACATTTCATAATTCAGGTTATCGGGGACATGCATGGGGGATTCCTCATTGCCCCCCGGATCACCTGGTAATCCTATCTGTACGTTTTTCAGGGTACCAATCCGTCCATTTCGCACCAGTTCGCAAGCTCTGTGGAACTGTGGCCAGGGTGAGGTTCCGCGCTGCTGGCTCCCCTGCTGGAAGATTTGTCCGGTCTGGTGAACAATATCACTCATCTGTCGCCCCTCAGCAATGGTGAGGGATGCAGGTTTTTGCAGGTAGATGTCTTTGCCTGCAAGGGCTGCCTCCATGGCCGGTTGTGCATGCCAGTGATCGGGAGTGGAAATGATCACAGCGTCGATGCTTTTATCCTGTAGCATCTCCCTGTAATCCTGGTAGACAGCTACATCCACACCAGACTTGCCATGATCGGCATGAAACTTCTCGATCCATGCTTTCCCCTGCTTTGCCCTGTTGATGTCCACATCTGCCACTGCTACACCCATAGCGATCTCATTTTTAAGAGTCTCGGGCAGGTCGTGACTCATGGCAATGCGACCAAACCCGATCTGTCCGATACGGATCTTATTGCTGGGAGCTGTTTTGCCCAGCACATGGGAAGGAATAATGGTGGGTAGTATGAGGGTGCTGACTGCTGCTCCGGTTGTTTTCTTAAGAAAGCTTCTTCGTTGCATGCTAAATGTTTTTAGTTGATTAAAACTGTTTCCAATAATTTTCGGCTTCTTCGGGCTCCATGGTTCCATCAAAAATAACCATCCTGTATTTTAGAGTATACTCTTTTCCATGCTCCAGGACCCACTCCTGATGACGTATGGGACAGAATTCAAAGAATACATTTTCTTTACCTTCCTGCGTATCCGGTGGCCACATGCGCATGGGCTCGGGGTGCGACTGGTTGGAAGGATGACTCAGGAAGAGAATCCCCGACCGTCCTTCCGGAACGGAGGATTCTCCCTCGATGATCACCCAGCGTGCTTCAGAAGCATCGGCATCCTTCCTTGTCTTTCCCTCAGAAGTGAGGACCGTACTGTTATCAGTGCCCCACCTTTCCGTGGCCCTGAATCCCAGTCCGCCTCCGTACCTGTATGCCTCCAGGGTGATTCCCTCTTTTAGAGGAGAATTTAAAGTGGTGATCAAATCCACTACATAAACCTTCTCTTCTGCCTTAATCAGGGATATCTCCCAGTATTCATTTATGGCTACGTCTTCGGATCCATCTTTTTTGAAATAGATGTGCTCTTGTTTTACTTTAAAACCTACCCGGTTCTCCTTATTAAACTTATCCAGGTATTGTGCAAATCTCACTGTGCCCTCGGCAGCGGCCAGGTTCCAGAAGTCCACCTTGTAACCGTCAAAGTGGGTGCGGGTCCATGGATTCCAAATGCCATAGTGGTGGTAGTGATCGGGGGGTTGAATGCGGGTCAGACGCTCACCTCCGGGCGACCATAGCGGATGTATATAGGCGGAACGTTTGAAAAGGGGATCTATCCCCTCAGGAGGCATTGTTTCCTTGTGAACGTAACTGAGCACCGGGCGTTCACCGGCATAGATCGTGGTTTTCGCATCGTCGGTTTTCAATCCTGTCTTCTCTTGATTCTGTGCATGGGAGAGAAGGGGGATTCCAACAAGTAATATAAGTAGATAGGTACGCATGGGTTTAGTTTTGTGGAGCGTATGAATGAACCGTATTAATAAATGTTCTTAATTGCTCAGTAGATACCCCGGGGGGCATTCCTCCGCCACAGGAAAAGATAATCCTGGCGGGATTGTTTGTAGACTGGAGTAAATTCAGGGTCGCTCTCTTCACCTCTTCTACGGTGCCTCTTGCAAGAACATCTCTTGGTGGAATGTTCCCAAGCATGGTAACCTGATTATTGGTGAGCTCTTTAAGCTGATTCAGATCGGTATCAAATCCCATGTTAAACAGGTTCACTCCCATTTCGGGTAGGTGCTGTATGGATTCCATGCAGTTGGCATCGTTATGAAGGAACTTTATGTTCAAATCTCTGTTGTATAGTTCTTTAAAATAGGGAAGGCCAAATTCCAGGAACTGATCTTCACTGATAAAACCGATTATGTCGTCCAGGATGAGGATTCCGTCGATGGAGGGAAACATATGTTTTTGATGGTCATGAAATCCGGCCAGATAGTCGGTGATCTTTCTGATGAGGAGATGAATCTCTTCGGGATTTGTAATCATGGCCATCATAAACTCTGTGGCCCCCATCAGGTATGAAGCAATATTCAGGGGCCCTCTTGACACTGAGAACCTGATTCGATGGCCCGCATTTTCTATGTGTGGCTGCATGAGCTTTAACCTGTTAAGTATAAAAGGGCCCAGGCCATCTTTCACCGGGTCGGGAACAGGCAAGTCATGAATCTGTTCTGCATCGGTGATGTTGGGGAATGCATGAGGAAACTCATTCTCCGGAAAGGAGGTTTTTGCTCCGAATGCTGAGGGTTCGCTGCACATGCCATATTCGGACCAGAATCCGGGCAGGAACATGGCTTCTGGGAAGGTCTCAATGGCTTTCAGGTTGGCTTCCAACCAGAGCTGGTCGCTTGAGAAGTAGTCCAGGATTGAAATATGATGCCAGTTGGGCAACCAGGGTGAATCGATAATAAACCCAACGGGAAGAGGGGACAGAACCTCTCCTCCAACTACGGCTATTAACTCTTTCCAATGTTTATCTGTCATATCATCTCAAAAGTAATCTTCTCTTCCTATTAAAGAGACTAATTTTCGATTAAATAGCTATGGCAAAACTCAGGCCGTATGGCACAAGCAGGATGTTTAACTCTGCCACTTTGGAAGTTTGACCAAAAGGGTAAAAGAGCCATGCCCGGAAGCTAAATCCGGGATTTTTAAATGGGTGGAGTCTATATCCAATTATGGGATATACAAAATACCCTGAATATTGCGATCTGGTAACTAATGAACCTCCGATTCCAAATTCCAGGAAACTCTTTCTTTTTCCATAATTGACAGTAAGATGGTGAGGCAAAACAAAGTAGGTGTTTGAGGGGTTATCTGATAGATCGAATTCTGAGTTGAACCCCAATCCTACCATTCCGGAAATTACCAGGGCTGGCTTTACAAAAAAGAGCTTGTCAAAACCTAGTGAAAAAAGCGATAAATCACCAACCACATTTAGACTCAGGGTAAAATCTGATCTGTTAGTGTCAGGTACGGCTTCCTCCTGGGCGTAAATAAGTGCCATAGGAAGTAAAGAGATAAATACTAAGGCATATTTTTTCATGCAAGGGATCCTATGTTTGTTTCCAATACCATCCTATGGAGGCCAATATGACTCCTTCTCCTATACCAAAGATCCACCAGGGGAATCTTTGGGGAATATAAGAGGTAGCCACCTCCAGTACTTCGGGATTTTTCAGCTGTAACATTTCAAATAGGGAGAAGTGGGTGAGCATATGTTGAGAATAGTCAAACACGAATCCTACGATCAGGATCAGAGATCCCAGGATTAAGCCCGCCCATACACGGCCAGAGATCTTTGTCTGAAATCCGCGATCAGCACGGTACAGGATCACCATGGCCAGCATTATCATGGTAAGGGAGACAAGAATTGGGGAAAGGACCGGACCGGTCCATGTGGTGGGAATCAGGAAAAGCACATCCCAGGTAAAGAGAGATTCGGGCCATCCAATGAGGAGTTTCAGGAACACATAATAGAAGATATCCCAGATTGCAAAACTGTAAAGGAACCAGGCAAATCCGGTACTGAATCGCCTGGAAGCTACGATCCCAATGGTCACTAGCATGATCATGGTTGCAAGCTCCCTTAGGAGTTCTGTAAGGGCCAGACGGACCGGCATATTAGAGAGGGGAAATGCAAATCCGTCAGGGTAGAGGATCTCTCTTAGATAGACCACCACGGCGCTCTCAAGGAAACCCATGGCAATGGCAAAGGCGGTGATGGTGATAATTTTTCGTTTTAGATTCACGGTTTAGGTTTTATTGTGCCCATGCCGGAACGATTCCGGGATCAATATCAAGGATCCGTCCCCCCAGTAACCAGGTGACCAATACCACCACCAGGATCCCTACCAGATTAAGCACAAATCCGGTTCTGACCATGGTGGCAATTCTGATCCGGTTTGTACCAAAAATGATGGCATTGGGTGGTGTGGCAGTGGGAAGCATAAAGGCCAGGGAAGAGGCTAGTGTGGCTGGGATCATAAGCAGGAGTGGATTGTTAACGCTGCTAATGGCCAGACTGGCAAATATGGGGAGCAACATCTGGGTGGAGGCAACATTGGAAGTGAGTTCAGTCAGAAATGACATCAGGGCTACCACTGCAAGCAGGATCAGGTATGGATGGACCCCTTGTGTCCAGAGCAGCTGTTCCCCAAACCAGATGGCCAGACCGGAGGACTGAAATCCCAGGGCCAGTGCGAATCCCCCACCAAACAGCAATACAATGTTCCAGGGAATCCTGTGTGCTGTCTGCCAGTCCATAATCCGTTCTCCTTTTCTGCTACGGGATGGAATAATAAACAGAATAATTGAGATGAATATGGCCACCGTTCCATCGTTGATGTATGAAGGCATCTTAAAAATCGTGGCCCAACCCGGAATAGTAAATCCATTGAAGGAGATTCCGGCCCTTGTAATCCATAAGAGTGCAAGGGTAAGGAACAGAACAAAGACGACTTTCTCCTCATGACTGGCTCTACCCAGCTTGTTGTAAGCCTTTTTAAAATGTGCCCGGTCGATATGTTCCCATTTATCCCGGGGGCTGAATATCAGGTGAATGACCAGGAAAACAGCCACCAGCATGACCGCCGATATGGGCAGCGCAAATGTCATCCAACCGGTAAAGGATATTTCCGGTGCCTCCGGATAGAGCAGGGTTAGTATTCTTGGACAAACCAGGTTTGTAGGAGATCCAACCAGCGTGGACATCCCACCTATGGAAGCACTGTAGGCAATGGCCAGGAAAAGTCCGGTGGCGTACTTCGAGATGGTTTTTTCGGAGAGGCTATCTTCCAGGCTCACCACAATAGAGAGCACTATGGGAATCATCATCATGGTGGTGGCCGTATTGCTGATCCACATGGACAGAAAAGCCGAAGTGGCCATAAAACCCAGCAGGATGCGCCTGGGACTCACTCCTATCAGGACCAGCAGCTTGAGTGCAATTCGTTTATGCAGGTTCCATTTCTCCATGGCAAGGGCCATCATAAATCCGCCCACGTATACAAATATGATGTGATTGATATATACCTCCGAAACGGCTTTCCCGTCCAGAATCCCCAGAGCCGGGAATAGAACTATGGGTATAAGTGCGGTGACTGCAAGAGGAACTGTTTCAGTTACCCACCAGATGGCCATAAGTGCAGCCACAGCAAGGGTTGCTGTAACCTCGGGTTTTCCTGGTTCCAGGTCGGTGAATATCAGGATACCAAGAAATGCAAGAATCCCCAGAAAGAAACCAACGTATCTCTTTTGCATGGCCTCTAATCTACAAAATTTTCATTCCAGAGCGCAATTATTTTTTGGCTAGTAGTTTAATGGGCTATGGATTAAGGATATTTAAAAACAGAAAAAACTGGTTTGAGAAAGGTATTCTAAATGAATCTTGTGTGTGCGCACACATTTTTTTTTGGAGAGGAGTTGGAATTGTCCTACTTTTGCAATCATTATGAAAGTATTTATCTACAAGAACAAGGAAGAGCTGGGGAGGACTGCAGCCAGGAAAGGTGCTGAACTGATCAGAAAAGCAATCAATAAAAAGGGAGCAGCGACCATCATTGTGGCCACTGGAGCATCCCAGTTTGAGATGCTGGATGAATTGATCCATGCAAAAGTTGACTGGACGAAGGTCACAGCCTTTCACCTGGATGAGTACATCGGTATCCCGGTTACACATGGAGCTTCTTTTAGGAAATACCTGAAGGAGAGGTTTGTGGATCGTGTTACCCTCAAAGAGTTTCATTATATCGATGGAGAATCTGATGCAGCTGCAGAATGTGAAAGACTGGGGGAGCTGATCGCAGACCAGCCAGTTGATGTGGCTTTCATAGGTATTGGTGAAAATGGCCACCTGGCCTTTAACGATCCCCCGGCAGATTTCAAAACCAGAGAACCATATATCGAGGTAAACCTGGACCTTGAATGCAGGAACCAACAATTTGGTGAGGGATGGTTCCCTTCACTTGACAAGGTTCCCGAAACGGCCATCAGCATGTCGGTGAACCAGATCCTGAAATCAGAAAATATAATCTGTGCGGTGCCCGATGAGCGTAAAGCTGAAGCTGTTAAAAACGCAGTGGAAAAGGAGGTCTCTCCAAAGATTCCCGCATCTGCTTTAAAGACTCATAAGAAGACCTGGCTTTTTCTGGACAAAGGCTCCTCATCACTACTCCGAAGGATCTAGTGGTAGGTTCTCCCTTGTATAGATCAACAGGTTCATCAGCTGTTTTTTCTCAATCTTCTCTTTGTGAACAATGCTTCTGATCATGCTTTCTACAGCCAGATAACCCTGTCGGCCTGCCTCCTCCTCAATCAGAAAATCGATGGATTCATCCCTGACCCTCTCCATGTTTTGTCGAATCAGATCGTGGCCAATTAGCAGGGGCTTGTATCCGGATTTATATTTTTTCAGGCTGTTGGCGATCTTATAAACTCTGGAGCCGGTCACATAGATGGCATGAGGCACTCCATCCGACAACAGGTTATGAAAGTGCTTATCGAACTCTTCCTGGATGTCGCGGTCCTCAATTTCATAGGTCTTAAAACTATATTCTTCCTGCAGCTGCTTGTTTGAGAAATAGTTCATAAAACCACTCTCCCTGGCCAGGAAGGAGTACATCTGACTAAGGTTTTTAGAGATATTGATCACCCATATTCTTTTTTGTCCCGGTATGTGCCTGGTTACCTTGTGGGTCAGATTGGCCACCGTGGATCCTGATTGTACAGGATCTTTACCAATAAAAGAGAGAGAGGGTAAGCCCTGAATATCAGAATCAATTAATATAAAAGGTTTGGCCTCCTGAAAATAGGATCTGACCAGCCTTACACTCTCCTTATAGGTAGCCGGGCTCATGATGATCCCATCCATGTTTTCCGCAAGCATTTGCATACCTGCCTTGTAAAACTGTTCTGGATTGTGATAGCTTAGCCTGAATACATTGATCTGGTACCCTTGCTCGTTGTATCGATCCAATGCGTGTTGAATACCAGCTGTGGGCAGCTCCCAGTACTCTCCCTCATTATAAGCGGGAAGTAAAATTCCCAGATTGAGGGGGTGTTTGCTGGCAAGAACCCTGGCGTTCACATTGGGTTTATAATCAAGCTCGCTGATGATCTCAAGAATTCGCTTTTTTACCGACTCAGATACCTTCCCCCGGTTGTGTATGACCCGATCCACGGTCCCAATGGAACAGCCCGCCCTGGCAGCAATGTCCTTAATCCTGGTATGGGTTCCGTTTTCACTCATAAATCTGTGCTAATGTAGTTAAAAAATGCAGATATGACAAAGTGTGTGTGCGGACACACATTTCTTTTGGAAGGATCGATAATTGTCATATATTTGTCAGTTGTGAGGGTTATTTGATGGCTTTTCTATAAATTGAAAGAGTGGATATGAAACAACGTATGGGGAAAATTGGAGTTTTGACTTTTGCCCTGATATTCATATCTGTTTTGGTAGTAAATGCACAGACGAGAGGGGGAGTTAAAGGTACCCTGAAAGATGCCCAGAGTGGAGAGGTCCTGATGTATGCCAATGTAGCCCTTGTGGGAACCACCACCGGTACAGTGACAGATAATGATGGAAATTATCAGCTGCTAAATGTGAAACCCGGGACCTATACTCTGATTTTTAGCTACCTGGGTTATAAGGATATTGAGCAGGCCATTGAGATTCGTGCAGGGGAGACCAAAGAGATAGATGGTGTCCTTGAGGTAGAGTCGATCATGGGTGAGGAGGCTGTTGTTACAGCCATGATGCGGGGTCAGACTGCAGCCATCAACCGGCAGATAAAGTCCAATACCATTGTCAATGTGGTTTCCAGAGAGAAAATCAGCGAGCTTCCCGATGCAAATGCTGCTGAAGCCATTGGCAGGCTTCCGGGAATATCTATTCAGAGGGATGCCGGTGAGGGAAGTAAAGTGGTGGTAAGGGGCCTGGCTCCCAAGTTTAATTCCATCACCATCAATGGAGAGAGGATACCCTCTACCGATCCCCTGGACCGTTCGGTGGATCTAAGTATGATCTCTCCTGATATGCTTGAAGGGATGGAAGTTTTTAAGGCATTGAGACCAGATATGGATGGTGATGCCATTGGAGGATCGGTGAACTTTATCGCCAGGAATGCTGATCCGGGATTTCATGGGTCTGCTCTGTTGCAGACAGGGTATAATGCCCATGAAAAAGATTTTGGGCAATACAAGACATCAGCCAGTCTGGGCAATCGTTTTTTTGAAGATAAGTTTGGGGCATTGATTACAGGCAGCTTTCAAAGGGCCAACAGGGGATCGGACCTGCTGGATGTGGGTTACGTTTACAAGGGGATTTCCAATGATGAGGCTGTGATCGGCGTCAATAACATGAACCTTATAGATCGTCAGGAGACTCGATACAGAGGCGGGGCCAGTGCGACTTTGGATTATAAACTTCCTAAAGGGAAGATACTTTTTACTTCATCGTTCAACCAGACTGACAGGGTCGAACTTCGTCGCAGAAAGCGCTACAGGATTGGTTCCTGGAGGACGGAGTACGATACGAGAGACAGGGATATTAAAACCAGTCTTTTGTCAAATAACTTAAGTGGTCGACATTTTGTAAGAAGCCTGGAGATTTTCTGGAGAGGCTCCTATTCTCAGAGTGTGCAAAATACCCCTTTTCAGCAAAATGCTGTTTTTCGTGAACTTGCAGCATTTAATCCCGATCTGGAGGAGGACAAGGGACCTGAGTATATTCCGGCGGGAGCCAAAAATAACCTGGATGCAACCTTCTTTAAGGAGAACTCTTTTGAAACCTCCAGGAGTAAAGACCGGAATGTAACCGGACTACTTGATTTGAAATTGCCCTTCAGCATAGGAAATAGAGTCAATGGCTACGTTAAGGGTGGGGGGAAATACAGACATAAGGACCGGGACCGGGATATGGACCGTTACTGGACCTCCCATTTCGGATTGAATGAATTTGCCGAAGCTGAACCAGATCTCTATGATCTGACCTCTGAAGGCAAGATGGCAATCTCAAGCTTTTTGGACCCGGGTACGGATCTGAATCCCTGGTTGGGAGGAAGGTATGATTTCGGGCCCACCCTGGACCAGGAAGAGATTCTTGATTTTGGGGAGCAGTACCGGAACTATGTACTTCCAGGTGGTGATTCATTGTATATACAGGACAACAGGGCTCTTCTGCAGGTATATTCGGCAAAGGAGGAGATTTTAGCCGGTTACCTGATGACCGAGATCAACATTGGAAGTTGGGCGATGATTATGCCGGGGGTCCGTTATGAGTATACCACCAATAACTACTCTTCCCTATTTGGAAATCCCTTCAACAGTGAGGATGGAGAGGGAGAGAATATAGGGGGGTTGACTGATACCACGGGAGGGCAGAATTATGCAGAGTTCCTTCCCATGATCCACGTTAGGCTTAAGCCCCTGGACTGGTTCGATATCAGGCTGGCCTATACCAAAACACTTTCACGCCCCGATTACTTCAACCTGGTTCCCTGGAGGGAGATTGTGCGGATGGATCAAAACATTGAGCAGGGGAATCCAGCCCTGAAACATGTTGAAGCCTACAATTATGACCTTTTTCTCTCCTTCTACCATAATGTGGGGATGTTTACTGCCGGATTCTTCTATAAGGAAATTGATAACATCGATTATATCAGAACCAACAGGATTCAGGATGAAGGAGAGTACTTTGGATATTCGCTCACTGAACCTGTAAATGCAGAGGGCACCTCTATTGTGAAGGGATTGGAACTGGAGTTACAGACCAATTTCAGGTACCTGCCGGCACCCTTTGATGGAATTGTGTTGTATCTGAACTACTCAAGGATGTTTTCACAAACCGAGTTCCCATTCTTTGAGATTGGGGAGAGGAGTCCGCTTCCTCCATTTACACCTACCATTATTGATACGGTGAGGATTGGCAGGATGCCCGGCCAGGTGGATTACGTGGGAAACTTTTCGATTGGATATGAAAAAAGAGGATTCTCGGGCAGAGTTTCCCTTGTGATTCAGGGACCCAGCCTGCAATTTGTGGGAACCCGTCCTGAGCTGGATGGCTTTACCGATTCTTATGTTCGGTGGGACATGGTGGTTCGGCAGAAATTCGGTGATCATTTCAGTGTCTATCTGAATGTAAATAACCTTACAAACTATTCTGAAGGAGCTTTCCTGGGATCGGCCAACTTCCCTACACGTGAAGAGTATTTTGGCTGGTCGGCTGATGTTGGGGTACGTTATATATTTTAATTTCTACTTTAAATTAATGAGTACTAACTTAATGAATCTATTATGAAAAAAATTTACAAAACAATGTCATCTCTGATGATGATGGCCCTCTTACTGGGGCTGTCTGCATCGATTTTAGCCCAGAGGACTGTGGAAGTTGTACAGGGTGTGGGCACTTTGAATGAAGCAATCTTCAGTGATACCACTGAGACCGGTGACCGGGTCGATAGTACCACGGTCTATGTACTGTCTGATGGAGGATTTTACCTGTCAACCGGTGAGATTGATTTTAGCTTCCCGCTTTCGATTGTGGCAGCTGATGGTGCAGCTGTTAAACCTAAACTTTACCCGGCTGTAGATGATGGAAATGAATCATCCAGACTCTTTGTTCCGCGTAATGATCTTACTCTTATCGGACTGGATATCTCCAATACCGACGAATTGGGAGCCCGAAATAAAAATACCATCAGGGTGAAAGGGGATAATGCAAGGATCTACCTGGAAGATTGCAGTCTGAACGAGGATACCCAGGCGCCATTCCGGTTGGATGGTGAAAATATAAGTATAATCATTAAGAATTGTGTGATCTCTAATATGGACCAGGATTATGACAATGGAAGGGTGATTGATGACCGTGGAAATCAGGTGGATACCATCTGGATTGAGAATTCGACCATTTATAACATAGGATCCCGCCTGATCAGGGATGGTGGTGGTAGTATGAACTACTTCTATTTTGATCACAACACAGTCGTTAATACCGGTCGCCGGGTGATGGATGTGGGACAAGTTTACGCAGCCATTATCACCAATAACCTGTTGAAGGATTGCGGGCAATTGGGTAAAGATACAACTGATACCCGGGGATTGATCAATGTGGATTCCATTGAAGGAGTCACCCAGGACATCCTGATCAGCAACAACAGCTCATTTACCGATGCAGGCTATGCCGATCAGCAACCAGATACCATTCTGGAAGCTCCCATGTTTAACATGGCTGCACAGGCCTTTGTTGACGAAGCGGTTACCGAAGGCACCATGTTGGCAGAGGATGTGATGTTTACCAAGGGACCTGCTCCAAATTACACCATGGTGTCTGATTGGTATACAACCCCGGATGCCGATCTTACGCCTCCGGCATTTGATATAACAGGAGAGCCTTTCGATTTTGGATATAACAGCAGACCACTGGCCATGGGCGACACCGATGACGGGCCGCTTGGAGATCCACGATGGGATGCAACCATGCCCGATCAAAGGTATATAACCATTGAGCAGGGAGTGGGAACCATCAATGATGCCATTTTCGGGGATACCACCGCCACGGGCGACAGGGTAGATCCTTACACGATTTATATACTTGGCGATGGAGGATACTACCTCTCCATGGGTGAAATTGAGAATCGTTTTCCATTAACCATTATTGCAGAAGAAGGCGCAACTGTAAAGCCTAAACTCTATCCGGCAGTGGATGATGGAAATGAATCCGCAAGGCTTTTCGTACCGCGTGACGATCTTACCCTTATTGGTCTGGATATTTCCAATACCGATGAGCTGGGAGCCCGCAATAAGAATACGATCCGAGTTAAAGGGGATTTTGCGGTGATCACATTGGAAGATTGCCTGTTGAATGAGGATACACAGGCACCATTCAGACTGGATGCAGATAATATAAGTGTTATTCTGAAGAATTGTAACGTTTCCAATATGGACCAGGATTATGACAATGGAAGGGTGATCGATGACAGAGGAAATGATGTGAAAACAATCTGGATTGAGAACTCCACCTTTTATAACATCGGTTCCCGTCTCATCAGGGATGGTGGTGGAACCATGCAACTTTTTCACTTCGACCACAACACTGTTGTGAATACAGGTCGCCGTGCAATGGATGTAGGCCAGGTTTACAAAGCTGTGATTACCAACAGCATCTTTAAAGATTGCGGTGTGCTGGGTAAAGAGCTGGATGATTCCCGCGGGGTGATCAATGTGGATTCCATTGAGGGAGTTGTACAGGACATAACCATTAGTAATAACAGCATCTTTACCGATGCAGGGTATGCAGATCAGCAGCCCGATTCGATTATAGTAACTCCCATGTTCAATATGGCTGCCCAGGCCTATGTGGATGAAGCCGGAACAGGAGCAACCATGCTGGCCGAGGATGTGATGTTTACAAACGGACCAGTGGCGAATTATACCATGGTGTCTGATTGGTATGCCACTCCCGATGCAAATCTGACACCGCCGGCATTCGATATTGCAGGTGAACCTTTCGACTTCGGATTTAAAAATACGCCACTTATGGCAGCCAGCTCCACCAGTGGTCAGCTTGGAGATTTGAGGTGGGATGGTGAAATTGTCATAGGAACCGAGCAATTCGATTACTCGAATTCAAATCTGGAAGTGTTCCCTGTACCTGTTGTAGACTTTGCCACCATTCGTTTTAACCTGGATACAGATGCAGAGGTTGAAATATCATTATATAGTGTGGTGGGCCAGAAGGTAGCAACTCTTTCATATGGTTCTTATCCTTCAGGCAGTCATTCCATTTCCTGGAATGGTGCCGATGATTCAGGACATCAACTTGGAACCGGAATGTACATCTTAAGGATGAATGCAGGTAGTGAGGTTTCCACCCTGAAGATTCTGAAGAAGTGATTATAAGTTAATGTGATTAAAAAGCCGCCTTGCCCTTCGCAGGGTGGCTTTTGCTTAGGAATTGAGCTTATGAATTGTAGAGTCCGGTTGCTGATTGTCGCAGCTGCTTTGATGGTGGCAACCTTTGGATGTAAGTCAAACAGGAACCTGAAGGACGGCGTTGATCCATGGAGGCATGCTGCAGATATTGTTGACCAGATTACACTTCCTGAGATACCTGAACAGACTTTTTTACTGTCAGATTTCGGAGGGAAGGGTGATGGTGTTACTGATAATAAAAGTGCATTTGATCGAATCATTTCTGCAGTGGCAGAATCGGGTGGCGGACGGGTCGTGGTAGAACCCGGAACCTACCTGATCAATGGTCCCATTCATCTGGTCAGCCATACCAATCTGCACCTGGAAGAGGAGACACGGTTGGTTTTTGGAAACAATCCCGACGATTACCTTCCGGTGGTGCTTACCAGCTGGGAGGGTACAAGGGCCTATAACTATTCGCCCTTTATCTATGCAAACGGAGCCAATAACATTGCCATAACAGGAAAAGGAGAGATCGATGGAAATGCATCTACCACCTGGAATAACTGGAAAAGTCTTCAGGACCCGGATAAGAAATTAATTCGGGGCATGAATAACCAGGAAGTTCCCCTTGAGGAGCGTGTATTTGGGAAAGGTCACTTTCTGCGTCCCCACCTGGTGCAATTCTACGAGTGTAAAAATATCCTGGTGGAAGATGTAAAAATCTCCGACTCTCCCTTTTGGTGCCTCCACTTTGTATTTTCCAGCGATATTACAGTGAGGAGGGTTACTTACGAAGCTTTCAATTTTAATAACGATGGAATTGATCCCGAGTCCAGTGAAAATGTGTTGATTGAAGATGTTGTTTTCAACAATCGAGACGATAACATAGCTATTAAGGCCGGGAGGGACCTTGAAGCAAGAACCTTAAAGAGGCCTTCCCGAAATATCGTAGTGAGGAATTGTCTTTTTAGCGGGCACAATGCCATTGCTGTGGGAAGTGAGATGTCTGGAGGAGTGCATGATGTTTATGTGGAAGACTGCAGTTTTGCCGGAAAGGTAATCTATGGGTTTTATCTGAAGGGCAACCGGGACCGGGGGGGCATGGTACATGATATCTATGCGCGCAATATTGAATTTGATTCCACCCGTTCGACCATTATTATCGATTCGAACTATAAGAACCAGGGATCGTGTTGTCCGCCTCATTTTAAAAATATTTGGATAGAACATATTAGTGCCAGTCACGCTTCCGATCATGGGATTTATTTAAATGGATCTCCCCAGGTGCACCTCGATTCGATTTTTATCAGGGATGTGGAGATTAAATCGGCTCCCCAACCTGTGGAAGTAAATTTCATGGATCACCTGGAGATGGAAGGGGTACGAATCAATGGCCAGGCCTTTGATGTGGATGGAGGATGGCCATCATGGGTAAAAAGCACATCCCCGGAAACTGGCAGGGAGGTCTGGCAGATCACCTCAGATACAGCTCCTGCAGTGGCCTGTTATTTTGAACGCCAGGCTTTTACTTCCGATGAGAAGTATGTGATTTATGCTTCACGAAAATCCGGAGTATGGAGGCTTTATCGAACCGACCTGAAATCGGGAGTATCTGCTCCCATTACACCTCTTTCCAGGAAGATCATGGATGATGACTACACCCTTATGCCTGATGGAGAGCGGGTGTGCTACCTGGATGGATGGAAACTCTATGCCACCCGGGTAGAGAGTGGAGAGGAGGAGATGTTGTACGATTATACCGGATTGTTGCCCGATAAACCCAGGTATACAGGATCATTTACCAACGATGGCAACTATACTCTGGTCTATGTGTATAACGATACCCTGAAAGCCATTTTCAGAACCAACCTGGTAACAGGAGAGGTGCTGGAAGTTCACCGACACCTGGAAGGAAAGATCTCCCACCCCCTGATCAACCCTGAGGACCCGAATGTGATTACCTATGTGCCCGGTCCCGATACTCAGAACGATATGTCACTCCCCATGGAGATGCGGGCACGGTCGTGGAAAGTGGATTTGAAAGCCGGGACCGACAGGCAGTTCTTAACTATGCCCTACGGATTCAGGGCCACCCACGAGAGCTGGTCCTATGATGGGGAGCGCTTCTTCTTTTTTCGAAAGACGCGCCCGGGCTGGAGCCCCGCTGCCATTTGTTCCCAGGATAAAAGCGGGGGCGATTTCAGGGTACATTATGAAAGCGATAGTATAAAGCTCGGACATGGAATTGCAAGCCGTGATGGCCGTTGGTTTATCTCTGACTGCCAGCAACCCGGTAGCAATGAGCTGGTATTGGTAAATCTGGATTCGGGTGAGGGAGAGGTACTATGCTGGCCAAATTCGTCTGTAGATGGAGGGCATACAATGAGGGCACATGTACATCCTTCATTTAGTCCCAATGGGAAATATATCTGTTATACATCCGATAGATCCGGTGTTTCACAGGTGTATGTAGTTCCAGTAGGAGAGCCCTAAATGATTCTTAAATACCCATATGAATAAATCTAAATACCATATATTTTGAGCATATTTAAAAAAGCCGGACTCTTTTTTGCCAGTATTGCCCCTGGGCTCTTTCTGATCGGATATAACATTGGAACCGGCAGCATTACCACCATGGCCTCTTCAGGGGCAGCTTACGGTTTGACCATGATCTGGCCACTATTGCTTTCCTGTATTTTCACCTTTTTCCTGATCATGCTATTTGGGAGGTATACCTCATTGACGGGGTTAACCATCCTTACCAGCTTTCGAAAGTACTTCGGTCTGGGCATTACAGTCTTTGTTCTGATCTCGCTGCTGGTGAGTGAATGGGTCAGTTGCATGGGCGTGATGGGAGTGGTTACTCAGGTGGTGCAGGAGTGGTCCAGGCCCCTGACCAAATCAGGGAACGGGTTTAGCCCTATCATTACCGCACTGATATTCGGAGGGATGCTCTACTATCTATTCTGGAATGGGCAGCATAAGATATTTGAAAAGGTACTCGCTGTTTTTGTGGGAATTATGGGCCTATCATTTGTGATGACCATGTTTATGGTTATTCCCGAGCCTGAAGAAGTGCTGAGGGGATTGATTCCCAGTGTGCCCAAAGATTCCGATGCCATGTTGATTATGGCCGGGATGGTTGGGACCACAATGGGGGCCATACTCTATGTGGTGAGGTCCATTTTGGTTCAGGAGAAGGGATGGGGCACGGGAGACCTTAAGGCTGAACGGCGTGATGCCATTATCTCAGTCTCTATGATGTTTATACTGAGCGTGGCTGTAATGGCTGCTGCTGCAGGAACCCTGCATCCCCTCGGATTAAAGGTGAACAATGCCATTGATATGGTAAAATTGATGGAGCCCCTGGCAGGACGGTTTGCTATCTCCATTTTTGTGGGTGGCATTGTGGCGGCCGGACTCTCCTCCCTCTTTCCTATTGTTTTACTTGCCCCCTGGCTCTTTGCTGACTTTAACAATAAGCCCAGGGATATGAAATCAACCAGCAGTCGATTGTTGGTCCTTTTTGGAGTGTTGCTTGGCTTGGTGGTGCCTGTATTTGGCGGGAGACCCGTGATGGTGATGATTATCTCGCAGGCCATGGCAGCCATTGTGACTCCGCTTGTGCTTGCCCTTATGTTGTACATATACAATAAGAAATCCATTGTGGGAAATCATACCCTGGGAGTCACCTCCAATGTGTCAATGGGCTTTATACTTTTATTTACCATTGCGATGGCATTAGCTGGTATCATTGGCATTGCAGGGCAATTTAATGGATAGGATCATGGAAGGAATTCGCGAGGATATCGTAGCCTGCTACCTCTATATAATTACCCGTCATGGTTATCCTCCTGTGGCAGCAGATGCGCTTAGTCACCTGGAGGAGTTGAAGGAGTTGGGCTTTGCCAGTATTGAGCTTGAAGGAATTCGCAAAGAGCACCTTGAAGGGGTGCATTCGATGCGTACGCAGATCAGGGAAAAGGCCGATGGTCTGGGGATAAAGGTCCCGGTTTTTTGCGTAGTGCTTCCTGGATTATGTTCACCTGATCCTGCTGAGCGGGATCAAAACGTGGCTTTGTTTGAAAAGGGATGTGAAGTTGCTGTCTCCCTGGGTTCAAAGGTGGTACTGGACAATGCTCCCATCCCTCCCTGGCAGTTCCCGGCCGGGATTCCCGTCACCCGTCACTATGATGAAGAGGTGCTGTCCACGGCCACCATTCCCGGTGATCTGGATTGGGACCAGTACTGGGATGGATTGCTGGACACATTTAGAAATGTGTGCGATCTGGCAGCCGATAGAGGACTTACCTATCACCTGCATCCCTGTTATGGAGCCCTTGTCAACTCCACCGATGCCTATCTGCTGTTTGCAGATGCACTCAAGAGGGATAACCTTCGCTTTAACCTGGATACGGCTAACCAGTACTTTATGAAAGACAACCTGTTTCTATCCCTGATCAGGTTGAAGGATCACATTGATTATATCCACCTTTCGGATAACCGGGGTATGAAAGTGGAGCACCTGGCCATGGGGCAAGGGGAGATTCACTGGGAGCGTTTTTTTGAAACCCTGGACAGGATCGATTACAGGGGTATGTTTGGGATTGATGTGGGTGGAGCAGAATCGGATGTGCGCGATCTGGATGGAGCATACCGCTCTTCAGCTGCCTGGCTCACTGAGAAATGGTACAAGCACAGGGGATGAAGCTGGTCCATAAATATGGGGTTCAACTTTTGGTTGTGATGGTGCTTTTGGTGGCACCCCAGGAAAAAACCTGCTCTTTGGAGAGAATAACTGTAGCCTCATTAGGCGACTACATGGTAACCGATTATGGGGCTGTGGGAGATGGGATTACCCTTAATACCGCTTCCATTCAGAGTGCCATTGATAAATGTGCCCTTGAAGGTGGCGGCCGGGTGGTGATTGGCCCAGGTAGATTTCTAACGGGAACCCTGGTGATGAGGGATCATGTGGAACTGCATGTTACAAAGGGTGCGGTGCTACTGGGAAGTAAAAGTCCGGAGGACTATCCTGAAATGGTTTCTGCATACAGGTTCTTCGGGGACGAATGGGTGAAACAGAGTCTTATTTTTGGAGCAAACCTGGTGGATATTGCTATCACAGGTGGAGGAGTGATCGATGGACAGGGAGAAGCATTTCAGGTGACCACCAATGTGAAACCGGACCGCTATATAAACCGCCCCTTCCTGATCCGGTTTACAGAGTGCTCCCGTGTAGAAGTGCGAGAGGTTACCCTGCAGAATTCGGCCATGTGGATGCAGCACTACCTTGCCTGTGACCAGGTGTTGATCGAGGACATCAAGGTCTTTAATCACTGCAACAAGAACAATGATATGATTGATATCGATGGCTGCAGTAATGTAGTTATTACAGGTTGTGTGGGCGATAGCGATGATGATGCAATAACCCTGAAGAGTACTTCACCACGGGCCTGTGAGAATGTGACCATTTCCAACTGTATAATTAGCAGTCACTGCAATGCCATCAAATTAGGAACTGAATCCACCGGGGGATTTAAGAACATCATCATCACAGATTGTGTGGTGAAACCCTCTTCCCGGAAGGAGGTGATCTATGGTTTGCCTCAGGGCATAAGTGGTATCTCCCTGGAAGTAGTAGATGGGGGTACCATGGATGAAGTGCATATCTCCAATGTAGTGATTGATGGTCCGGAAGTTCCTTTGTTTATAAGGTTGGGAAACCGGGCCCGGCCATATATGAATGGAGTAAAGATGCCTGGGGTTGGCGAGGTAAAGAATATCCTGATTGAGAACCTGGTGGTCAGGAATGGAGGTTCAACTGGTTGTTCCATTACGGGAATTCCTGGTTTTCCGGTACGGAATGTAACTCTGTCACAGATTGCTATGGAACTGGAAGGTGGGGAAGGGGCTCGTGATCCCCGGAGAGAGGTTCCTGAACTTGAGGATCTCTATCCGGAAGCTACCATGTTTGGAGTCTTGCCGGCATCCATATTGTATATGCGCCATGTGGATCAGATCAATCTTTTTGAAATTTTTGTAACACTTCAAAACCCCGATGACAGAGTCCCCCTAATCGCAGAGGATGTAAAAGGAATGAAGTATGAAGGGATCAATATGGCAGGTATGGAAAATATAGATGTATTAGAAAAATAGAAGATGAGGAGGAAGGAAATGAACATTGGTCTTGTTGTCTTGATGCTGCTGTTTGTTTCTGTGTATGGACAAGCCGCAGATGGTGAAAGAATCCCTGTGGTACCCTATCCACAGAAGGTGGTATTTGGAAAAGGATACTTTTCTGTTTCCGGACAACCTGTCTCCCTTCGATTAAGTGGACTGGAAGGCAATTCGGCTGAAATCATAAAGCAACAGTTATCCCTATCGTTTTTGGAAAAATATGGCGCTGAGCTGATCCATGGAGATGCAGATCGACCCACCATCTGGATAGGACTTGCATCGTCCGATGAGCAATTGCTGGTTCAGGCCCGAAAGAAAAATATTCTGCCCGACACGAAGCTTGGAGAGGAGGGATATATACTTAGGGTGGAGAAGAAGAACATCTACATTGTTGCCAACGCTCCGGCAGGTGCCTTTTATGGAGTGCAGACACTGAAGCAGATGCTCAGAGGGTACAGTAAATCTGAAGAATTGCCGGCAGTGGAGATCCGCGACTGGCCCTCCATCGCCTTCCGGTGTGTGATGGATGACATCAGCCGGGGGCCTGTTCCCACCAACGATTTTCTGAAGCAGCAGATTCGGCGCTATGCCGAGATGAAAATCAACAACATGTCGTTCTATATCGAACATGTTGTGAAAACCAAAAAGTATCCTGATATGGCGCCGGTAAACGGTGGAATCTCCATAGAAGAGTTCAGAGAACTGTCCGAGTATGCGGCCGACTATCACCTGGAGCTGGTGGGTAACTTCCAGTCCCTTGGCCATTTTGAAAAAATTCTTAGTCTGCCCCAGTTCAGGCATCTGGGAGCTACCGAAAGAATGATCGATCCCCTTAATCCGGCATCCATTGAGTTCCTGGAGGATATCTATAAGGAGATGGCTCCGGCATTTAGTTCACCCTGGTTTACCCCAAATTGTGATGAGGCCTGGGACCTCTCCCGCGGAGGATTGACAGGGGCCGCTGATACTCTTGGGCCTGCCAGGATCTACGCCGATCATGTGACCCGGATCGATTCGGTACTTAAAAGTCTGGGGAAGCGAACCATTATCTGGGGAGACATTGTCCTGGAACATCCTGAGATTCTTGATATGATCCCAAAAGATATAGTGATGGGAGCCTGGAACTATAGTCCCTCCGAATCCTTTGCCGAATTTATTGATCCGCTTACTGAAAAGGGATTTGATTTTACCATTGCTCCGGGCGTACTGAACTCCAACCGCCTGATTCCCGATTTCCGGATGAGCACTGCCAATATCCGAAATTTTATTAATGAAGGGTATGAGAAGGGAACCATCGGGGTATACTTTACATCATGGGATGATGGAGGAGCACACTTTTTCTCCCACGACTGGTATGCCGTGGCTTACAATGCCGAGCAGTGCTGGCGACCCAATCGGGATCCGCTGGATGACTATGACCAGCGTTTTAGCAGGGGGATCTATGGGGACCAGAACAATCTGATTCCGTCATCCCTTCATACACTGAATCACCTTACCGATCTGGGACCCACATTCGAAATGAACTCCAATGTTTTTTATAAAACCCTGATTCCGGAAAGGGGTAAAAAAGTGACTTTCAATCCCGACCAGTGGACCGAAGTGAAGAGGTGGACAACTGAAGCCAGGAATACGCTTTTTGCAGCTTCAACACCCCACTATGATACGGATCTGATCTATATTAAGTTTACCATCTCGCAGTATGAATTTATGGCCAGAGCCAGAGAGCAGTTATTAAGAGCTTCCGAGGCTTACAGTCGGGCCTGTAATTTCCAGCGAATGAGTCGTCCTTCTGCCATGGTCGAATTGGAAAAAGCAAAAGAGATCATATCCGATCTAAAATACCGTTTTGATCTGGTACGGGCCGATTTTGAAATTCTCTGGGACATGGAGAACCGTGCCTACTGGAGGGATCGGGCACTGATGGAATACAACAGACATGCAGATGCTTTGGCGGATCAATCCAACCTTCTTGAAGCTACCGTAGATAATTTTAGAAGGGGTGCCTACCTGCCACCGCCCACCGAAGTGAGACTGGATATCAGGAAGCAATCAGGTCAGTTTTTCCAATACTGGCTGCTTACCGGAAGTTTTACAATAGACTCTTTTGAGGAGTACGCACCCGATTTTCTGAAACCCATTGGAGGCGAAGCGAATGTGAAGCCCTTCCCGGGTATGAAATTTACAGATGAGGCTGGTCAGGAACGGTATTGGATCAAGTATGATTCTCCCAAGTTGGGAGAGATCGACTTTAAAATCATTTTCGAGCCTCACATTACCGCTGTGGCCTATGCTTACTGCACCATAGATTCACCCCTTAAGCAACAGGTGACTGCCCTGCTGGGAAGTAATGATGGGGCCACAGTCTGGTGCAATGGCAAAGAGGTGCATCACATCCATGCAAAGCGTAGTCTGATCGCCGATGAGGATGAGATCCTGCTGGACCTGGAAGAGGGGCGAAACCACCTGATGATAAAGGTGGAACAGTGGAAGGCAGGATGGAGCCTTGCATTCAGACTTAAAGATGTGGAGGTAAGAAATCATAAGCAGAAATACTATATTCAGTAACTATGAAAGGATACACATGAAAAAGATGATAAACTATTCCCTGTTGCTCTTTCTAATCCCTGTCTTCTCCTATTGTGCGGGAGATGAGGGTCCCGAAAAGGAGAAGCGGGTACTTAAGGCTCTAAACGAAACTGCAGGGTATATATCCAATGTATTGATCAATGAGCAGGGTTTCTCCAGGTGCGATTACAACATTCCTGAAGGAAAGTGGTACGATTATGAACCCCCCTGGCATACGGGTCAGGCCATCTATGCCCTTCTTGAAGCTTACCAGATTACCGGAGATGAATCTTATATGTCCAAAGCCAGGGAGGCGGGCGATTGGTGGGTTGGACTGGAGATAAAGGACCATCCCAAATTGAAAGGAATGGTTAAATCGGCCCATGGCGACCATGCAGGGGAGACCATTGTTTTTGCCACCATGTCGGATGGTTCGGCAGGATTGTATAAACTGTTCGATCTTACAGGAGATATGCGATATGGAGATGTGCCTACACAGGCAGGCGACTGGATGTTACGGAATATGTGCCTGCTGGATGAAGGGGTCTGCTATGACAATGTGGATCCTGAAACCGGTGAAGTGATGAAAGAATACAGCCCCTTCTGGCCCGACAAGGAGAACCAGGATCTCTACGATGTGGCCCGTCCCAATAATGAGGGGTCCCTTTTTCTGGATATGTATGAATATACTGGAAATGAGGAGTATAAGGAGGTTTTTATCACCCTCTGCAACAGCCTGGTAGAGAAACAGGGACCGAAGGGGTTATGGATGGATTTTATGCCCAACCACAAGGAGTCGGGAAGTGTTCATCCCCGTTTTAACCTCTGGTATGCCGAATCCTTAATTGATGGATATGAACTGACTGGAGACAAACGTTACCTGGAGGCTGCCCGGAAAACGGCAGAGACCTTCACTGAATTCCAGGATGGTGCAGGCACCATCTACTATCAGAATTTTGTGGATGGTACCCGCGACCGAAGTTCAGTTTGTGGATCGGCAGTGGCTTTTTCCGGACTCCTGTGGCTCAGGTTGCGGGAACATGGCGTTGAAGGATTTGATGACGATATTGAACTCTCTCTGGAATGGATCCTGAAGAATCGATATGCCATTGACCATCCGGACCCAAATCTGGCCGGGGCGGTAATTAACACCAGGCTACGGCATAAAAAAGGTAAATTGTGGATTACACAACGGGATGTTGGAACTACGTTTGGGGTAAGATTCCTGGCCAGTTATTACAACTACACATTTGGAGGAAAGGCTGATAAATAAGTGCAAGTATTAGATTATTTGGTCATTGCCCTCTTTTTTATGGTGCTTATCGGCACCGGAGTATGGGCCTATCTGCGTAAAGTAAAGAGCGCAGATGATTTTTTTGTGGCAGGGGGGAAGCTCCCCTGGTGGCTGGCAGGGATCTCACATCATGTTTCGGGATACTCCGGTGCGGTCTTTGTGGCCTATGCTGCGCTGGCATATACCCATGGGATTTCGGTTTATTTCTGGTGGGCTCTGACCATCTTTACAGGATTGATGATCGGTTCATTTTTTTTGGCACCTGCCTGGGTGCGGCTCCGGATTAAGTACAACATTCAGTCGCCCACTGAATATTTGCAGCGAAGATACAACATGGCCACCCAGCAATTGATAGCCTGGAGCGGAGTTATACTGAAGTTATTCGATATAGCAGCCAAGTGGGCGGCCATTGCCATCTTGCTCAATGGATTTACAGGCTTACCCATCATGGCCGGGATTCTCATGGCAGGAGGGATATCACTTATTTACATCTCTCTGGGGGGTATCTGGGCCGATGTATGGAACGACTTGTTCCAGTTTTCTATTCAAATCGTGGCAGGGATCACCATGCTGGTGTTTGTGGTTAAAGAGCTGGGCGGGGTGAATGAAGCCATGCATATTTGGGATAAGCTACCAGCAGGGCACACCAATCCCGTTGCTGAACCTTACAATATCTGGTTTATAATCACCTTTCTGATCCTGAATTTTCTCAGTTATAACGGAGCTACCTGGAACCTGGCCACCCGCTTTATCTCACAACCTTCTGAAAAGAGCGTTAGGAAATCGGCACGCCTGTCGGCCCTCCTCTACCTGATCTGGCCACTGGTGCTCTTTTTTCCCATGTGGTGTGCACCCATCTTCTTTCCCGGAATGGAAAATCCGGAAACTTCCTATTCCCGATTGGCGCTGGAGTTTTTGCCGGTCGGACTTGTGGGACTGGTGCTGGCATCCATGTTTGCCAATACCCTTACCATGACCTCCTCCGATGCCAATACCATCACAGCTGTATTGAGCCGGGATATCATTCCATTCCTTTTTCCCAGCCGCGAAAAAAAGATAAGTACCCTCAGGATTATAAGGATCACCTCGGTCTCTTTTCTGGGTCTTACCATTATCATTGCCCTGAATGCAGATAGTTTTGGTGGTGTGCTGGGTCTGATAATTTCATGGTTTGCTGCCTTGATTGGACCTGTATCTATTCCCATGATGCTGGGATTGTTACCGGCCTTTAACAGAATGGACCATCGGGCCGCCCTTCTTTCCATAGGTGCAGGGTTTCTTACCTTTGTAATGACTAAATTTATACTGGATTTGTCCCTGGCAGCTGAAATTGGTTCACCCGTAGCCATCACTTTTTTAGTCTACTGCGCAACCGGTCTACTGACCAGGAAAAGCTCATCCTAAAACTGACTTGTTGGAACAAAAGCAATTCATACTTGAAGGGATCCATTACAGCAGTGGAAAAGCTGTTCGTATTGAAGTTAGTCATGGGGTTATTTCCAGCCTTGAAGAAATAGTGAAAGGGCCGGGGCAGGAGAATTCTGGGGAGAAAGAGCTTCCGGTGGTGGCACCCGGACTGACAGATCTGCAGATCAATGGATACAGGGGGGTGGATTTTAATGATCCTGGACTCACTCCCGGGCAGATTGAGGGGGCTTCTGATGAATTGTTGCTCACTGGAGTCACTACCTACTATCCCACATTGATTACCGGATCAGGAGAGAAGACGTCCACTTTGCTTAAAACATTTGCCAGAGCAGTTGGACAGAACGACAAGGCCTCCAGGATGATTGGGGGCATTCATCTGGAGGGTCCTTTTATTTCCGCAGAGGACGGACCCCGGGGAGCTCATTTAAAACAATTTTGCCAGGATCCGGATCTTAGGTTGCTTGGACGCTGGCAGAAACTAGCGGGTGGGATGATCAGGATAGTTACCCTGGCACCTGAGCTTCCGGGATCTGTACCATTTATAAAATCCTGTGTGTCGATGGGAATCGTGGTGGGTATAGGTCATACTGCAGCCAATACGAATCAGATCAACAGAGCAGTTGATGCTGGTGCTACGCTCTCCACCCACCTTGGAAATGGTTGCCACTCCACACTTCCCCGTCATCCCAACTACATTTGGGACCAGCTGGCTCAGGAGAACCTATGGACCAGCATGATTGCTGATGGGTTCCATCTGCCCGACTCTGTACTCAGGGTATTTATTAAGTCGAAAGGAGATAAGGCAATCCTGATTAGTGACGGAATGACTTATACCGGGCTGGTGCCAGGGCTCTACGATTCTCCGGCCACTGGAAGGGTGAACTTAACTCCAGGTGGAAAACTGCACCTGGATGGGAAACCGGCCACCCTGGCTGGTTCGGCCAGTACCCTGCTGGAAGGAGTAAAGAAGACCTCCGGGTTGGTCGGATTTTCCCGGGCATGGGATATGGCATCACTGCACCCGGATCGTTTAATGAAACCTGATGCTCTTCTCGGCCTGGAAGTGGGTGCCCGGGCCAATCTTGTTCTTCTGAATCCCAACCTTGCAGCACCCTCGATCTGGAAGGTGTTTCATGACGGGAGTCTCTTTTAATATGAAAGCTTAATCCATGAATTGAACCATGAGCAGTGAAATCTATCATTTCAAAGTAGGCGCTTTCGAATGTATTGCTGTCAGTGACGGCATTCACACTTACGCGCCGCCAACATTTCCCCCACCTGCCACTTTTCTTTTTGGCAATGCGCCAAGAAATCAGCTTGAGCAGACTCTTCGTAAACACAATATCCAACCGGATCACTGGACAGAATGGATAAGTCCGTACAATTGTCTTCTGATCAATACTGGTGAACATCTCGTACTAGTGGATACAGGCGCAAAAGGTCTTGACCCAAGTACAGGAAGGCTTATTCAGAACCTGAAGGCTGAGGGAATTGCGCCCGAGGACATAGACATAGTCATCATCACGCATTGTCACCCTGATCATATTAGTGGAATTACCCTTGATGATGGCGAGCTTGCTTTTCCTAACGCCCGTTTCGCAATGTGGAAGGGTGAGTGGGATTTCTGGACCTCAGGAGAGGCTGAAGCGAAACTTGATGAAAAATTCAGAGAGGCCCTCCTAAGTTTCGTACGCAAGAACCTTCCATCAATTCAAGACCGGTTGGAACTCATTGAGCATGACAGGGAAATCTTGCCTGGCATCCAAGCTATATCAGCACCAGGTCATACGCCCGGTCACATGGCCCTCTTAATTTCATCAGAGGGGGAACAACTTCTGAATATCGTCGATGCGGTGCTCCACCCCATCCATCTAGAACAGCCAGAATGGTGCGCGACGGTCGATTTTGCTCCTAATCAAGTCGTGGCCACCAGGCGTCATCTCCTCCACCGGGCCGCAGACGAGAATTCTCTGGTGCTTGCTTTTCATTTTCCATTTCCGGGTCTGGGACATATCGTTCAGAAAGGGGAGAATTGGGAATGGCAACCAATTACAGTCTGAGCCCAAATTCCGGTAATAGAGGTTCTGATTTCAAATGCTCAAAATCAGTCCGGATTTCCCATAAGTCAAACTAACCCTAAAACTAATTCTATCCTATACCAAAACCTGCATTTTCATGTGCTGAATTCATCAATAATTCCTCCGGTAAGCCGGAGGATGGCATTGTAGCTGGAAATTACGCTGAAAATGGCATTTTGGTACTTCACGGCAGCATTCATGTAGATTTACTGCACATCTCTGTAGTTGAATGAGTTAATGGTTCCGTTCTGATACCTTTCGCGGGAGAGCTCCATGTTGAGCCCGGCTGCTTCCAGGTTTTCTACAGCCAGTTCCAATTGTTCCTGCCGTACCTGGTAGAAATCCAGCTCCTGCCGTAGGGGAATCCTCATTTCCTGTTCCATCTCCTCGGTCTGTACTCCGGTAATCTCTTTCTGGAGCTTAGCTACCTGGAGCCCCTGCTTCCTGATGCCCCCATTGTAGATGGTGTAGGACAGGGATACAGAGAGGTTTGTGTTCCAGTTGCTCCTGGTATTGTTCAATTGAGTATGTTCATTGTAGACCGATTCTGTGCTGCCATAGCCTCCTGAAGCACCCACCTTTCGGTGGGCAAAAGCTACAGGCTTGATGTGGAGAAAGTCTTTGGCATCAAATAGTCCCAGAGTTTATAAACCTTAAGTGTGATCCCGATAGGGCCATTGAGTTATGGAACCAACACGAAGGAATTCAGCCCGGATGGCATATGAATAAGATCATTATCTCTTTTTAATATACTGTATGAGACATTAACTTATCAATGCTTATGTTCATCTTGTCTGAATCCAATCCGCTTTCTATTATTGTTTTCAGCCGTCTTTTGGTCCTTCTCCAATAAATAGTTAATAGCAGCATATATATCTTTGAATTTCATACTATATGTTTTTTCAAGCTCTTTAAGTTTATTGGCCAGATCTTTATGGTTCATAGCATATTGCCGGATAAAGACAAATGCTCTCATGATGGCTATATTGACCAAAATTGCCTTCTCACTTTTTAGCACGCTTGATAACATGGCAACACCTTGTTCTGTAAAAGTAAATGGAGGTGCAGGGCTGTACTTCACAGTGTCAGGTAGGTTATCACAAGTTGTGATAACCTGTCTCCAATCCTCTTTTGAAAGGATTATTAAAAAATCATCTGGAAATCGATAAATATTCCGTCTGACGGCCTGTTTTAATGTTCTGGTTTCAACATCAAAAAGCTCAGAAAGATCAAAATCAAACATGATTTTAATGCCGCGGATTTCATAAATCTTGCTAAGAATCAGTTCCTTTACTATCATTGTAGTTCTTGGTTAGAAAATCAATGTATCCTAATGGTTTATGTTGTCTATTAGGGGTAGTCAGCGTGCAAAAACAAACTTTTCACAGTATCCAGAAAGATCTCCATATTGGGAGTCATTGTTTGAAAATGTCAATTGTAATATATTGCAGCGAAAAACCCATTGCGTGGAGCACTGTTTGAAAACCTTGTTGTTGCCGATATTGTAAAATCCAGAAAGAATAATGGATTCTTGGATAATTTCTTTTTCTATCGGGACAGCAATCAAAATGAAGCGGATTTGATTATTGACAACCTGTTAAAAGGGTTGAATTATATCCAAAAGATTCTGCCGTCAAAGATTCGGCATACTTATTTGTGTTATGCAGGTATGCAGGAGATGCCGTTCCAGGATCATCAGCTTGTTAATTATCGTAATATTTCACAGCATCTAATTTCTTAAGAAAACGATTTATAATACCTGAGTTTTAACTTTCCCCCCTCCTCAGCCCGTAGGCAGGTATAGTTCCATAGGGATGAAACCAGGGTGTCATGAAAAGGATTGTCCTGTGTATTATCTGAATGCAAAAGATGAATCACATGGCCACCTGGTTTAACCACACGTTCAATCTCTTTTAGCTCCTCGAGAAGGTTCCAACCTATAGCGTTAGAGGTGATCAACACATCGAGGAGGCAATCAGGCAGTGGTATGGAATCAAGGGTACCATCCATCACATACAGGTTATCCACGCCTTTATTTCTGGTCTTCTCTTTCATAAAAGAGCGAAAACTGGCAATGGGTTCAACCGCGAATACAGTCTGAGCGAACGGAGCCACCAGGAAAGCTATTCTGCCAGAGCCCGCACCCACATCAGCCACAACCTTTCCCTTGATAGGAGTAATAGAGATGATCTCTTCAATTTCTTGCTGATCAACAGCATTTTTATTCTCCTTTAAGATTCCTGAAAGAAATGAAGCAATGGGTGGATACTTCGAGATCAGGAATCGGTGTACCACCGGATATTCGCGGATCAGGGTAACAAATCCTCCCAATGAAGTGAGATTTCAGGAAATAGTCCCCTGAGCTTTTGTGAATAGGTCATTTACAGGTTTAGCTAGTCAGGCAGATTGAGGCGTGCCAGAAAATCCTCAAAACGGGGATCTTTTCGCAAGGTCTGGTACTCATCCATCACTGCTGCCCAGGCGGCAAAAGCGTGATGTGGTTCATAATTTAACCACTTATATGCCTCATCCATTCTGTCCAGAGCTGCATTTATGGTCATCAACCCATGGGCAACCCAACCATTGATGTTGCCATTTTCAAGCTGCTGCAATATCTCTTCTGCCTCTTCAATATGACCAGTAGTTGCATAGGTGTAACCAAGAGCCCATGACCACCAGGGGTGCAGCTCCATCAGTTTTGTATGTGCTTCAATGGCTTTTTCTTCCTGGCCCGAAAATAAATAGGACATGCCCAGTACAAAGTAACCTGAAGAATAATCTTCCCGCATGTCAAGAGATTCCAGGGCGGCCTCTATGGCTTCTTCATGAAGTCCTTTAGCTGAATATAATGTTCCAAGCCAGGATGTGTGTAATGGATTGAAAGGATCATACTTTTGCGCCAGTTTATGTTCAACGATCGCTTCATCCAGCTGACCAAAGAGATAGAGTGCCCATGCATAGTGGTAATGGACAATGGCAAGATTGGGATTGAGATCCAGGGCCTTCAGAAAATATTCCTCTGCCAGGTCAAATTCCCAAACGTCATACAGGTATACTTCGGCAAGGGCTGCATATACCTCAGCCATGGTTGAATCAAGCTTGAAGGCCTGAGAAGCTGCCGCTTCAGCTTTGGTAAGTGCATCGCCGGGATCCAGGGGGCCGTGTGCAATTTCGAGATAACCCAGTGCAAGCCCTGCATAGGCAAATGGCTCTGCAGGATCAAGGCTCACGGCTTGATGAAGGTACTCCAATCCCTTTTCCAAACCTTCAGGAGTAAGCAGGTTCAGATGATACATACCCCGGAGATAGGCTTTATAGGACTCAGGATTCACTTCCCTGGAATTAGATAAACGCTCTGTTTCATCAGGAGTTAGTCCCAGGTCTACCTTCTCCGCGATCTGTTCCGCAAGGTCACTGTAAAATTTAAGGATATGAGTAAAATCTGTGATGGCTGATTCTGCCCAAACCACACTCTCTTCGGGGTTGACCCGGATCAGTCTTAACTGAATAGAAACTGAGTCAGCAGAAGCCACTACCGATGCCTCCACCAGGTATTCCACATTGATTTCCCTGGCAATTTCAGACACAGGCTTCTCACGGTTCTTAAAGGCATCCACAGTGCTCCGGGAGATGATCCGAAATGGCCTGAACTGGCTTATTTTGGACAGCTCATGGATCAATGCTTCGTGCTGACCTGAAATTAACCAATCCTGGTCAGAATTTCCGGAAAAGTTTGTGAATGGCAATACGGCCAGTGAAACTTCGGCACGGTCAATAGCATCTTTAATATTCGAATAATCGGGTAAACGGCTGGAGTCTCCTTCATTGTGTCTATAGACAAACCTGACAGCAGTAAAAAGCACCAATACTACCACCATAATAGCTGGAATTGAGAACCAGGGACGTTTCCACAGAATCCTGGACAGGCGGTTGTCTTTTTCATCCTTTGTTTCTTTGTCCCGGCTGAAATACCAGGTAAGAAATAAGGCCAATGGCAAACAGATGATCAGGACTATGAGCAAAATGTCCCTGAATCTTTCAGTAAGGCTATAGTAATTTATGAAGTAGTCCGTCATTTCAAGGACTATCCATCCCCCGCTTATATACACCAGGAAAGTTTGGGCAATGGGGCTGGAAATAAACCTGTTGATGTTCTTTTTATCGGCCATCTGTTATATCTTAAATTAATGCTGATGAAGATACGGGTATTGAGTATGTTAAATGTATGGTATTCAGACATGAAAATCAAGTTTATGGATTTAGATAAGTTCAGAAGTTCTTCCGATAAAGAGTTGTATAATTCAATAAAATTGCCCAAAGTTGTACTGAAAAACGGAAATAGTCTAAAAGTATTATGGGAATTGAAGAGACCAGGGAGAAAATTGTGAGTGTGGCTGACAGGTTGTTCAGACGCTTCGGTTTTCAGAAGACATCCATGGATGAGATTGCCAGGATAGCCAGGAAGGCAAAAGGATCATTGTATTACCATTTTTCCGGCAAGGAGGAACTTTTCAGGGAGGTAGTACAGAATGAGGTTAATGGAATGAAGTCCAAATTATTAGTGATTGTAAATAATTCGGATTATAATTCCGGCGGAAAGTTGAAAACATACATGCAGACACGAATGGATGTATTACAACATGCCACCAACTACCATGAAACCATACAGTCAGATGACCACGATCATTTTGAGTTTATGAAAGATATCAGGAAAGACCTGGATGACTGGGAGAGGGTGCAGATCTGCAGCATTATCAGGGAGGGAGTGGAGACGGGAGAATTTGAATTGGACCTGTCAGTAGAGGTTTTAAGCGATATCATCATAATGATAGTTAAGGGTCTGGAAGGTCCTTTCTACCTCCAGGGAAGATACACCGAATATTCTCCATATTTTGATGGATTGGCTAAAATCCTTATGAAGGGTTTAAGCAAAATGTATTGACATGAAAAGTACTGGAAATCAAAAAGTGGCGCTTGTACTGTCCGGGGGAGGGGCCCGTGGCATTGCCCACATTGGGGTCATTGAAGAGCTGGAAAAGAGAGGCTATGAAATCACCTCCATTGCCGGAACTTCAATGGGCTCCCTGATTGGAGGTGTCTATGCTGCAGGAAAAATGAACCAACTAAAGGAATGGATCTATACTCTGGATAAGGGCAAGGTATTTCGCCTGGTTGATTTCACACTGAGTAAACAGGGGCTCTTCAAGGGAGAAAGGGTCTTGAAAAAAATGAAGGATTACGTGCCGGATATACTTATTGAAGATCTTGCCATCCCCACCGTATTAACCCCGGTTAAGGAGGAGAACCGGCTTCTGGTAGACGGAGGCGTTCTGAACAACATTCCCATGGCGCATGTTCAGCGCCAGGAAGGGGATATGATGATAGCTGTTAATGTCAATGCCGATATTCCCCTGGTTAAGCCTGAGATGACAGAAGAAGCAGTGAAAAAGCAGTCCCTGTATCACAAGAAGATAAGTGAATTCTACAGTCATATTCGCAGGTCCTCCTCATCGGCTGAAGAGAACCTGGGCTACTTCTCCCTGGTTACAAAGACCTTGGACCTGATGACAATGCGCATGGCGGAGGACAAGATAGAGCAGTTCTCCCCGGAAGTTCTGATCTCTGTCTCCCGGGAGTCCTGCAATGTGTATGATTTTTACAAAGCTGAAGAACAGGTGGAGGCTGGCAGGAAGGCTGCCATAGAGGTCCTGGAGACTATTCAAAATAGAGAAGTTTCATGAAGGGTTGGTACAAATATTATGGATAATATCATAGACCTGTTTTTGTTCCTGGGGCGATTGAGAATAAGTTACAGCCACCAGTTTCATACCTTCGGTCCACAGTCTTTCAATTGTCTCCTTTACTGTTTCCGAATTACCAACCATTCTTGCATTTAAAATGATGCCACTATTTTTTAGTGCCCTTACAAATGGTTCTGTTGGATTTGGGTGTGGATCGGTTTCAGCGGTGAATGCGGCATCGGTCATTTTTAAGTCATTCAATTTTTTTAGCATTTGCGCTTTATCAGAAAAATTTCCACATGAATGATGAGCCGGTCCTCCAAACGCGTTACCCAATTTTGTAAACGAAGGAGTTACAAAATTCAAATACGTTTCTTCATCAACCATAACAACATTATCATCACTCATTGCAAAACCTTCAAAAACCCGCGATGATGCAAAACCATGTCCGGGTTTTACCAAACAATCTCCAATTAACTTTTCTTGTTCTTTGTAGAAATCGATTTCAATGTTAGCAAGAACATCCAGGAAATGAAGCACTTTCTCAGGCTCTAAAATCATTGACATTAGAAAATTACTGGTGTTAACGATGTTCGTTGCATTGTTAAATGGCGATTGAATATCTCCCATTGACATGGGAATTTTTCCTCTGGTTTGTTCCAGGAAATATTCAATCATTTTCAGAGAATGCTGCCCAACTTCGGTTTCAATTACTGGCTTAATATCAAATGACATTGCCTCATCAATGGTTTGAAAAGCTGGTTTTGTGGCAGGTGATTGACCTTTGTTCCAAATGTAATCGATGCCAAAAGAACAAGCCACCATTCCAATACCGTACCAGGGTTCAAGAAAATTGGGAACATCGGCTTCGTAAGCCATACTTTTCTGTAATGCACCCAATTGCCATTCAAGCGATTGATTCATATCCCGGCAACCATAAGAAAATACTTCGGCAACACGCATTCTTCGATAAACCAATGCACCTGAATCTGATCTCATAAAATTCAGGCATCGCTCAGTTAGTTTTTGTTCGTATTGCTGATAGGCCTGAAACGGAAATTCAGATACTTTTACCGGGTCTACTCTGGTTGCCTGTGCATCGTTTTTTGATGTATCGAATTTTGTCATTTGAATGCGATTGGCTTAATTTCTTTGATTGAAACCTTAAGGATAATCCAATTTATCAACCTTGTCCGTAAAACCACTTCGCTTCAAGGAGGGGATATAAGGACAAACTTACTGATTTTCGATGTACTTTTTGACAATATCAAGCGGAGCTCCTCCGCAGGAAGCTATGAAGTACTACCTTTGGTTTGTTAAAACAAACCGAGCCCTTTTAGGTTAGGCTCGCACAAAGAATCCATTTCATTTATGGAATGGAGGATTGTCAATATCCTGCTGACATGAACATCGAAGAAATCAGAGAATACTGCATTTCCAAACCGGGAGTCACTGAAGGATTACCGTTTAACGATACCG
>JAOZUK010000080.1 GCA_029938715.1 Bacteroidales bacterium | reverse complement strand
AGCTCAGCGGAGCTAACCTTATCACTGCCCATGATGTTGTCAAGGATTTTAGTGGGCACCGGGCACTGAACAACGTATCCCTGAAGGTCCCTGAAGGCAGCATATATGGTTTGCTGGGGCCCAATGGAGCCGGGAAAACCACCCTGCTGCGCATCATTAATCAGATTACCGCTCCCGACCACGGATCTGTCCTCTTTGAAGGAAATCCCATTGGTCCCGAGCATCGTTCCATGATTGGATACCTTCCCGAGGAACGCGGTCTTTACAAAAAAATGAAAGTGGGTGAACAGGCCCTCTACCTGGCCCAGCTCAAGGGATTGTCCAAACAGGAGGCCATGAAGCGACTGAAGGTCTGGTTTAAGAAATTTGAGATCGGAGCCTGGTGGGACAAGAAAGTGGAAGAGCTCTCCAAGGGGATGGCCCAGAAAGTACAATTTATCACCACCGTATTGCATGAACCCAGGCTGCTTATCTTTGACGAACCTTTCAGCGGATTCGATCCCATCAATGTAAATTTGCTGAAGCATGAGATCCTGCAAATGAAAGAGCAGGGAGCCACCATTATTTTTTCTACCCACAACATGGAGTCGGTGGAGGAGTTATGCGATCACATTACGCTGATCAATAAGTCGGAAACCATCCTGGAGGGAGAGATCTCGGAGATCAGGGAAAAATACAGTACAGATACTTACAGCGTACACTTCACGGGCGATAAGAACAAACTGACCAACGGACTTGATTCCAGGTTTGAATTAGTGCAGTTGGAGGAGAATGGGTATGGACCACAGGCCACCATCAGAATTAAGGAGGGAGATGGAACTGGCGATCTCATCCGAAACCTGGTTGAAGTGACAGAGATCAGGTCATTCAAGGAGATCCTCCCAAGCATGAATGATATTTTTATTCAGGTTGTAAATGATGCCTCTCAAAAAAATGACCTTCCCACATGAGTAAAATCACATTGATCATAAAGAGGGAATACCTGACGCGGATCAGGAAAAAATCCTTTATCATTATGAGTGTTCTGGGGCCTTTTATTTTTGCGGCCTACATCATCATCCCCATGTATTTTGCCACCCTGGAGGATAAAGATGAGAAGATGGTGGTGGTGATCGATGATTCAAAACTTTTTACAGAGTATGGACCCGAAGGCCCGGCCTTTGTCATACCTGGAACAGAATTCCTGAAGTTCCAGGTGGTAGAAGGGGTTCCCCTGGAAACCTTCAAGCTGGGATTCGAAGAATCGGGTTACTATGCTCTTCTTTTTATTCCATCCAATATCCTGGCTTCCGAGTCTTCTTTGATCTACTCCACCAATCAGACCTCTGTGGAAGTGACCGGCTACATCAGGCGAACCATGGAGAGTGAAATCGAACATCTGAAGCTGGCCTCCCACGATATAGAGGGTATTGAAAAAATTATAGCCGAGGTGGAGACCAGCATCAATGTAACAAACATCAAGTGGACCAGGGATGGTGAAACCAAACAGACCAATACCGGGGTGGTCATGGGCGTGGGTTACCTGGGAGGAATGCTGATCTTCTTCTTTGTTTTCTTTTTTGGATCTCAGGTCATGCGCGGTGTGATCGAAGAGAAGGTGAGCCGAATCATCGAGGTAATTATCAGCTCTGTCAAACCTTTCCAGCTAATGATGGGCAAAATAATAGGTGTGGGTCTTACAGGACTTACCCAGTTTGTGGTCTGGATCTTCTTTTCTGCCCTCCTTATTACCGGGCTAAAGACTGCTTTTTTTTCCGAACTGAACCAGACCCCCACCGAGCAGGTGGTGGCCTCCAACCTGTTTGATCAGGACGCCAGTTCAGCAGCCCCGGAAACTGGTCCGGAGGGATTAAACAATGAAGATTTGGATAAAGCCCAGGAGATCTTTACATCGCTGAAATCCATCAATGCAGGAGTAATGATCGGAGCCTTTCTCTTCTATTTCATCTTTGGTTACCTTTTATACGCAGCCATGTTTGCAGTCATTGGCTCAATGGTGGATAACGAGACCGATACCCAGCAATTGATTCTGCCGGTAATTCTACCACTGATCCTGGGCCTCTATGTGATGATCAATGCCATCAATAATCCCGATGGGGCTCTCCCCTTCTGGTTTAGCCTGATCCCCTTTACCTCACCGGTGGTGATGATGGTCCGCATTCCCTTTGGGGTACCCTGGTGGCAGGTAGCTGTCTCGGGCTCGCTGCTGGTGGGAACCTTTCTGGGGATGACCTGGGTGGCCAGCAAGGTGTACCGCACCGGCATTCTGATGTATGGGAAAAAGAGCAGTTACAAGGAGATATGGAAATGGCTCCGCTACAGTTCCTGACCAATGACCTTCGCCATCCTCGATTTCGGAACCAATACATTTAACCTGCTGATTGCCGAGCGACAGGATCGCAGTTTTAAGATTATTCACACCAGCAAGCAACCAGTTAAACTGGGGCGTGGGGGAATCCAGATGAATCGAATTACGCCCGACGCCTTTACGCGTGGTTTTGTGGCCATCGCCAACCATATGGAGACCATCAAGACCTATGAGGTAAATGAGATCAAGGCCTTTGCCACCTCGGCCATCAGAAATGCCGTCAATGGGCAGGAATTTGTGGATGAGGTAAAAAAACGATTTGGATTCAGGGTACGTGTAGTTCCGGGAAACAGAGAAGCAGAACTCATCTATAAGGGCGTACGTCAGGCCCTGCCCATGAATGATGAGAAGAAGATGATCCTCGATATTGGGGGCGGAAGTAATGAATTTATCATTTGCAACAGGGAAGGTATCATCTGGAAACATAGTTTTGAGATTGGGATGGCAAGGATCCTTGAGAGGTTCACACTCTCGGATCCCATCACCCATGAAGAGGTCAGGGCTCTGGAATTTTACTACAGGCAGGAACTTGAACCCTTAATAGCGGTGGCTAAAAAAGAGAAGCCCGGAGCCCTCATCGGCGCTTCCGGTTCGTTTGACACCTTTCATGCCCTGATCAGTCACAAACTGGGGATGGAGCCGGACCGGGTCCATGGCAGGGAGATATCCATGAAAGAGTACAGGAAACTGCATAAGGAGCTGCTTCAGTCTTCCATGGATGAGCGAAGGGCCATGCCCGGTATGGAGCCAGTTAGGGTGGAGATGATTGTGGCCGCAACGATTTTTGTTAGTTTTGTGTTGCGTGCCTGTCACATCAAACACCTCTACCACTCTGAATTTGCATTGAAAGAGGGCGTAATTTCTGAACTGGCAGGCCTCTAAAAAAGAAAGAATTATGGCACATATCCTGGTAGTCGACGACGAGAGAAGTATACGCAATACCCTGAAGGAGATTCTTGAATACGAGAAATACACCGTTGACCTGGCCGAACATGGTGCAGACGGACTGGAAAAGTATAAAAACGGCTCTTACGATATTGTATTGTGTGATATCAAGATGCCTGAAATGGATGGACTTGAGGTGCTCGAGAAGATGTCCATGGAGGAGGGGGATGCTCAGGTGATTATGATCTCGGGACACGGGAACATCGACAATGCCGTAGAAGCCATAAAGAAAGGGGCCTACGACTTCATTGAAAAACCCCTGGATCTGAACCGTTTGCTGATCACCATTCGCAATGCCCTGGATAAGTCCACCCTGATCACCGAAACCAAGGTACTCAAGAAGAGAGTGAGCAAAGGGTTTGAGATGATCGGTGAATCAAATGCCATTGAGCAGGTGAAAGCGATCATTGAGAAGGTAGCTCCCACCGACGCCAGGGTGATGATCACCGGATCAAATGGCACCGGCAAAGAGCTGGTGGCCCGCTCATTACATGATAACAGCACCCGTGCAGCCGGTCCCTTTATTGAGGTGAACTGTGCGGCCATCCCTTCAGAATTAATCGAAAGCGAACTTTTCGGTCATGAAAAGGGTGCATTTACCTCGGCCATTAAACAGCGCAAAGGTAAATTTGAACAGGCCGACGGAGGAACCATCTTTCTGGATGAGATCGGTGACATGAGCCTGTCGGCACAGGCCAAGGTGCTCAGGGCACTGCAGGAGAATAAGATCACCCGGGTGGGGAGTGACAAGGACATCAATGTGAATGTGAGGGTGGTGGCTGCCACCAATAAAAACCTGAAAGAGGTGATCGAGAAATCACAGTTCAGGGAGGATCTATACCATCGGCTCAGCGTTATCCTGATCCATGTTCCATCTCTAAACGAGCGCCTGGATGATATTCCCCTGCTGGCCGATCACTTTAACCAGCTCATATGCGACGAGTATGGTACTTCTCCCAGGGTCATTAAGGACGATGCCATTAAAGAGTTGCAGAAAATCAACTGGACCGGGAACATCCGCGAATTCAGGAATGTGCTGGAACGCCTGATTATACTTTGTGAGAAGGAGATCACCGGCAAGGATGTGATTACATTTGCCATGCCAATCTCGAAATAGTGACGGGTTACATCTGGCTTCGCCAGGTTACAGAATGGTGGATCGTTACTAGGGAGAGTTTAGGATTTCAGCCAGAAGCTGCTTGTAAATTTCGTAGTTATCGATCCCGTCGTCTTCCATGATGCGCTGAAAGAAATAGATTTCGTAGGTATACCCGCCCAGCACCGTAAAGGGTTCCTTATCCCTGGTTACATGAATCAGTTTTAGTCCCTGATTGTTCATTAAATTCTCCAGAGGCAGCCGGCCCTCATTGGGACTGAAATGGGCATCCCAGATCACGATCTCCCCCTCCTCCACTTTGGTTTCAGGTTGGGACCTGTTGTGCACAAACTGGTGAGAAAGGGCATCATTATAAGGGTCAATCTTCAGGAAGTGGGGGAAAAACGGATTGTAATAAAAAAACCTGTTCCCGGCATATTCGGATTCGCTTAACCAGTCGGTGGCCACCTTTACGATTCGTTGTTCGCCCACCAGGGGTACAGGTATATCATAGAGCTTGTGGGGAACGGTGACCAAGAAGGTGCAAAACAGGCCAGTGACTGTCAGCTTCATCCATTTTTGGACCGGTATCAGTTCCATAATCCGGCTATAGGCAAACATTCCCATCAAAACTGCTGAAGGCAAAACTGCGATCATCACGCGTATCATCCCCACCGAATTGCCGGCTCCCTTCCACCACACATAGCTATGAGCTGCCAGGTAGACCATAAAGGGCATGTAAGCCACCAGCATCTCTATCGACCACTGCTTATAAGCCTTTTTGGGCTTCACAAAGGGATCGAGGAGCCATACAATCAACCCTGCCGGTATAAGAACTGCCAAGGGCAATCCGACAATATATTTGGATGCTTTCACATAGTGTAACAATTCGCCGCTTCCATATATACCCTGAGCATTGCCTCTATAAGGCATCTCATTGACTACCCACAGGAAATCATCGTAATAGAATCCTCCCACAATGCTGTAAAAAATGAAACCAAATGCAAGGAAGGGAATAGCTTTCCATTGTTTTAGCCAGACCAGTGCTATAAAAAACAGGGGTAGAATGACCATGGCCTCATTTCGCACAAAAGGCATAAAGGAGAGTACCACAGCCGACCAGATATACTTTTTCTTAAAAAACAGGAAGATGGAAAGGATCAGAACCAGGCTTCCAAGGATCTCTGTCATCCCGCTTAGCATGAGTACCGTGTAGAGAGGCGAAGAGATAATCAGGAAAATAGCCAGGACCGGGTACTTAAACTTTAACAGCAGGGCTGTACGGTAGGTAAAATAGGCTGCCAGGGTCCCCGCAAGTACATTAAAAATTCGGATCCCTTTGAATCCAAGTTGTGCAAAGGGTGAACTGAGTGCCGTGAAAAAGGGTTTGCCCCAGTGGTAGAGAAAGAACTCTGGAAACTGGAAGGCGTACCTCGACCTGCGGTAGTGCCCGATGTCATCGGCACCCCCATGGGTACCATCCGATATGAAAGCGAGAATGGCATAGGCAATAAACAGGATCAGAAGGATGGCAGGTACCAGGTATTTCTGATACTTCTCAATCTTTTGGTTCATTTAAAAACTCGTTTGTTGAACAGTCCATATTTGAGAATGCAGTAGATGGCCCTGAAACCATCCTTCCAGTTAATCTTCTTGCCCTCACTGTAAGTCCTGCCATAATAGGATATTCCCACCTCATAGATCCGGATGCCCGGAACGCGTGCAATTTTGGCGGTTACTTCAGGCTCAAATCCAAATCGGTTCTCCCGTAGATAGATCTTTTTAATCACATCCGAACGGAACATCTTATAGCAGGTCTCCATATCGGTCAGATTCAGATTATTGAACAGATTGGATAGAAACGTGAGTATTTTGTTGCCAATGGAGTGCCAGAAGAAAAGGATCCGATGAGGATTGGAACCCATAAACCGGGAGCCATACACCACATCTGCTTTGTCACTTAAAATGGGATCCAGCAGGTCTTTGTATTCACGGGGATCATACTCCAGATCTGCATCCTGTATAATCAGGAAATCACCACTGGCTTCTTCAATACCCCTTCTGATGGCTGCTCCCTTTCCCTTATTTATTTCCTGGTCGATCAGGCTAATGGAGTCCCCGGGGTTAGCACTGATGTAAGCGTTGACCAGTTCCCTGGTCCCGTCGGTGGAACAGTCATTGATGATAAGCAATTCCAGTCTGATACTCGGAAGCTCCAGTTTAAGAACTTCGTCCAGTATCTGTTCAATGGTATTTTCTTCGTTATAAGCGGGAATAATTACAGAGAGTGTGCGGGTCATTCTTTCTATATTCTGTTTTTAAGAATCTAATGAATTTTCATCTGTTGCAGTCGCTCTTCCAACGGGAAACTTTTGAAATCTGAGTCGTCCTGAATTCTGTGAATTGTGTATCCCGAATACTTCGTTGCCACCTTATTATATCATAACATTTGCCAAATTTAAGCATCGTGAGGATGGCAATTAAATTACCTCTGGCGCCAGCCATTTTGATTTAAAAAAATTATATTTGATCAATCTGGGTGAGCAGGTACAAACCTACTAAAAAAAAATTATGTAGGTTTGATGTTCAATCCAAAAAATTACGGTTCTGCCATGGTAAAATTCACCACTTCAATCATCATTCCAGCCTACAATGAGGAGGACGCTATTGAAAGCACACTTCAAAGACTGGTTGACCTGAAGATTCATGAAGAAAATGAAATAATTGTGGTAGATGATGGTTCTGATGATAGTACGGCGGAGATCGTCAGGAAGTACCCTGTCACCCTCCGCATGCATCACATGAACAAGGGTTATGGCGCAGCCCTGAAAACCGGGTTACGGTGGTCCAAAGGAGAGTATGTGATCCTGATGGATAGCGACGGACAACACGATCCCACCAACATTGCAGACATCAGAGCTCTGCTGGGTGAATTTGACATGGTCATCGGAGAGAGGAGTGAGACCTCCTTCCAAGTGAAAAGACGGAGAGGGGGCAAACGCCTGATCAAATGGATGGGACAATACCTGGTTGAGCAGAAACTGCCCGACTACAACTCGGGATTCCGGGGATTCCGAAGAGAGATCATTGCAGGAATGTTACACCTGATGCCCAATGGATTCTCATTTTCTACCACTTCCACACTTGCTTTTTTGAAGGAGGGGTATAACATCGGAACTATACCTATTGAAGTGTCTGCCAGGATAGGCAGGAAAAGCAATGTAAAAATGGTAAAGGACGGGTCCAAAACCCTCCTTCTTCTTTTCAGAATCATCATGCTGTTCAATCCATTAAAAATCTTTTTTCCCGCCAGCATCATCACTTTTTTGGCTGGAGTGGGATTTGGGATCGTCGGTTTTATTCTCTATGACCGCTTCTCAAATGGTGCGGTTGTGCTTACGATGATGGGGATGTTTCTTTTCTTCATCGGACTTATAGCCGACCAGGTCTCCATTTTAAACAGAAGGAAGCAGTGACATGAATCCGAAAATCCCCCTGAATAACTGGAAGGATAGTGATGTAGAGGCCCATTGGGATTCCGTGGCCTCCGTATATGTAGAAGAGAATAACCGGGTAAAAGATACCCACAATCAACGATTTGGTGAATCGGTTCAATACCTTCAGCTGGAAAACGAACAATCGGTGCTGAATATCTCCAGCAGGGATGGAGAAGCCACCGACCATATCCTGAGCCACTCCCCCCGGTGCAGGGTAGTCAACGCTGAAATATCATCACGTCTGATGGAGGTGGCCTCTGAGATCAGGCCTCACGCCCATCAAAAAAAGATCAGTACCTACTCAAGTCTACCCTTCAGCAGGGGTGAATTTGACAGGATTCTGACCCTGGAAACCCTTGAACATGTGGAAGATCCCGTTCTCTTCCTGAAGGAGTTGCACAGGGTATCCACCGATGATGCCATTATGGTGCTCAGTTGTCCCCCGGCCACCAGCGAACTCCCCTACCAGGTCTACTCCCTGATTTTCGGGGGGCATGGCGAAGGGCCTCACCGGTTCCCTCCCTCGGGCAGGGTAAAAAAGATGTTGGAAATGACTGGATGGAACCTCGTTAAGCATAAAGGGACAGTGCTGTTTCCGGTAGGACCTACCTGCTTCAGAAGATGGGGAGAGGGTATTATAAATAGTTTACAAAACACATTTATTTCGGAACTGGGAATCCGGCAATTTTATGTCTGCAACAAAAAGTAAGATAGAGCTGCACCGGGTCATGCGATCGGAGCTGTGTAACCGGTGTGGTACCTGTGTGGGGCTGTCTGACGGACACATCCGTTTCAGGGACCGGGAAGGAAAATATATGCCTGAGGTTGTGAAGGAGCTCACGAACCAAGCCTATGACAGGATATGGAATGCATGTGCCGGTAAGGATTTCAACTTCCCGGGCTACAGGGACCAATTCTACCCCGGCACCCCCCACTTTCATACCTATATGGGTCCGTACCGGGACTTATATATTGGTCATGCCGAGGATTCCATGTTAAGATCCTCGGGTGCCAGCGGGGGTATCCTATCTTCCGTCCTCATCTATCTTCTGGAGAAGAGGAAGATCGATGGAGCTGTCGTTACACGGATGTCGCCTGAAAAACCATGGCTCACCGAACCTTTTATCGCAACCAGCCGTGAAGAGATCCTTGAAGGAGCACAGAGCAAATACATCTTAACTTCGGTCAATGAGATCCTGGCCCAAAGCATGAATTTTAAAGGAGTGCTGGCCTATGTGGGACTACCCGGACAGGTACAGTCCATCAGGAAACTTCAAAAGGCAGGAGATCCCTCAGTTTCCAACATCGGGTATATTTTTGGCCCTTTCTATGGAAATACGCTCCATTTCTCCTCGGTGAAGAGTTTTTTGCGTTCCCATGGCGAAAAGGACTACACAAAAATCAGGAAACTCTATTTCAGGCATGGTGAGTGGCCCGGGAACATGAGGGTGGAGATGGAATCGGGACGAATCATCCAGTTGAAGAAGTTTCATGCCAATTACCTTATCCCCTTTCACATTGTACGTAATAGCCTCTATTGCAGTGATTTCACAAACGAATTTACAGACATTTCCGGGGGAGATGCCTGGGCACCTGTATACGAGGAGCGAGGGAGAGGATTCTCCCTAGTTCTTGCCCGTTCGACCAGAGGATCTCAGCTCCTTGAGGAGATGAAAAAGGAGGGGTGGTTGAACCTGTCACCCATTTCTGAGAAGGAGTGTATTGATATGCACTCTCATGGCTACGATTTTAAAAAAAGGGGGGCATTTATCAGGATAGGCTTCCGCAGGTTCTGGTTTAAGCCGGTCCCTGATTACGGATATATACTGAAGGGGTTCACTTTTAAAAGGGTTTTGATGGAGGTGGTAATCAGTTTGCTTTTCCTGGTTTTGGGTACCAGGCTTGCGCGGTGGAGCGTGGAGCAGTTTTCTCCCCGCTTTATTGGCACTATTTTTGAAAAATCGCGAACCACATGGAAGCGCTCCACCCACAACATTAAGAGAGACGAATTGAAATAAACCTAAGCAGCTGGAATGTCAAAACTAAAACCAGGTACCAGGAGATGGATCTTCACACTGCTTCACATTGTGGGGTTTGTGCTGTTGTGGTTTGTGCTCAGGGGCCTTGAATGGGACACCTTTTTCGTTTTGCTGAAAACCATAACCCTCTGGAAATACCTGGTCGGACTGCTTGTACTCTGTTTTGTATATGCCTTAAAATCGCTCCGCTGGCACCTGCTAAACCGTTCCTTCGGGATAGAAACCACCTGGAGAATGGCTCTGGTGTTCTACCTTTCAGCAGGATTCTTAAGTGTGATTACACCCGGTCGGCTGGGCGAATTTGCCAAAATCTATTTCCTGAAAAGAAAATATATGATCAGTATTCCTACTGCCACATCCTCCGTATTTCTTGACAGGATCTGGGATGTACTGGTCCTTAGTTTTGCTGCAGGTTTTTCAGCGGTGTTCCTCCTGGTAGATTCGGGTGTAAATGCCTTCAGCCTGGTTCTGATCGGATTGCTGTTCCTGGTTTCTCTGATGGTCATCCTGGTCCCAACCCTTCTTTTCACCCCCCTGCTCTTTCTGGTGAAGCGTTTTTCTAGGGTTCATGAAAAACTTCAGGAGGTATTCAGGTTATGGAATAAGAGCCGGTTCCGTAATTTTGTAACCTCGCTGACTCTCAGTTCCCTGGCTTTCCTGATGCTTGCTGCCATCCCTGTTCTCTTCTCCCATGGTACTGCGTACCCTATTCTTTTCAAATCGGGAATTGGTTCCGTCTCCATCTCCAATATCCTCTCCTTTTTGCCTGTAACTATTGCAGGATTCGGAACAAGGGAACTGGTTTTTACAGAGGTATGGAAACTGGATGGCCATCCCAAGGAGATTGCATTGTCCATCTCCACCGCTTACTTTTTGGTCACTTATGTGGGCTCATTGGTGATTGGAGGAGTGGTTTACCTACTTAATTTAAACCACCTCTACCGGCCTGGTGAGATTCGGAAGATGACCGGGGAAAAGTCATAATTACTTTGCACTTTTCTGACTATACACTCGATTGGCCACCATATCCAGGGCCTCTTCGTATGAAATACCGGTACGCCTGGCATGTTTGCGTATCTCTCTGACCAATTTTTTATCGTTCAGAATTTCGTTTTTGACCACTTTCATGGCCTCTTCAGCTTCCATGGTTTTAAATTCGGTGTAGTCATCCCCTGTATAGTATTCATGGTAGATTCCGAGCCTGGCCAGTTCTATATCAGGAAGTGCCAGCATTTGCCAGCACCTTCCATCGGCTTTAAATTTCAGGAAATTGAGTTTGTAAGACTCCTTTGTGTTGCTATTGTAATGAATCACCCCTTTGGTATACTGAAAGGTCTGAAACTGATTCATATAAAGGAAGAAGCCAAGAAGCGCAACGGTGGCAAGAGCCACATATCTTCTGGAGTTTAGTGAGGTATCTATAATAGCAGCAAGAGGCAGTGCCATCAAGCCATAAATATCAACAAATGATCTCAACCCAAAACTACCCCCGTTCCACCACGACCACCAGCATGACAGAAGGTAGATCTGAAGCACCAGCAATGTGGCAATGGGCCACAGGCTTGCTTTACATTTTCTTCCCAGGAAAAATAGCCCAAGTGTGGCTGCAAACATAACCGGGGTATAGAGGTACCATCCACTTCTAAAGCTAAAGAGCAGATCGATGATGTGAGGTGAGTTGAGAAAAAAACTACTTCCTGAAGATCCGTAGGAATTAAAGAAGAGTGCTCCTGTAACTGTTTTCCAGTAGATCAATTGTGGCACCCATGGGAGAATAAAAAAGAGTACCATCAGGAGCAGCATCCTGTATTGCTTTAGCAGCAGTAAGAACCTCTCCCTGATTGCCCCTTTTCCCACGACACCCCAACCCAGGAAGAGGATCCCCACCAACACATTTGAAGGCCTCACCAGGACGATCAAACCATATACAAAACCCAGGAGCACACTTCGCTTGTAGGTGGGTTCTTCATACCATTTGATAACCAGGTAAAGGAACAGAGTGAGAAGGGCAAAGTTGTAACTGTGAGACATGGCACCATCATGTATCGTATAAAAGAAAAGATTTGTCCCCAGGGCCACCAGCAACAAAGTAAGGGCAGAAGCCCGCTGAGAGAAGAACCTGAGCAGAATGCGTTTCAGAACCATCAGTCCCAAAATCACATAAAAGAGACTCGAAAAAGCAATGAATAGCTGATATATGGAGCTAAAGCCTTCCTGGGGCTGGTTAGCGTAGGGGGCCAGAAAGTGAGCCAGAAAGAAGAACGGGCTGTAAAGAAAAGAGAGGCCCATGGAAGTACGGATCACCCGGCTTCCGTCCTCCATGGTATCAAACCAGAATTTATTGTCATTTACGAAATTCTCAGGCGGATGATCCAGGAATTCCAGGGTCACATCCCCATAGATAAAAGTGGCAGGCAGATAGGCATAATAGGAGATCACATCCCACTTGATCACACCCCGGTCTCCATCCTTGGTCCTGGTCCATTTATGATACGCCCCCATGGCAACCAACATGGCGGCAAATATAAACCAGATCGCCAGGGTGGGCAGTGAAATTTTATTTTTCATTCGAGGGACAAAAATAGTAAAAAGATCAGAACTGGAAATAGATAAAGGGTTGTAGTTCGGCCGACCACGATTGATAGATAATGAAAACAACCCCAATGGTGATGAGCACTTTGGCCCAGATGGGAGTGTCAATGAAACGGTTAATCAGATTCACCTTCCATTCTTGGGGAACCCAGTGTGTAATATAACCCAGGGCCATCACGGCAAATACCAGCTTGTAGCTCCACAAGACCTCCGGAATGATTCTGACATTAAACTCCTGTGTGATCTGGCGTATCAACTGATTGGCCTTCTCCATGGATTCGGAACGGAACCAGATGCGGGTAAAGGTGATAAAAACGAAGGTGTTGAAGATCTTCCAGAACCGGACCAACCAGTGTTTGCTTTTTTCATAGGGAGAGATTCGTTTCCACTGTTTATAAACAACAATCCCCAAACCGTTCAGCCCTCCCCACACCAGGAACTGCCAGCTGGCCCCATGCCATATACCTCCCAGGAGCATAGTGAGCATAAGGTTTACATCGGTCATGATCTTTCCTTTGCGGTTCCCTCCCAGGGGTATGTATACGTAATCCTTCAGCCAGCTGGAGAGTGAGATGTGCCATCGTTTCCAGAAATTCCCCACATTGGTGGCCTTATAGGGGGAGTTAAAATTCTTAGGCAGACGGAATCCCAGCAGAAGTGCCACTCCAATGGCGATATCGGTGTAACCCGAGAAGTCTACATAGACCTGCAATGAGTAGCCAAACAGAGCAGCCAGGTTCTCAAAACCCGAAAACCCGGTTGGATTGGCAAAGACCCTGTCCACTAAATTGAGCGCAATATAGTCGCCGATAAATATCTTCTTAAACAATCCTTTCAGGATAATAAACAGGGCATACCCAAATTCCTGGTACGATAAGCTGTATCGTTTGTATAGCTGGGGAATAAACTCAGAAGCACGTACAATGGGGCCTGCCACCAGCTGGGGAAAGAAAGAGACATAGAACCCGAAGTCGAGAATGTGTCTCACCGGATCCACCTTTCCCCGGTAGACATCCACTGTATAGGAGATGGTTTGGAAGGTGAAGAAAGAGATTCCCACAGGCAGCAGGATCATGCTTACATCGAAATGTGTACCTGTTAGACGGTTGGACCACATAGCCAGGTGGTTTACCACCTCCAGGTCCAGGTTAAAGAGGGAGTTCACTGTATCCACAAAGAGATAGGTATACTTGAAGTAGGAGAGCATAAAGAGATTTATTACGATGCTCATCACCACTCCGAATTTTTTCCACCCCCTCTTTTTAGATGCGTGGATCAGATTCCCCAGGTAGTAGTCCGAAAAGGTGGAGAAGACCAGAATGAGGAAGAAGAGTCCGGAGGTTTTCCAGTAAAAAAAGAGACTGGCGGCAAAGAGGAAAGCGTTCCTTACGGCTCTCTCCTTGTAAAGTCCAGAGTATATAAGTAGTACCACTGCATAGAATCCCCAGAAAAAGAACCGGGTGAAAATAAGCGGCTTCTCAGGATTAAAGAGGAATATATCGATCAGGACCTGACTCAATTATTGCTGTATTGGGTGGTGAATTGACTGTACTCAAGCATCAGTGCATTGTAGAACATCTCAGCCACCAGGTTTGCCCCTTTCGGGGTGAAATGGATGTAGTCTTTGGAGGCCAGGGGTGGATCGGCATGAACAAATGAGGGCATTGAATTGGTCCCCCCCATGGCTTCATAAAGGTCCCAGAACGCAAACCCACTTTCCAGTGTGGCCCTTTTTAATGCATCCCTGATGGGCTCCAGTTCCGGGTAGGTTTTAAACATACCTTTCTCCCGGATCGACATATCTGCCGGCCCGATCACCACAATGGGTATACCGGGACAAATCTCTTTAAAAAATTGCAATTCTCTTTTGAATACCCTTTCATAATATCCAGGGTTCATATAGGGGACCACATTCCCCCCATATTGTAGAAGAATCATTTCGGGAGCAAGCCGGTCCATCATCTCCTGCTGCTGCTCTCTGTTCATCCTGCTGAAAACCAGCCCGGAACTTCCCCTCATGGCAATGTTATCCATATGCAGGCCCTGTACCGATTCAAATGAGATACCGTAAATCCGCCCTCCTTCTGGCAGATCCAGGTAGATTTTCAGATCTTTTACATGGGTAGGATGCCTCAGATTCACCTCACTAAATCCGCCCGAGATGGAGGGAATGGTGTCAGTGATGGTATCATTCACCTGGAACACAATGGTTCCTCCCTCGGCATAAGAGTGCAGAAACACCCTTACGTAATTGCATTGGCCACTCCTTCTGGAGGTATTGAACCGGTAATTGAGCATGGGAGGGTCCCCTTCACTGGCCTGCGGAACCGATGTAAATGCGGCCATGATTCCATAGGAATCGTGAGTGATGGTCGTATCGCGTTTCCCAAAAAAGGTATACCTCAGCCACTCCCCCTGCTGAGCCTGACGGTAGGCCATGCTGCCCGAATAGAGAGGAATGGCCTGAACGAGTCCCGTTCCACTTCCTCCCACAAGCTTCTGAAGGCGGTACCTGATCAATGAAGTTATCCGGTCATTTTCAATCTGGGAATCCCCAAAATGGAGAATTCGACTGTGGTGGGTCCGTCCCGATCCCACATCCTCCAGGCTTTGAAAAAAGGGATCCAGCAGGTGACTCCTTCCCTGGGCAAATTGGATCCTTGAAACCGAATTTTGAAGGCTGTCTGCATTAGCTGGAACGAAAACAGGTTTGGTATTCAGGTGTATTCCATCGGCAGGAAGGAAGAGGTTCATGGAAGGGTCAGTTTCCGGATCCTCAGTGACCATGGATCTGGATAGAAGCTGCTCCACATCCACCTCCATGGAAAGGGTATCAGCTCTGTAAAGGTCGGGAAGTCTCAGAAAAGTAAGGCGCGTATCTCCGCCAATTCCAATTCCATTTTCGGGGAAAAGGAGTGCCATAACAAAGAGAAGCAGCATTACTGCTGCATAAAATATGAAAATCCTGAATGGCTTCATACACAAATATAGTTCTCCCCAAGGGAATTACAAATGCCCCTCATCCCTTCCTTTTAATCCGGATTACCTGTCCGGCCTGTATATTTGATGAATTTGTCATGTTATTTAACCTTGCGATTTCGGATTCGGAGGTACCGGGATACTTCCGGGCAATCTCCCAGAGGGTATCTCCCCGTCGAACCGTATAGGTGATGTAATCGGCCGTTCCTGATCTGGATGATTGTGCCGTAACCGGTTTGGATGTGGAGGAGGAAGCAGAGACAGTTCGTCCTGCAAATTTCTGTTTCTCTGCAAAGCTCATGTTATTTACCTCCTTATAGTGAGTCGATTTACCCTTAGGTTTATAGATAACCAGCTTTTGACCAGAGCGGATTATATTTCTGTTTATGTTGTTCCAGTAACGCAGGTCCGACGCCCTTATATCGTACCAATCGGCAATGAAACCCACATTGTCGCCTGACTTTACGGTATAATAGAGCTTGTCATATTTGTCAGGGGGCAGATCCACCTTGTAGGCAGCGGAATAGCGCTGAGGCGAAGCCACCAGTTTACCCTGCTCAAAAAAGACCGAATCCTTATATGCAAAAATTGAATCCTGAAGGTCGATAAAGGCTGCCGTTTGCTCCAGTGGGATTTTAATGGAATAGCCATGTTTTGCAGTAGCCGGAACCACATCTTCCCGGTACTGTGGATTCAGGTCCCGCAGCTGGGCAATGGGGATATTCAGAACCTCCGACACCTGCTTCAGGTGAACAGGCTCATGGACCATCAGGGTATCGGTATAACGGGGCAGTTGCAGGGGAGCTTTGGTTAACAAATGTTCTTCATAGAAGTTCATGGTATAGGTGGCCGCTATAAAGGCCGGTACATAACCCCGTGTCTCCCTGGGCAGGTAGTAAAAAATATCCCAGAAGTTGCGCCTTCCACCCGACCTCCGGATGGCCTTGTTCACATTTCCCGGTCCACAGTTATAGGCTGCCAGTGCCAGGGTCCAGTCGTTATAAATGTTGTGAAGATCCACCAAGTACCTTGCTGCCGAATGAGTAGATTCGATGGGATCCCGCCGTTCATCTACCAGCGAGTTAATGGTCAATCCATATTGCTTACCGGTATAGTACATGAACTGCCAGGTACCCACAGCCCTGGCCCTTGAGACCGCTCTGGGATTCAAAGCCGATTCTATAATGGCAAGGTACTTCAGCTCAAACGGCACTCCGTAATAATCAAAGATCTCTTCGAAAATGGGGAAGTAGTAGTCCGACAGGCCCAGCATGATCCGCACCTGTTCCCTTCGCTTGCGGGTATAGACGTTAATGTAATTTTTGACAATTCGATTGTAAGTAAGATCGATCACTGTGGGAATCTCCGATAACCGTTGCATATAGACCGAATCGGAGAAGTCAGGCATCAGGGTATCGGCCTCGGAATTGTAATCATCCACTGCCGATTCGAGCGACTGATTCACATACCACAGATTTAGCAAGCTGTCCAGGTTATCCTCAGTTCTTAGTTCCAGTTCACCATCCATGGTGAAGGTATCCATTGAAGTGATCGGTACGCCGGGGTCCACACCGGGATTCATACCAGTAGCAACCATGGTATCCCCGGCAAACTCCTGAGGGAGATCCTGACCTGTCACCTGAATCGCAACAGAAACAAACATCCCCATCACCAACAGGATTCTCATCATCCACATACTTCGCCTGATCACTCTCACTCGTTCCATCATTGTACTATGCTCTCTCTTCATCTTCCTCTGATATTAAAACTACAGGTTAGGCCAAACGATTGACCGGTTAAACTGGTGGGTGCCATTAAGGGTTGCAATGAGGGGGATACTCTGAGGGAGAGGTCGTCATTCACATCCCAGCTATATAGCAGGGCATCCACATAGGCATCCAGCACCTGAAGTGCATAGACTGCAAGCATTGCAATATAACTGAGTTCCATATTTTTTCTCCAGAACTCCAGGTAACGTTGATTGGTGTCGTCGGGATTCTGGGCGTAATCGCTAATGGCACCCCTGTAAGCCCTGGTATTGTAAACAATGGCATACCCTGCCACTCCCATGGCGCCCCATACAATGGGCATTTTCCAATATTTGTGGTTATAAGCCTGTCCCAATCCCGGGAGTACCAACGAAAACATCAGCGCTTTGGAGGGAGACTTGACTTCAGGATCTTCAACAACAGCCAGCGAATCGGCCCTAAGGGAGTCATACTCCATGCTATTATAAATTGAATCAAATTCCTGGTAAACCATGCTATCCTGATCAACAGCCATAGAATCTCTTTCCTGACTGAATGCGGTAGAGGCTGCTAAGAAAACAAATAGAATCGTCTGGATGAACCTGTTCATTTACCCGGTTTATCGAGAATACTTACAATGCGCTGCAAATCCTCGTCCGATTTAAAGGGTATAACGATATGGCCGTGCCCTTTATTGTTTCTTTTAAATTCAATGGTGGCACCAAAGTAATGAGAGAGATGCTCCCTGAGATCCTCATAATCGGAGCGACTGTTATCTGCTTCAGGAACCTCTGCCTCCCCTGTTGTTCTCGCCTTTTTTGCCAGACTCTCCACATTCCGGACTGACAGATCCTGGGAGAGAATTTTGCTAAATACTTCCATCTGGTACTCTGTGTCGTCTATACCAGCCAGAGCTCTGGCGTGACCCATGGATATTTTCTTTTCCTTGATGGCCGTTTGTACCTCTGCAGGAAGGTTTAATAGCCGGAGGTAGTTGGCTACCGTGGCCCTTTTCTTTCCAACCCGATCACCCAGTCTCTCCTGGGTAAGGCTGAACTCTTCAATGAGACGCTGGTAGGATATGGCTACCTCAATGGCATCCAGGTCCTCCCGCTGTATGTTCTCCACCAGTGCCAGTTCAAGCATCTTATCATCTCCTGCCTGCCTTACGTAGGCTGGGATCCGTTTTAACCCGGCTTTTTGCGCGGCCTTTAAACGGCGCTCCCCGGTAATCAGCTGATAGCTGTTATCTGCAGCTCTTCTGACCGTAATGGGCTGAATGATCCCATGCTCCTGAACCGACATGACCAGCTCATTGAGTGTCTCTTCATCAAAAGAGGTGCGGGGTTGAAAAGGATTCACAGAAATATTCTTCATAGAGATTTCATTCACGGCGGATGGTGAATGGAGCAGCTGGCGATCCTTCTGATCCTCAGGCACATCAATCAATGCTCCCAGTCCTCTTCCCAAAACGTTCTTTTTTGCCATCACGTAATATTGTTAGTCCATTACTTTTTCTTCCTGCTTCAGCCTGGTCTCTTCGTTTTTTTGCAGGATCTCCCGGGCCAGATTCAGGTAACTGATTGCTCCCCTGGATTCTGCATCGTAAAGCACAACAGGTTTCCCAAAACTGGGGGCTTCTGTGAGCTTAATATTCCTCTGAATGATGGTTTCAAACACCATTTGCTGAAAATGCTTCCTTACCTCATCCACCACCTGGTTGGAGAGCCTCAGGCGGGTATCGTACATGGTTAACA
>JAOZUK010000250.1 GCA_029938715.1 Bacteroidales bacterium | reverse complement strand
CTTCAGAACACCAACGGAAACTTATTAATTACCCACAACCATTTTTCACGCAAGCAAATGGTCCTGAATGGGTACATTTCTTGTCAACTACTTGTTCTTTTTATCCAATACAAACCCCGTATAAGATCACAGGACACCCACGAATGACAAAATCAAAGATCTATACCGTTGAATATCTGCGCTTTAACAAAGCACTACGCAAGGAGTGACGAAAACAGGAAGTGTAAATAAATGAGCCGCGGGATCTGGTCAATCATCATGGAATATTAAACCTTTTTTTCAATTCAACGTACAGTCTATTTGCTATTTAGATATTTTTTCCATTAAATTGATCCTCTAAACTCACAGCTCCATGAAGAAGTTAGCCGGAAATTTCCTTTTTCTCTCTCTTATACTTACTGCCATGGTTGCTTGTAACAACCAGAGCGGAGAGGAAGAGGATTCGTCTTATATACAGGTAAGTATCGATTCTGTCTATCATGCCATGAATCCCATGGACCTGGACTTTGATGAGGCCGAGATGGCCATGATCGACTCTGGGATGGCCGATCTGATCGAAGCATATCACGAGATCAGGGCATATGGGCTACCCAACTCCACTCCGCCAGCGCTGCAATTTAATCCCCTGCCCTATGGCTTTAACCTGCCGGATCCCACCTCCCCTGTTTCATGGGAGATCCCTGAAGATATTCAAAGACCTGCTCTTGAGGCTGACCTGGCCTTTATGTCCATTCCTCAACTGGCTTCACTGCTTCGTTCGGGAGAGATTTCCTGCCTGGCACTCACCGAGTTTTTCCTCAACCGTCTGAAGAAATACGATCCTCAACTGCACTGTGTGGTATCGTTTACCGAAGCCTACGCCATTGAACAGGCAAAAAAAATGGATGCAGAACTGGCCTCAGGTATGGACCGCGGAATACTGCATGGCATCCCCTATGGCGCCAAAGATCTTTTCTCATTTCCCGGTTATCCCACTACCTGGGGTGCTGGTGCCTACAAGGAGCAGGAAATTGACCAGACTGCCGGGATCATTAAAAAACTGGAGGAAGCAGGTGCCATTCTTTTGGCCAAGACCACCCTGGGCGCACTGGCCATGGGAGATGTTTGGTTTGCCGACACAACCCTGAATCCCTGGAACCTGGAAGAGGGATCCAGCGGATCATCGGCTGGTTCTTCTGCTGCCACCGCAGCCGGATTGGTCCCTTTTGCCATTGGTACCGAAACCTGGGGATCCATTGTCTCACCCGCCACCCGGTGTGGAGCTACCGGGCTCAGGCCCACCTACGGAAGGGTAACCCGGTCGGGGGCCATGGCATTAAGCTGGAGCATGGATAAGGTGGGTCCCATCTGCCGGAGCGCCACCGATTGTGCCATAGTTTTTGATGCCATTCGGGGATTGGACCCCAAAGATAAAACCCTGCTCGATGCTGGATTTACCTACCCGGGTGAAGTGGATCTGTCAGAGCTTAAAATAGGGTATTTTAAATCGGCTTTTGATTCCAGGTATGATGTCTCCAAATTTGATAAGGAGTCCCTTCGGGTGCTGAGAAAACTGGGGGCAAAGCTTATTCCGGTGGAACTGGACAATGATTCACTTCCCATCTATGCCATGTCAATTATCCTGGAGGCTGAAGCAGCGGCGGCATTTGACGATCTCACCCGATCCAACCGCGATACCCTGTTGGTGCGACAGCACCGCTATGCCTGGCCCAACACCTTCAGGACCGCCAGGTACATCACCGCTGTGGAGTACATCCAGGCCAACCGAATCAGGCATGACCTTATAGAGGATTATCACAGCAGGATGAAAGAGTTTGATGTGGTGGTTCTACCCTCCTACCAGGGCGGCGATCACCTTCTGGCCACCAACCTCACCGGACATCCGGTGGTGGTGGTCCCCAACGGCTTTAAGGAATCTGGATCGCCCACCAGCATCAGTTTCCTGGGAAATCTCTTTGATGAGGGCACCATCCTGGCCGTGGCTGCCGCTTACCAGGAGGCCACGGAGTTCAATAAGAAGAAGCCTCCACTATTCGAATAGAGCTGAATCTGAAAATCAGGATTTCAGGGATCGCTTGTTCAACAGGTGGTCCAGACTGTATTTTCCGGAGCCATAGACCACAAGGGCAAACAGCATAAGGAAATAGTAGAGGGGAATCTCAAATCCATTGTCACCTGCAGGGAATCCATTGGGCAGATGTACGGTAAGGGTGGCAATGACCATCACAAACATCATGGGGATGGAGATCAACCTGGTTCCAAGACCCACAATAAGTAGTACAATCCCCGTCACTTCGGTCACCATTGACAAGGTCGCAGTTACCATAGGGAGCGGATAGTTCATACTCTCAAACCATTCGGCTACTCCCGACAGGTTCTTTACTTTCATCATGGCCGGTTCATAAAAGCCCAAAGCCAGTATCCATCGGAACATCAGCAACGGAACATCACGCAGCTTTCCCGTTCCTTCTATAAATCTATTATATAAGGTTCTCATTTTGTGTATATTAAAGGTTATTCTTTAAGGTAGCCGAGGATCAGTCTTTTATCTATCAAATCCCCGATAAACTTCTCGAGTGCATCGTCCAGGTACTTAATACTTTCTATACCTGCAGTCTGCGCGATATCGCCCTTCAGATCTTTCAGAGGAAGATCCTCTTCCATCAGTCGGGCCAGGATATAAGTGTGAATGCCAGAAAGGTTAAGGAACTTTACATTTCCGGTATCAGGAACCCGGAAAATCAGTACAAAGTAGTCCCCTTTCATATCTGCAGCCGCAGCCGCTGGATGCATATGGACCGGGTAGTTGAGTCTGATCATCTCAAACTCGGGATTCAGGGCCAGACGGTCCATAAAAATATTTCCACTGGATAAATACTCCGGGAAAGGTTTGTCGGGCATGGTATGCACCTCTATCTCTATCCACTCGAAATAGAGCAGGTCTTCAAGATAGGGCTTCTGAATCCTGATGCCCGTCTCCTTCATCAGGTGATAATTATAAAACTCATAGGGAAGCTTCCATATCTGGGGAGTCTGCGGAAGTCCTTTGGAAAAGAACTCCTGGACCAGCTGGTCCCACTCCTCCTCCCCCAGCGCTGCCAAGGTAATGGGGAAAGCCCGGTCCATGTTACTACGAATCACATTGTAAACAAGTCTTCGGTAGTGATTCACCCTGCCCGGGATAATTCCGGGGATCTGTTCCCCCTCACCTGTCCGGCAGTAGTCCCCCAGGATATCCTGGATCCGTGCGGTATCTTCGCTAAGCTTCATAAGGTACCTTCCACTGTTTTTTAATAATGCTTTTTAACTGGAGGATTTCAGACTGGATCTGCTCCAGCTCATCGAAATTGTAATCTCGTTCCAGCAAAACAGGGACCGGATCCATTTTCCGGATGGTCCACTCGAAAAGTTCATAGACAGGGTCGATAATGGGCTGACCATGGGTGTCAATAATCAGGTCGGGCTCTACCTTCTGGTGACCGGCCATATGTATATAGGCCACACGGTCCAGTGGCAGGCTGTCAATGAACGCATGGGCATCGTACTTGTGATTGAATGCATTTACATAGACATTATTCACATCCAGTAACAATTTGCAGTCGGCCCTTTCCACAATCTCATTCACAAACTCAATTTCAGTCATCTCGGCTGCAACCGGTGTATAATAGGAGACATTTTCGATGGCCAGGGGTCGCTCCAGAAAGTCCTGAACCTGCCTGATGCGATCCACTACATGGTCCACTGCATCCTTTCGAAAAGGGATGGGCAGGAGATCATAGAGATGTGCATTTCTGCTCTTGGTATAGCTCAGGTGTTCGGAAAAGATCTCTACCCTGTTTTCATCCAGGAAATTTTTCAGCTCCCCTATAAACTTCCAGTCCAGCTCTTCTGCACTCCCCAGTGACAGAGAGAGACCGTGACAGGTAACGGGATACCGATCCACTGCTTTTTGCCTGATCCGGTTCCAGTACCCTCCAATTCCCATCCAGTTTTCAGGTGCAAACTCCAGGAAATCGGGAGTGAGGATATGACTGTCGATTATTTCATCGGCTATATCCCTTCTGAGTCCTATGCCAACCTTGCCTTCCATCTTTGTCTGTTGTTCTCTTTTTTTTTTAAGAAGAGCCCCGGGGATCCCGGGGCTCTGTCCAGATCGGTTTTAACCACATTTACCTTCACCACGATAGGTGTCCTTAGACTCACCCTTTGATCTGGATCTCTTAAAATTGATTACTTCTTCTTTTTACTCTTTTTCTTGGACTCTTCTTTGGTGTCTGCTGTCTTTGCATCTGCAGTCTGAGTGTCAGCTGTCTTTGCATCTGCTTTTTTAGCATCTTCCTTTTTGGCCTCTGTTTTCTTGTCATCTTCACCGCATTTTCCTTCACCACATTTTCCTTCACCACATTTCAGCTCACCGAACTTATAGGCAGTGGACTCAGCGCCATTTACCTGGTTCTGATTAATAAGTTGACTGCGAACCTCAGAACCTGAACCCAAATCGTTATAGGCCAGAATATCGGGACTAGCAGATGGGGCTGCTATAAGTGAAGTTGTCAAAAGTGCTCCTGCAATGATTGATGCGGATTTTAAGATCTTTTTGTCTGCTTTCATGATAATTTTATTTAATTATTATTTAAAAAATGATTTTCAATTGATTTGATGGTTTAGACGCCGGTGCTGTATCTTCCTTACAATAAAATCTTAAGGAGGCCGGATTTTAACATTTATTTGGCATTTACGCCCTCCTCCACCGCCTGCTTCATTTTGTCACAGGCTTTGCCTGAAAGGTGATGGTGGCAAGGTTCATGGTGAGCGCTTTCCCGGTATTCCGATACAGTGCTATCAAGCTGTTTGATTTGCAATGCATATTTGCGACAGAGGTGACAAGAAAGCAAATGCATCTTCAGCCGCATCCACTGTGCAAATCCCAGTCGGTTGTCCTGCTTATAAGAGATGAGAAAACTTGCCTCATCACATGCAATCATAAACTTGCTCATAAAAACCATTATGCTATTTGTCATTCTCTTTAGCATTTCATTTCAACCATTTGCTTTCCAGACATGTTCTCATTTTGAGCCTTGCCCTGTGAAGCATTACCCATAAATTAGACGAGGTGATCCCAAGCTCCTTACAAATCTCGTCCGAATCTGCCTCATCAATCATCTTCATTATAAAGGCGGCAGCCAGGTTTGGGGGAAGGTTCTCAATGCACCACCTGATAATCTCTCTGAGCTCCCCCTGTTCGATTTCTCCTTCGGGTAAAAGGGATTTTGAGTGGGGTCCCTTTCCTTCCAGCCAATGTCCTTTAAAGGGACCCTGGGTGCGATAGAAATCTCCATCCGTAATGTCCTGTTCGTATTCGGCCATGGACGATACTTTCGATGAGTACTGCTTCCGGTAGGTGTCAATGATTTTCCTTTTCAGTATAGAGATCAGCCAGGTCCGCTCAGAGCTCTTTCCCTGAAATTTATCTTTTGCCTTCAATCCGGCCAGGAAAGTTTCCTGCACCAGGTCCTCCGCTT
>JAOZUK010000693.1 GCA_029938715.1 Bacteroidales bacterium | reverse complement strand
CGGGGGTCACCCTGGGCCTTTAAATAAGCTGTGAGTTTATCTGACAATAAAACCCTCGCCTCTTCATACCCCTCAGAATAAGCGACATTGCTCATTTGATTAGGGTCCTTTGAGAGATCGTATAGTTCTTCGGAAGGCCTCTTTCCAAAGCCCAGGTCAAATAGTTCTTTAACTCCCTCTGCTTCCCTGTTTTTCAATATGTACATTTTAGTGAGGCTTGGATAGTGCATCATATGTGCATCCACATCTCCGTAAAGAGGCGGGTCGCCTGCCGGCCAGCTTTCCGGATTATAATTCCTGATATAAAGAAATTCGTTTGTGCGATACGAGCGGGCTCCATAACCTGTGCCGTTTTGACGAACAAAAGCATGCCTCTCCCTGGCCGTTACAATAAAATTCCTTACGGGGTCAACCACTCCTTCCTCTTCAGACTCCAGAAGATTAACAAAACTTCTGGCGTTCATCTCCTCGGGAATTGGAATTCCTGCAAGTTCAAGGAAGGTGGGGGCAAAATCGTTAAGGCTTACAAAATCATCAATAACCCGGCCTTCCTTATACCTTTCTGGCATTGAAATAATCAAAGGGATCCTTGTTCCAAAATCATATAAATTAGCCAGGCCTCTGGGCATTTGCCATCCATTGTCGCTACAAACTATAACCAGGGTGTTTTCCAACTGCCCCATCTCTTTGAGCAATTGGATGTAGGAAGCAACATCCCTGTCAAAATTCTGAATTTCAGCATAATAGTCTCCAATATCCTTCTTCACATCATCAACTTCAGGTAGATAAGGCGGGACCTGGATCTCATCCGGATTTATGCCAGCCTTTTTCCAGCCTTCAACTTTATATGGCCTGTGCGGATCCCGTGAACTATACCAGTAACAGAAGGGTTGTCCTTTCTCTTTTTCATTATAAAACTCCTCAAATGAATTATATCTTTCTCCGGCAGGATTACGTGTCCTTCCACTTGCCTCATAATCACCTGGTCCCCAGCCCTTTCCTTCGGAACCAACAAGGTAGCCTGCCTCTTCCAGCATTTCCGTGTAGACTTTGAAGTGAGCCGGGAATCCACCCCACAGGTTTGCCGCTTCTTCCAGTCTCCAGATATCCTGACCTGTAAGCATAGAAGCACGTGCCGGGGAACAGGATGGAGCCGAACAATAGGCATTCGTAAATCGAATCCCCTGCTCCGACAATTTATCAATATTGGGGGTTTGTATGACCGCATCGCCATAGCATCCCAGATGGTTCCATGAGTGGTTATCCGACATTAAAATAAGGATATTGGGTTTGGTTTTTTCCTTTTTTACATCTGTTCCACAGCCTCCTCCTGTAAGTAGTATTGCAGTAAGTAGGGTTAAAGACAAGATTCTGAAAACATTGTTCCTCTTCATCACATTAATCATTGATATAATTGGAATAGCAATACAAGGTACTTAATTAGTTAAGCGGATAACAAAACCGCCCAGAGCAGGCATCACAATGTCCAGGGATTGGTCAGATTGAACAGTACGACTTTCAATGGAAAACTCCCTGGATGTTTTACCATCCTGAATCAG
>JAOZUK010000692.1 GCA_029938715.1 Bacteroidales bacterium | reverse complement strand
TGTCACGAAGTTCCCTGGCGACGGGCCCAAAAATACGGGTACCCCTCATCTCGTCAGCGTTGTTCAGCAATACGACCGCATTGTCATCAAACCTGATGTAAGATCCGTCTTTACGCCTGATCTCCTTTTTGGTCCTTACCACAACCGCTGTGGATACGGTGCCCTTTTTCACTTCACCTGAAGGGATGGCACTCTTAACAGTTACAATCACCTTGTCTCCAATGGATGCATACCGTTTTTTTGTACCACCAAGCACACGGATGACCAGAACTGTTTTGGCTCCACTGTTGTCGGCTACGGCTAATCTACTCTCTTGTTGTACCATGATTACTTAGCTCTTTCGATAATTTCTACTAATCTCCACCTCTTGCTCTTGCTCAGGGGCCTGGTCTCGCTGATCTTCACTGTATCTCCAACATTGCAGGTATTCTCTTCGTCATGAGCCATGAACCTGGAGGTTTTATTCACGAATTTACCGTAGATGGGATGCTTCACCTTCTGTTTCACAGTGATTATAATGGATTTCTCCATGTTGTTGCTTACCACAACACCCACACGTTCGCGTCTTGTACTTCTTGCTGTTGTTTCCATATTCATTCTTACTTTTCAGACTGCTCTTTAATTTGCCTGGCAGTAACCTCGGTTTTCAGCCTTGCAATGTCCTTGCGTGTTTCAATAATCTTATTGGGATTGTCAAGTGGCGAAACAGCGTGGTTCATTTTCATACGAACCATCATGCTCTCCTCGCTTTCGAGGCGCTCCATCAACTCCGTTATTGTTAATTCTCTAATTTCTGAACTCTTCATGAGTTATTGTTTTTTCTGCTTTCTACTATCTACTTTCTACTACCTACTGAGTACTACCCACTGAGTACTACCTACTAAGTACTACCCACTGAGTACTAATTATTTTCCACATAATCCCTGCGGACCACGAACTTGGTGGTGACGGGGAACTTCTGTGATCCCAGACGCAGTGCTTCTTTGGCTGTTTCAAAGGGTACTCCCTCTATTTCAAAAATAACCCTGCCCGGAGTAATGGGATAAACAAATCCTTCCGGAGCACCTTTACCTTTACCCATCCTTACTTCGGCGGGCTTCTTAGTGATAGGCTTTGCCGGGAAAATACGAATCCAGAGCTGTCCTTCCCTCTTCATATGACGGGTGATGGCCTGACGGGCTGCTTCAATCTGACGACCGGTAATCCATGCAGGTTCAAGTGCTTTGATACCAAATGACCCGAATGAAAGGTCGGCGCCTCTCTGAGCATTTCCCTTCATGCGCCCCTTTTGCATTCTCCTGTATTTGGTCTTCTTCGGTTGTAACATTATATAAGTTTTTCCAGTTTATTCTTTACGATCCAGCGCCTCTTAGTTTCTGCGGTTGTCGCGCCTGTTATCTTTCCTTGGTCCTCTTCCACCCTTAGGCTTCACATTGGACGCACCAATGTTTGGTGAAAGGTCACGCTTTCCAAAAATCTCTCCGTTCATGATCCATACCTTGATTCCAATTACACCCACTTTTGTGTGTGCTTCGGCCAGTGCGTAGTCGATATCGGCAC
>JAOZUK010000691.1 GCA_029938715.1 Bacteroidales bacterium | reverse complement strand
GTTTTGTTCGCTTACCAATTTTGCAAGTGTTCGGGAAGCAACTAAAAACAGTTCATCAGGAATGGTCGTGGCATTTGATACAACAGCTCCCAGCCCTATTCCGGGAAAAACGTAAGCATTATTCCCCTGTCCGGGATAAAATTCCTTTCCCTTGTAAACAACTTTACCGAACGGACTGCCACTGGAAAAAATGGCCTTTCCATCGCTCCACTGATAGGCTTGTTCTGCAGTGCATTCTGCTTTGGAAGTGGGATTGGATAGTGCAAATATTACGGGCCGCTTGTTGATTGCAGTCATCAGTTCTAAGACCTCCCGGGTAAATGTACCCGGGGCTCCGGTGGCACCAATCAATATGTGTGGTTTTATGGAATCAATGGCATCAATAAAATCAAGTTGATCAAAGTCATGTGCATAAGGAAGGTTATGTTCCAACAGGTCAGTTCTGCCATTAACCACCAATCCGTTTACATCCACAAACCACAGTCTGGAACGCGCTTCTTCATTGGTCAACCCCTCATCTTCAAAAGCTGAAACCATCAAACCGGCAATGCCTGTAGCAGCCGAACCTGCACCCAGAAACATAATTCTTAAATCAGAAAATTTTATTTTTGTTATTCTAGTGGAGGCATAAACACCGGCCAGGGCAACTGCTGCTGTCCCCTGGATGTCATCGTTGAAGCAAAGAACACGTTCTCTGTATTTTTTCAATAATCCAAAAGCATTAGGTGTTAAAAAGTCTTCAAATTGTATTAATGCGTTGGGATATTTATCCTGTATTGCCATAACGAACTCTTCAAGCATTTCGAGATATGCTTCACCCTCCAATCGCACATGAGGGTATCCCAGATAGAGTATATCGTTTCGTATCTCCTCATTATTGGTTCCAATGTCCATCATTACAGGTAAACACTGGTGAGGTGGTATTCCCGCACATGCTGTATATAGTGATAGTTTCCCGATGGGGATTCCCATGCCATTTGCACCTAAATCCCCCAGTCCAAGGATACGCTGGCCATCTGTAACAACGATAACCCGAACATCTTTTTCAGGCCAGTTATCCAGGTTTTTCCTGATATCTCCCTTATCCTCCGGGGTAATATAGAAGCCTTTTGAAAGTCTGAAAATATGTGAAAATTCTGTACACGCCTGTCCTACTGTGGGGGTATAAATGATGGGCATTATCTCCTCTATATGATCGATAACGACCCTATAGAATAACTGCTCGTTACGTTCCTGTAAGACTGTTAAACTTGTATATCGCTCCAGGTCAGTAGACATGCGTCTTAAAGCATTCATCACACGTTTTACCTGTATGTCTTGAGTCATAACCGGGTAGGGCAACAATCCTCTTAATCCCAATTCTTCTCTTTCTTTTTTTGTAAATGCTATTGACTTATTTACACTACCATCATTTAGTACTTCAAAATTTCTTCTTTCATTAGATATTCCTCTCATTTCTTTTTTATTATTTAAAAATTATTTTTTGAGAATTGGAAATAGTTTTTTATAGGTTATACAACGCCATGCCCATTCTATGGGCCCAAATTTGAACCACTTGAA
>JAOZUK010000249.1 GCA_029938715.1 Bacteroidales bacterium | reverse complement strand
ACTTTCTACTTTCTACTTTCTACTTTACCTCTATCTGCTTGGGAGCATTTTGTACTACTTCCTCTTTCTTCACCAATGTAATGGTTAATACTCCCTCTTTGTGACTGGCCTGAATCTGATCCTGATCGACGGTTTCAGGAAGCTGGAAGCTCCTCTGAAAACTGCTGAGATTGAACTCTCTGCGGGTATAATTCGGTATCTCCTCTTCCTTTTTCTCATTCTCCACAGATGAGATGGTTAAGACATCATCCTCTATTTCAATGTTGAAATCATTTTTAGAAAGACCAGGAACAGCTACCTCAATTTTGAATTCATTATCGGCCTCAATAATATTAACTGCAGGCGATGTGTTTTTGCGCGGAGCATGGTTAATATTGTTGAAAACACGATCATTAAAAAAATCATCCCAGTATGCGGGTACGTAATTTCTGTTGATTCTTGCTAACATTTTAAGTTCCTCCTATAATTTTTAGTTCAAATTTGTTTTAATCTCTGCTCCCATTAGATCAAAACAGATGCCATTGCTAGTCTACTGCCATAATGGCATGTTTACACAAAATATGACTGTCATATTGTCTGTAAAGGATAATAATCCTTGTAAATGTGTCACAAGGTGGATTAAATGGAGAAGGATTATCTCCACTCCTCTATGGCCCGGATCAATCGCCCAACCCCTTCTTCAACCACTTTAGAAGGTGTTGCTATATTCAATCTTTGATGTAGCTCTCCACCCGGTCCGAACATGGGGCCATTATTCAAACCCAGACCAGCCTTATCGATAATAAAACGATTGAGCTCCTTATCACTCCTTCCCATGAAAGAAAAATCGAGCCAGACCAGATAGGTGGCTTCCAGAGGCGATATTACGATCTCAGGAACTGAAGAATTCAACTTCCTGCATAGAAGTTGATAGTTACTCTCCAGATAAACAAGCAACTGATCGAGCCAATCATCCCCATGGGTATAGGCCGCTTCGAGGGCTACCTGCCCGAGAATATTATCACCTCCCACATGAACGGCATCGAGGACTTTTTCATACCGCTCCTTCAGCTCCGGATTGGTGGCTATCACCATGGAGGTATAAAGGCCTGCCAGGTTGAAAGTTTTACTGGGGGCCATGCATGTAAGCGTCAAATCTGCAATCTCCTTCCCCAGGGATGCAAGTGGTATGTGTCTATGATCTCCCAGTATCAAATCTGAATGAATTTCATCGCTTACAACCAGAACATTATATCTGATGCATAAATCAGCCACCTTTTCCAATTCCTTCCTGTTCCAGACCCGGCCCACAGGATTATGGGGATTGCAAAAGAAAAACAGCTTTGCTCCCTCTTTGAAGGTGGCTTCCAGAGAGTCAATGTCGATCTCATAATATCCATCCCGCTGGTTCAGTTGATTATAAACCAGCTCCCTTCCATGATTGGTAATGGCGGAAAAGAACGGAAAATAGACCGGGGGTTGAACCACCACCCTATCACCTGGATCTGTGAATTCCAGCACACACATATTGAGTGCCGGAACGATACCCGGACTAAATCCAATGGAGTCGGGACTGATTTCCCATCCATGCCTTCTATTTATCCAGGAGGCTATGATTTCAAAAAACCTGTCGGGCCTGTATGTATAACCAAATACGGAATGTTTAATGCGTTCAGACAGGGCCTCTATTATAAAATCAGCTACCTCAAAGTCCATATCAGCTACCCACATGGGAAGAACCCCGCCATTCCCGAACAATTTTTCGGCCAGGTCGTACTTTACACTCTCTGTGCCCTTTCGGTTAATGATCTTATCAAAATCGTACTTCATTTTTTATTTATTGTAAAAAGCCTCTATCCCCGGAAAATACATCTCTTTCTCAGCTTTTTCGCGAGTCAATATAAAATAATCCACCACACTTTCGGAACAGGCAATTCCCTCTCCATCCAGAAGAGTGACTTCAATGGTGGCGACTCTTCTGCGCTGTTTTATAAGTTTGGCCCTCAGGGTCATCTGACCTTTGGATATCTTTACAGGTTTTCGGTATTTAGTCTGCAGCTGATAGGTAACTCCCGCGGTTTCCAGAATTACAAAGACCACCCAGCTGGCAATTTCATCCATCATGGCAGCCTGAATCCCTCCATGCAGGATATCGTGAAATCCTTCAAAGTTTTTTTCCGGGTCCCAGGTGCTTACAATTTCATCGTCCTCTCTGTAGAACTCCATTTTTAAACCCATGGGGTTATTCGGACTACAACCAAAACAGTTGTAACCTGGAAGTTCAGCGTATGGATTTTTAAGCTTTATCATCTCTTTTAATTAACTGAATGCCAAAAATACCTAAATCATTTTAACTTTGACTACAGATGGTAAAGCCAAAAAAACGTCTTGGTCAGCATTTCCTCACTGACCAGGCCATAGCCAAACGAATTGTAGATGCACTGGAGCCCAATCCCGGAGAGACAGTTTTTGAGGTGGGACCGGGCACAGGAATCCTTACCGGATATCTTCTGGAAAAGGAGATCCGTTTATTACCGGTTGAGATTGATCCCGAATCTTCGATCCACCTGAAGCAGAAGTGGCCCGAACTTAATGACCAGCTCATTGAAGCCGATTTTCTTAAGCTTGATATAGATCAATACACCACTGACAAGTTTCATGTGATTGGTAATTTTCCTTACAATATCTCCAGCCAGATATTTTTTCGGGTCCTGGAATTTCGCAGTCGGATCCCTTCGGTGGTCTGTATGATACAAAAAGAGGTGGCCCAACGCATTGCCTCTCCCCCAGGGTCAAAAGCATATGGAATCCTGAGTGTGCTGCTCCAGGCCTATTACGAAATCCAGTACCTGTTTTCGGTTAAACCCGGGTCTTTCTTTCCTCCTCCCAAAGTAACCTCAGGCGTGATCAGGTTAACAAAAAACAGCACCACCATTTTGCCCTGCGATGAACAGCTCTTTGTTAAAGTGGTTAAATGCACTTTTAACCAACGCCGGAAGATGATCAGAAACTCATTAAAATCAATTTTATTACATTTGGACGAGGATTTCGAGTTACTCTCGAAAAGACCTGAACAACTGGGGGTTCCAGAGTTCATTAAATTAACCAATTGGGTTGAATCCCAATTGACAAAGTCATGAGTACCGACCTGACCCGAGAATACATAAACGAGCTTCGAGCAATTATCGATGTAAAGGACGATGCGGCGGCTCTATCCATGCTTGAAACCCTTCATCCAGCGGATATTGCTGAGATCTATGAAAGCCTCTCCCTGGAGGAGGCTACCTATCTTTTTCTGCTACTCGATCCGGGAAAAGCTTCAGATGTTCTGGTAGAACTGGAAGATGATGATCGTGAGAAAATCCTCAGAGCCCTTCCTTCAGATATAATCGCCAGTCAGTTTATCGACCACATGGAGTCGGACGACGCGGCCGATGTTATCAGGGATCTGGAAGAAGAGAAGAAGCAGGAGGTATTGCTTCATATTGATGATGTTGAACAGGCAGGCGACATTGTCGATCTGTTGAGTTATGATGACGATACCGCCGGCGGCCTCATGGCCAAAGAGCTTATCAGAGTCAATGAGAACTGGGGGGTGGCTACATGCGTCCGGGAGATGCGTAAACAGGCTGAAGACCTGGATGAAATCTATTACATCTATGTAATTAGCGATGATAATGTCCTCCTTGGTATACTCTCGCTAAAAGCACTTCTCCTGGCTAGTGCTTCAACCAGGGTGAAGGATATGTTTGATGCTGAAGTGAGGTCGGTTCAAACCGACACACCTTCGGAGGAGGTAGCCCAGATCATGGAGAAATATGACCTCATTGTGCTTCCGGTGATCGACTCCATTGGAAGGTTAATGGGACGAATCACCATTGACGATGTTGTGGATGTGATCAGAGACGAAGCTGAACGGGATTATCAGCTGGCTTCTGGTATCACCACCGATGTGGAGACCACAGACTCACCGGGCAGGTTATCCAGAGCACGATTGCCATGGCTGATAATCGGATTACTGGGTGGGATCGTTGTAGCCGCAGTGATTGGGCGATTTGAAGAGGATATCAAAATAAATCCTGAAATGGCGTTCTTTATCCCTCTGATTGCGGCCATGGCCGGAAATGTGGGAATCCAGTCCTCTGCCATCATCGTACAGGGGATTGCCAGCAACAGCCTGGGGTTGGAAAGCACTTATCAAAAACTGGGAAAAGAGACACTGGTTGCTTTGCTCAATGGACTGATACTATCGGGCATTCTCTTTTTATATAACTACTTCATCAGTAAGAATCTAGCACTTACCTTTACCGTAAGTTCCTCTCTGTTTATTGTGATCATATTTGCGGCTCTTTTTGGCACCCTGATCCCCCTGTTACTCAACAAAGTGAAGATTGATCCCGCACTGGCCACTGGGCCTTTTATCACCACCATGAATGATATTATGGGACTGTTTATCTACTTCCTGATGGGTAGAATCCTCTATAGCGTATTCATCTGATTAAAGCTGTAATCAGAAAGTGGTATTGATGGCCACTACCGGGTCCATCCTGGCTCCTTGCCAGGCAGGAAAGATTCCACTGACCAATCCGATCAAGCTTGATATACCGATACCCAGTACAATGTTATCCATGGTCAGGTAGACAGCAAAATCGCTGGAAATCGAGATAACAGTGGCCAATATAAAAACAATCAATAATCCGATTATTCCGCCGGCCACCGATAACATGATGGATTCAAACAGGAATTGAAGCAGAATAAAGTATTTTTTTGCACCCAGGGCTTTCTGAACACCGATGATGTGGGTTCGTTCCTTTACAGAAACAAACATGATATTGGCAATTCCAAATCCACCCACGATAATGGAAAAGACACCTATGAAAAATCCTGCTATTTTCAGAACCGCAAACAGTTGATCCAGCTGGTTGTTAATGATACTGGTCTGATTGATGGCGAAATTATCCTCATCAAGTGGCTGCAACCTCCTGTAGGAGCGAAGCAATTGAGTGACCTCAAGGGTAAGTTCTTCAACGCCCACCCTGGGTTTGGCCTGCACCCAGATCTGAGGATTGGCGAACTCCTTCCTGATATCAATATAGTTCGTAAAAAACTGAATGGGCAGCAGGGCCACATCATCCAGAATCATTCCACTGAAAGTGCCTTTCCCCTCCTTTTCAACCACACCGATAACCAGCACCTTGCTTCCAAAAATCTCAATGTGTTTGCCAATGGGATTAGCCCCCTCAAAAAGTTTCTTTGCGATGGTGTACCCTATAACAGTTACATTTCTTCCAGCTTTGGTCTCTATTGGAGAGAAATACCTTCCCTTTTCCAGTTCAAATGACCTTATGTCCTTGAACTCTTCGGTTGCTCCCAGAATGCCCGCCCCATCTATGTTGCTGTTTCCATAGTCGATCCGGCGGCCCACATAGGCAACAAAACAGGCACTTTTAGCGCCTCTTGCATGATCATCAAGGTATTCAAACTCATCAAAAGTGGCCAGTGGCCGGTTCATGTACTTCCACCAGGGATACTCATTCTCTCCTTCCGGCGGAGCCC
>JAOZUK010000690.1 GCA_029938715.1 Bacteroidales bacterium | reverse complement strand
CCTGGTTTTACCTGGCTGAAGCCTACCGAAAGACCAACCAGATGGACGAGGCCCTTGCTGCACTAAAGAAGTTTAAATCCCTTCCCAACTTCGAAAAAGAATACAATGCCCGCATCACTGAGGATGAGATAAGGTCTGTAGAACGGGCCAAAATTATCAGGGATGCCGAACTTAAGCTCAGGGCTCTCTTCTTCAATGAGCCCATCAATACCACTGATCACGACTACAGCGGAGTAATCTCTGCCGATGGGAAAATGATGATATGGGTGAACACAAAATCCTTTTATGAAGCAGTCTATATGTCAAAAAGGGACGGTGACAAGTGGAGCATTCCTGCACTAATCACCCCTCAGATTGTTTCCGACGGGGACCTCTTTCCTACCGGTCTTTCAGCCGACGGAACCATGCTGTTGCTTTCCAAACACCCAAAAAAGGGGGATAAGGATATCTACTACAGCTCCTACGACGGATTGTTGTGGAGTCCGGCCCAACCTGTTCATGGGTCCATAAACACCAATTCGGACGAAGACCATGCATCCATCAGTCCCGACGGAAGCAGAATCTATTTTTCCAGCGATCGCAGAGGCGGAGAAGGTGGATTGGATTTGTGGTATTCGGATCGACAGCCTGATGGACAGTGGGGAGAACCTGTAAATATGGGTCCTGGGATCAATACCGACAGGGATGAGACCTCTGGTTACATTGCACCTGCCGAGGGACGTTTTCTATTTGCATCAGAAGGACATTTTAATATGGGAGGATTCGATATTTTCAGGTGCGAACTCCAGGTGGACGGCTCATGGAGCCAGCCCACCAACATTGGCTATCCCATCAACACCACCGGAGACAACACCCAGTTTGTGCCGCTCAATGAAGGGCTCGCAGGTCTATATACCAGGTTTACCAATGAGGCAATAGGTCTGCGTGATCTCTGGTATATTGAAATTCTAAATGAAGAAGGATTCCTTCCAGAGGGGCTTACCCTGGCAGTGGATAAGCAGGGAGTGAGTCGCGAAGACTTTGCCATCATCCTGGTGGATGAAGAAACCGGAGAAGAGATAGAAGTGCTCTACGATGCCGAAACAGATTCTTTCAAGGCGCTTCCGGGCCAAAACAAAAGCTACAGGGTCATCTCCTTTAAGCAGAAATAGTGTGAACAAGCTTACCAATAAAACCATTAACCTCAGGGCACCCGAACCCGAGGATCTGGATCTGTTATACATCTGGGAGAACAACACCTCCGTGTGGCAAATGTCAGGAACCCTGGTTCCCTTCTCCCGTTTCGTGTTAAAGCAGTACCTGGAGAATGCCGGCAAGGACATCTTCGAAATGAAACAGCTCAGGCTGATCATTCAACTGAACAGCAACAAACGACCTGTGGGGGCCATCGACCTTTTCGATTTTGATCCCTTTCACAGCCGGGCCGGAGTTGGAATCCTTATGGCCGACCCTTCGGATCGCCGCAAAGGGTATGCCCGCGAAGCCCTGGAGACGATTATGACCTATTGCTTTGATGTGCTCCAACTCCACCAGATCTACTGTAACATTGCTTCATCAAACCAGG
>JAOZUK010000079.1:4349-19125 GCA_029938715.1 Bacteroidales bacterium | reverse complement strand
AATACGTAAGATGCTGGACAGGTTCTACCTCGGGGAAACCACGCTGGAGGAGGAAGAGAAGTTATACGATTACTTCTCTTCCCACACGGTACCTGAGGAGTTTATTCCTGACAAGGAGCTGTTCCTATCCATTGGAACCGGAGATCAAACTGTTGTTGTTCCGGATGACCTTAATCAAAAAATCATAGATTCTATTGATCAGGTGGAGAGAAAAGTCACACGTACCCGCAGGATATCAGTTTTCTCACTGTCGGGACTCGCAGCAGGATTATTGGTGATGATTGCAGTTTATCTGTTCTACGTAAGAACGGATACTACCTCTCTGCTGGCTTCGCATGAAATGGCAGATACGTATGAGAATCCTTCTGATGCCTATGAAGAAGCAAAACGAACACTGGCATATGTTTCAGCAAAACTCAACATTGGTACCAGTGAGCTTGAACATGTGAAGCAGTATGTGGATAAAACCTCAGATCCCTTGAAATCGCTATCAAAGATCAATAAAGGTACCAAGGAGCTTAGCTTGCTTGGACAGTTGCAACGGGTAAGGGAGTTTGAAAGATAATATGAGTGCTCAGTGGATAGTACTCAGTACTCAGTGAAAAAAAAGAAAAAAACATAAAAATAGATACGATGAAACGGATAATTTTAAGTGGGGTAGTGATCATTTTTACCCTGATGGTATTTGGACAGAAATCAGCTGTTGACAAGGTTTTTGATAAATACAGCGGCAAGGATGGATACACAACAGTCTATATCTCGAGCTTTATGTTTAAAATGCTAAGCCAGTTGGATGTGGATGATCCCGAGTATAATGAATTCAAGAAAGCCACCTCTGGGATCAATTCCATTAAAATTCTGACACAGGATGGCAGTAACTCAGAAGCATTTGGTAAAGAGCTGCTTGAGATGTTGCCCAGGGATGAGTACCAGGAGATGATGGTAGTGAAAGATTCTGAAGAAGACGTGCTTTTTCTGGCCAGGGAAGAAGGAGGGAAGATCTCCGAATTTCTATTGATAGTCAGCGGCGGAGGTGAGGATGTGCTTATAGCCATACAGGGTGACATTGACCTTGAAAGCATATCAAGCATAGCTTCCGGGTTGGATATGCCCGGACTCGAGAATCTGGAGGACCTGGAGGATATGCCTTAATAAGGGCCAGAATGGTTCAATAATAGAGCATCTTCTCAACCTTGTTTTTCTTCAGCCAGTTTTTCAGTATCTGGCGTATGTCCCTGTTATCCAGTGCCGGATTGATGCAATCAAGCATCTGCTCAATTCCCAAATAAGACTCATTTACTGAAAGGTAACCGTACCCCATATACATTCCCTTTTCAATCCGAACCAAACTGCGTTCTTCGGGCTCTCTGCCCTGATCAATGATCAAAACATTTCCCCTGTCAAGCTTCAGGTTATCGAGCAAAGTCTCAGCCCTTTTATTGTAGGACGATACCGATTCTCCCTGTACGCAGGCTCCATTGCATTGCCTGATGGTGTGGTGAAAACAGGCTCCATCTGTTTGGTAAAGTCCGCTCAGTTTTTGACACAGCCAGTTTTTCTCCACCATTCTGGTAATGGCTTCCCTGGCCTCCTTTTTATTGTTATAGCTGGTAACCGGGTCTTCTGGCATTTCTGAAATTTTCCTGAGCGAAAATGTGATATACCCAAATTCATCCTTGCCCGCATAGAGTCCCCAATAATATGAGGATCGCTTTTGGGCCCTGTTATACATGGGCTTTTGCTCTTTAATCTCTTTAGACTCCTTTAGAAGTGCTATAAGTTCACTGCCGGTAAGCTCATATGAGATAGAGTGAATGCGCTGCTTCATCTCCATGGCTCTCTTGCTGGTTGTATTCCCCAGGTGAGAGAGTACCCTGTGACGAATGTCCTTACTCTTTCCAATGTAGAGTAGTTGCTGCTTGTCGTCGAAAAAGTAGTAGGTGCCACAAGCTTCAGGCAGGCTCTCAATAGCTTCAACTGTCAGATTCTCATTTAGATTCTTATACCTGCCCCTGGGTTCTGAGATTATGTCCAGTCCGTTATCTCCATTCTGGTTATCCTGGAGCATTTCAAACAGCTTCACCGTAGCCAGTGCATCACCTGCAGCCCTGTGACGGTCCATGATAGTTATACCCAGATCCTTGCAGATTTTACCAAGACTGTAAGACTTATGACCAGGCAAGATTTTCCGGCTCAGCTTAACGGTGCACAATGTTTTCCGGTCATACTCAAAGCCAAGTCTTTTGAATTCACTTTTTATAAAGGAATAATCAAAATTTACATTGTGACCGACAATGGTGTGGTTTTCTGTACGTTCTACAAGCTCCCTGGCCACTTCGTAAAACTTTGGAGCATCGGCCACCATTTCATTGGTAATCCCGGTGAGACCGGTAATGAAGTAGGGTATATTCTTTTCTGGATTAAGCAGAGTAGACCATTCACTGATCACTTTCTCCCCGTCATGAAAGAAAATGGCGATTTCAGTTATTTTCTCGGTTTTTGGACTTCCCCCTGTGGTCTCAATATCAAGTATGGCAAACATTGCTCATTCTCCTACACTTTCACCCTCACTTCAGTTACATCTAACTCTCTTTTTCCGGCTTCTCTTCTTTGGGTGGTTTCTCTTCTTTGGGTGGTTTCTCTTCTTTGGGTGGCTTCTCCTCTTTGGGTGGCTTCTCTACTTTGGGTGGCTTCTCCTCTTTACCTTTAGCCTCACTTACATCCTTGGCTGGAGCCTTTTTTGCAGCTGGTTTTTTTGCAGGAGCTTTTTTTGCAGCTGTTTTCTTCGGTGCCGCTTTCTTAGCAGCAGCAGCAGGCTTTTTCTCTGCTTTTGGAGTTTCCTCTACTTTTGGAGTTTCCTCTACTTTTGGAGTTTCCTCTGCTTTTGGGGTTTCCTCTGCTTTTGGGGTTTCCTCTACCTTGGGCTTAGGATCTGCGGCTTTTGGTTTTGAGGTTTTGGGTTTTTCTTCGGTGTCAACGACTTTTTTGGTTGTTGAGACTACATTAAATGGTTTATTTCTTTTACGAGGTCTTAATACGCCAAAGCTTCCACTGAATAATTTACCTCTGCGGGTTTTCATATCACCTTTTCCCATGTTGATCTAGTTAGTTTTAGAATGGTGAATATAAGAAAAAATGATCGCCCTTACAACCTGGTTATCTTTTCGGTATGAAGTCCATGGATACAGAATTTACACAGTGCCTGGTGTTTTTTGGGGTAAATCCTTCTCCCATAAATACATGTCCGAGGTGCCCTTCACAGTTGGCACAAAGGATCTCGGTGCGTTGACCATCAGCATCTAGAGAACGCTTAACAGCTCCGTCTATTTCATCATCAAAGCTAGGCCAGCCGCAGTGACCGTCGAATTTGTCACCGGATCTGTAAAGGGGAGCGTTACAACGTTTGCAAACATATACTCCGGTCTCATTGTGATCCACGTATTTACCCGACCAGGGTCTTTCAGTTCCTTTATGCAGGATCACAATCTCCTCCATCTCTGTAAGCTTATTATACTCTTTTGAATTCATAGCGGTGGCATTAACGTTTTTATGACTTGTAATAGTATCCTGACCGGATGTATTGAGAGTTAGGACCAGAATTGTGCAAACAAATAGTGTTTTCATTATCTATATAATTAAGATGTAAGCGAGGTGAAGTAGTAATGGTGGTAATGATTATAACGCCCGGCAAAGAGAAGAGTTCAACCTGAAGTGCCGGTTTAATTCCAGATCCCCGGAATTTTGTGAGAGCAATTGGGACAGCTGTCCGTATCTATCTGAAATGTGGCAATATGGTAGCCGGATCGCTCAACCAGCATGTGATTGCAATGTGGACAGGTGGTATGTGTGGAGCTGTTCCCGGGGACATTTCCAATGTACACATAATCCAGCCCTTCTGCCAGTGCAATCTGTTTAGCTGACTCGAGGATTTGAACAGGAGTAGACGGGAGTCGCTGTAGTTTATACTGGGGATGAAACCGGGAGAAGTGCAAAGGCGTATCACTAAAACCGTTTTCGCTTAACCATCCACACATTCGCTTGATCATATCCAGGTCATCGGTCCAGGAGGGTATCACCAGGTTGGTGATCTCCAGCCATACCCCTTCATCTTTGAGAGTCTTCAATGTATTGAGAATGGGCTCAAGCTTTCCGGCATTTAGTTTGAGATAGATGACATCATCCAGTGATTTGAGATCAATATTTGCTGCATCTATGACCTTGCATAACTGGAGGAGTGGTTCATTGTAGATATACCCGGCAGAAACAAGTACGTTCTTTAGCCCTGCATCGTGAGCCACCTTTGCGGAATCATACATATACTCATAGAAAGTGATAGGTTCTGAATAGGTATATGCTATGCTGTCACAATTGTACTTAAGGGCCTGTGATACTACCTTGTCAGGCATCAGATCGTAGTTTTGAGTCTCTTCCGGCGACGATTGTGAAATGGTCCAGTTCTGACAATTCAGACAGGCAAGATTACAACCCGCTGTTGCTATAGAAAAAGCATTTGATCCCGGTTTAAAATGGTAAAGGGGCTTTTTTTCGATGGGATCGATGTGTATGGCGCATGGGTTTCCATAGGCTATGGTATAGAGTTTGCCATCATATACCTTTCGGTTGTGACAATCGCTGAGCTCTCCTTCTTTTAGGGTGCATTCATTGGGACAGATCTGACAACGAATGCCCCTTGATGTCTCCACCTGGTATAAAGCTACCCGGCTCCATTTCCAGGGCTTTTCTGCGGGGCTGGCATAGAGGCTACCCGGACAAATAACAGTGCCGGCTGCTCCACATAAACCAGTTTTGAGAAAGGTTCGTTTATCCATCGCAATTCTCCTTCATCGCCAGCGGAACAGAAGAAATAATCCGGTGGCTACATTGATACCAAAGAACAATATAAAGGTATTTGCAACGCCAATCAAGGGAAGCAAAAACACTACAGGTAAAAAAGATCCCAGGGCAGCTCCTGCAAGGTCGGCGCTATACAACCTGCCACTATTAATAAAACCGTCGAGTTTGGAGAGTCTCACCGACATACCATAGACCGAACCCACAATAATACCTGGAATAAAATTCATTAATCCCAGAACCATCTGACCCAACAGAGGATTTGACAGAAGTAAATTGTATTTCAAAAGGAGCACTCCTAAAGCATCTATTAGGGCCATAAACCATATCATAGCTGAAATGTTCGAGGGTGATGCGGAGCGCACTAAAGGTTTCCATACCCGTATCCCCAGAACAATCCCAGCCATAAACAGGGTGATCATTAAAGGAGCTGCCAGGTATGCAAAACCATACAACGATTGCAATATAAAAATTAACAGGATCTGAATTCCGGCACCGGTAAACCCCATCATATAGATTCCGGTGCTCCGGGCGGGCAATAGCAACATCAACAGAAGGAAGATGATAACGGCAATTACGCCGCTTGCCAGCAGAGAGTGGCTACCCATTCTTGCTTCCAGGTTTGCAAGTGAGCTAAAAAATAGCCGGGGCCACATATCACTATTGATCCCTATGGCATCCTCACTGAGACGATCCATCAACATATCACTATCAAATGTGAGCCGTGTCTCATCCAAATAATCCGGATGTACATAGGTGGTTTGAATGGGATGCTTTTCAAGAAGCGCCGGAAAGTTTAGTGAAATGGGCTTTTTCGATGCCAGGAAATAGGAGATCTGTCCAGGCACGATAACCACGTGGGCAAAGCTCTCTTTTAAGGTTCGATAGTTTATGTTCAGCACTCTGATTCCCTTGTCATTGATGTAATTTCCTCCAGCGGTAAGTTGCATACAAAATATACCATCGGGTGCGAGATGGAGCCTCACCAGGTTAAAAAATTCAGTGGTGAAATACCTGTTCCATCCAAGGGTATAGGGATCGGGTGCTCCGGAGATAATCACATCATAGGATACACCCTCAGCTCTGATCAGCCATTTCCTTCCGTCCATGGGTATAAAGTTGAACTGCCCTTCACCAGTGGGAGGGAGGTGTGGTAACGCCAGTTTGAAGAACCATGGATCGGCATCGCAATAGTCAAAAACGCGGGGTCTGTATTTTTTTACCTCGGAGATGGTCCCGGACAAGCCTCCACCCATCAGCAGAAATGAGGAGGGGTGAGGGTGCTGCAATGCCGGGTAATGAACTGACTCCTCGGCCCTGGACAGATCTCCTGTCTGCATAATAGGGTTCCTATCCATATATCCGATTACCTGACCATTCCTTTCGGTAAGTGTAATATTCCCATATGGAGTGTCCCTGGTTTCCAGTACAACCTCTTTTTTGTATCTGAGTCCCTCTATACTTTTTCTAACACCTGGAAAACTGAAGAGGAGAAAAAGCAATAGGGCTGGCAATAGCAAACCCAATCTCCGGTAGGTTGCTGAGGGATATCTAAAGCCCAGGATCACTGTAAGGAAGGTGGTGAGCAATAAGAGAGAAATTATTTGAATGTTATTAAAAGCAAACACCAGTATCAATCCAAAAAGAAATCCTCCAAAAAGTGACCCAAGTGAGTCGAGCATGTAATTCCTTGCATCTGGGATATCTGTTTTAACAGCTCTTGTCAGGTAGGAGAAGAGAAATCCCGATACAAGTGTAAATATACTGATTAACAGTATTATATAGATCATCGAAGCCATAGTGCCCGGTTCATAACCAGGGAGGAAGAGAAACCTGTCTATGAGGATCAGTAACATATAAATGACCAGGGCAGCACTTCCCAGACTTAGATAAACCCTTAAGATTGAGGGTAGTCCTATCTTTTTCCTGTAACGCACCCCGGCCCAGGCACCAGCGGAAGTCAGAGTCATCCATAAGGCCAGGAAAACTCCGATGATCAGTTCATTGCCATGAAAAGTTTTAATAAACTCCCTTAGGAGCACCATCTGCGACAGGATACTAATATATCCAAGAAGCAGAAAAAGAAGCTTATGTTGCATCGGAGTTACAATGAGGTGTGGAGTCCAATTTTCTCTCTCAATTGAACCCCGATGCCGGGATCTTTTCTTCAGGTAGTAGTTAAGGTGCCAGGTGAGGTGGAACAGAGCTATAAAAGCGAATCCAATCCCCAGATTCACATGCCATAGCATGGCATCCTCTATCCAGGATATTTCCAGTTTGTAGTTGACTTTCACTGCCAGAAGAAATCCCAGAAGGGCAGTGGAACAGAAAAACAACAGCAACCCTATATTCCAGACTTTTCGGTGGTCAGGTTTTTGGATCAGTTGCATGCGAAGCATCAACAAGCTGAAAAAGTACCCTAAAATAAATAGCAATCCAATGGATATCAGATGATAAGGTCCCTGAGTCATTTTCTTTTTTCTTCACCAAATACAATGGCCTCATACACATACAGATCTGCATCCTTCCATCCATCCCAGCCAATTCCTGCTTTTTCACGGGCACAATGTCCAAGAAATTCTTCTGTATTCCACCCTGAATCTTTTGCTACCTGGGGAAGGTAAGTACCCGATTTTCCATCCTTGGTCATATAGATTCCATGCTTGCCCAACTGGAACTCGTCCACAGAGGTGATCCTCTGAAGAGGAGTAAGAACCGATATTTCCAGATCGATGTATTCCAGATCTGATTTCTCTACCGGTGCAAAGCGGTTATCGCGGGTGGCCGCAGCCAGTACCATCTCCTGTACAACCAGGTAGAGAGGGTTTGTGGGGTTGAAGTTTCCGATGCATCCCCGAAGTCTCCCGCCCATATAAAGGCTGACAAATGCTCCGGCAGTATCCTTTAAAATCGGTGCTAAGGTCTGGGGTGGAACCTCAACCAGTTCACCTGTTTGGATGAAGGTTTCAAGGGTATTCCTTGCAATACCCAGAAGGGACTCTTTATGGGCCTCAGTCAGGGAGTAGTCTTTCGAATCCCTGGCCAGGCTGTGAGTGGCTATGGCCCAGTACCCAACCACACGTTCTTTATCCCCTATGGCCGCATCACCCGAATTCTGGTAAATAATTGGTGAGACCACCAGATCACTCTCTCGTTGAGCCATATATAGCATGGTCATTATAGAACTCCAGCCACAAGTAGAGGTGGAGAGGTTGGGAACCGATTCCTGGCTGTTCTTTCGGAGGATATTGTAGAAATACTCAGGATCCTTCTTCAGTATGGCTTCCCCGGTAAGCCTGTCAATCCTGTTTGCATTGTTGTAAGATGGGTAGTGAGAGAAATCTGAACTGATAATAAACAGATTGTCTGGTGTGAAATAGGGCAGCAGGGCTGCGGCCAGATCACGTGCGGCTGAAATGGACGACGAGCCCATCACTATGGGAACAATGGGTATATCTCCAAATCGGTACTGAATAAAAGGAATCTGTACCTCAATGCTATGTTCTCTTTCATGGGCCTTTTCATAGAATGAAACAGACTTGTTTTCTGCTATAAGTGTACTGGCAATCTCCCTGTTTATCCTGGCTTCTCCAAGCGGAGTAAGGTAATTTCCCACACTGTATACAGATGCACCATTGAAATGCTCCCGGTGGGACGAAGCAATGATAAACACATTTTTGTACTCAGCATCTTCAGGTATGCTTTTATAACCTGATGCTGCCACTTTTCCTGAATAAGCATACCCGGCATGCGGTACAATAAGACTCTGAATGGTCCCTTCAAAACTTATGGGTTCGGCCTCGCTGAACAATTGTGCTAGTTGGGCCTTCAGCTCTGTTCTGTTGGCCGGGTAGAAACTGCCGGCTACTGCTGGTTGCCGATTCACGGGACCGGTTGCTTCCTGGCAGTAGCATAAGTTAAAGGACCCTCCCAGAGTTGTAACTAAGGATAGAACTAAAATTTGAAATCTTCTTTTCATAGTTAGTTTCTCCCTTTTCATGCGTACTTGAAGAAATCTGTGTACTCCAGGTAAAATGCTTCAAGTTTACTCATTCTGTCGAACATAAATTGGTGCGCAGTTTGCCAGGTATCTTTGTTGTATATATCAATTCCGTCCATTTGCAGATAGATCCGGCTCACCGATTTCCCATTTTCCCGGATGTACTCCAGTTCCCAGATCAGGGGCTCATTCATAGCTTCTTCCAGGACTTTTTTTACTGATTCCAACTTCTCATAAAGTTCGAATCTCTTATCCATATTCCTGGTTTCCAGATCAATACCCACCTGTGCCACCTCCCTGTCCACATGAAATCTAAGGTTCAGGGCTTTTACGCCCGTCTGGGTAAGAACCCACTCCCCCGGCAGTTTTTTTCGCAAACGCTTCCTCTTTGACAGGATCTTAAACCTTTCCCAGAATTCTTCTCTCAGTGCTTTGGATTCTTCTTTCGTATACATAACTTTCTGAAATCAAAATTAAGGATTTCAAATCACACTGGCCTATCAATGCCTATTTAGTTGTTCCATGAATTATGATTTTGACTATATCATCGTAGGATCGGGTTTCGGAGGATCTGTATCAGCACTTCGTCTTTCGGAGAAAGGATACAAAGTGCTGGTGATTGAAAAAGGGAAACGCTGGTTTCCTGAACAGTTTCCTGAAACCAACTGGAACCTCCGAAGGTGGATGTGGCTGCCTATGTTCAGGTTTCATGGATTCTTTAAGATGACCCTTTTGAAGCATGTGGGAATCCTCAGCGGAGTGGGGGTTGGAGGTGGATCCCTGGTTTATGCAAATACATTACCCCGCCCTGAGAAAAGCTTCTTTCAATCGGGTAGCTGGGCCGGACTGCTTGATTGGAAAAAAGAACTGGAACCACACTACAGGGAAGCTGAACAGATGCTGGGAGCTGTTGAGAATCCCGGACTCTACGATTCGGATGAAGCCCTGCGAGCTGTGGCTGCCAGTTATGGGAAGTCTGACAAGTTTGAACCTACCCATGTGGCTGTATTTTTTGGAGAACCTGAAGAGGAGGTTCCGGATCCCTATTTTGAAGGAGATGGTCCGCGTCGATCGGGATGTAATTTTTGTGGATCATGCATGACAGGATGCAGGTACAATGCTAAAAATACCCTGGATAAGAATTACCTCTACCTGGCCGAAAAAAAGGGTGTAAAAGTTTTAGACTGTAAAAAAGTAATTCGGGTCGAAGCCATCGAAAACAACAGTGGAAGGGATGGTTATCAGGTAACTGTGATTAACTCCACTAAACTTCTTAAGGGAAAGGTACATCTCAAATCCAGGGGAGTTATACTGGCTGGAGGCGTGCTGGGAACCGTAAGGCTCATGCTCGATATGAAAAGGCGATACCTGATGGGGCTTAGTGACCAGATCGGCGCACAGATAAGGACCAATAATGAAAGCCTGGTTCTGATTCACTCCAGGCAGAAAGAGAAGGACTTCTCACGGGGGGTTGCCATTGGATCCATTTTCCCTCCTGACAATGATACCCACCTGGAGTCCGTTCGTTATGGCAGTGGTTCGGGATTTTGGAAAATGCTGGGTGTACCACTTACACATGGAAAAAGTGTGGTTGGTCGCATCCTTAAGCTTTTCTGGAAACTGATCACCAAACCGGTCCCCTGGCTCAAAATTTATTTCAGCCGCAATTTTGCCAAGGAATCTGTCATACTGCTATTTATGCAGCAAATTGACAGCACCCTCAGGTTTAGGAAGGGATTTATCAATCTGAAATCTGTCTTATCAACCGGACCGGCTCCTTCGGCCTTTATGCCTTTTGCAAAAGAGCTGGCAGAAGCTACCTCTGCTCAGGTGGAGGGTACTCCCTTTGTGATGACCACCGAAGCATTGACAGGTACTCCAACAACTGCTCATATACTTGGGGGTTGTGTTATTGGAAAGGATCCTGAAAGAGGTGTGATTGATAAGGATCATAAAGTGTTTGGCTACCATAACCTTTACGTTTGTGACGGAAGCGCCATATCTTCAAACCCGGGGGTAAATCCAGCCCTTACAATTACAGCCATGACCGAACTGGCTATGAGCAAGATCCACCATAAAAAATAGTTTTGTATATTGCTGGTCAATCATCCAAACTTAGAACTATGAGTGAGAGAAAGCATCAGGCGTGGAATTTTTGGTCTGCCTTTGTTTTTTTTGGGCTGGTATTTGTAGTGGGATATCTGCTGGAACTCGACGGAGACGATATCAGGGAAATTTCCTTTAAAGAGGCTGTGGTAATTATTCTTGCCTCCTACCGGATGACGCGCATTCTGGTGTTTGAAAAGATATTCAAGTACTTGCGGGATGTATTGAAGAAGAGGGAAGGTCTCTACGTAGTAGGCACACTCAGTTCAATTATCACCTGTCCCTGGTGTATGGGTGTCTGGGTTACCCTGTCCATTATTATCTTCTACTATTTAGTACCCTACGGGGCCCTGCTGGTCTATGTACTGGCACTGGCCGGTGTTGCTTCCCTGGTGATTCTCTTCTCAAACGTGATGCATATGTGGACCGAAGGAAAGCAGAGGATCCACCAGAAGAGCAAGAAGAGCAATGACATGGACAGTCAGTTTAACTAAAAAAAGAATAACGCCACACCTCCCACAGTTACTATTGCTCCAACAATCTCCACAGGGTGTATTTTCTCCTTTTTCAGTAATATTGCCGGGGGAATTATCATCACTGGTGTAAGGGCCATAAGGGTGGCTGCCACACCTGTATCTGTATGCTGAACCGCCATTAGTGAAAAGCTTACTCCAAGGAACGGTCCTGTAAACGAACCAAGGGTCATAAACTTCATGGCCTTCAGATCCCTTAATGCACCAAATACTTTCTGCCAGCGCTTAAACAGGGTAATCACAATAAGAAATCCGATCACTCCGGCCATAATTCTGATCTGGGTTGCTGCAAAGGGATCCATATCCTGCATCCCCTTTTTGCTCAATACCAATCCTGTAGCCTGACCAATGGCGCCACCAAGTGCAAGCACACTTCCAAGGACCACAGGACCAAGTTTTCCTTTCTTAAGTGATACCTCATTCCCGGATTTGCGCCTCGACAACATAACCAGAAGGATTCCTGACATGGTTACACCCATGCCCAGAAACTCAATTCCTGATAAAACTTCACCCAGAGTAATCCAACCGATAAGTGCTGCAATAGGTGGGACAAGAGCCATAATTAACATTGAGATTCTCGCTCCTATCATAATAAATGCCCTGAAGAGGAAAAGATCGCCCAGCACAAAGCTGTGAGCAGCGCAGCAATTTCGCCCAGGTAGTTACTCATACCTTAGTGCCTCCACCGGATTTCTTCTGGCAGTTCTCCAGGTCTGTCCCAGGGTGATGAGGGTCTGGAAAAGAACCACTACTACAATGCTGCAGGCGAAAATCCACCAGTGGACCGGTATCCTGACCGAATAGTTGCTGAGCCAATGTTTCAGGTAGAGCATGGAGAGCGGCACCGCCAGTGCAGAAGCAATCAGAGTCCATTTGAGGGTGGAGGTATAGATCAGGGTCATCATCTCCACGGTGGATCCACCCATGACCTTTCTGATCCCGATCTCCTTGATACGGCTCACTATATTGTGGGAAACCAGTGCGTAAATTCCCAGAAGTACAATCAGCATGGACAGAAACGAACCGGATATCAGGATTTTCTGTAGTCGTTCTTCACCGGTGTAGTAACTCTCTATGGTGTCGGTGGGAAAATTGTGCAGGATCACATAGGCGGGATCGAAACTCAAGATGGTCTCATTGATGATCTGTAGCACATGCTGGGGATCTGAACCCGGTGTGTACCTTACCGAGATGTTCCTGATGTTCTCTGAATATGCAGTAAATACAAGGGGTTCAATACTACGTGCCGCCGACGAATAATGGAAATCTTCCACCACCCCGATTACCTCCAGGGGTTCACTGTGCATGACTACCTGTTTGCCTATCATCTCTTCAGGAGTCGCGTCCAGCAGCTTCACAGCCCCCTCATTCAGGATGACTCCCGCACGATCAGGCTCCCTGTCGGGATCGAGGAACCTGCCGGCAACCAGGGTGAATTGATAGAGTTGACACAAACCCGGATAGATCCGGTATTCATTGATACTCCTGACCTGGTCGGGATCATCCCCGTACATCATGATGCCCTGTCCACTGGTTCCCCTCCCAATGTAATGATTGGAAGCGCTTACCTCCAGGAAATCGGAATGGGTCATTAAACGATCCTTTATGGCCGGATAATTGTGTGTCAGTTCCTGGTTCAGATTAGAAATCTGTACAATATTTTCAGGATTGTAACCCGGGTTGTAGTTTTTTAAATAGCGGATCTGGGTATTGATACCCAGGAGAATGGTTAGCAGGCAAACCGCAATACATACTTGTAGAACAGTCACTATTCTGAGCAGGATCCGCTTGTCTCCAGCCGGATTTACACTGCCACGGATGAGCGGAATGGGAGCGGCCCGGCTGAGCAGGAGGGCAGGGTAGAACCCGGAGAGCAGGATAGTAATAAAGTAGATGGCTGCCAGCACCAGGTATAAACCCGGAGTACCTGTTACCCCCGTAAAGGATTCTCTTTGCATGACACTGGCAAAAGCAGGCAGCAAGATGATGGCCAATACAGTCCCCAGAATAAATGCTACTGTCACCACCACGGTGGTTTCCATATAGAATTGATTGATCATCCTGTTTCTACTTGCCCCGTTTACCTTTCTGATCCCAATCTCTTTAGAACGTTTTGCTCCATTGAGTATATAGAGGTTGATAAAATTAGTAAGTGCCAGTCCCATGATGGCAATGGTAATAATTAGCATGATGTAGATGGTCTTCATGCTTCCGGGGGTGGTGAGATCCCATTTTACATGGGTGTGGAGATGCAGGCGGTTCAGTGCTTCCAGCCTGGAATCGAAAGTAGATCCTTCGAAATTTGAAAAGCGCTCAGTAAGTATCCTGGAGTTCTCACTGCCTATGGTCTTAAGCGCTACATCGTGATCGATGCCTTCTTTCAGCAGATAATAGGTGAAAAATTCCAGTCCACCCAGGCGCTCCAGATCTGGTTCTGCCAGCATGGGCATCAGCATATCAAATGCGAAGTGGGTATTGGCGGGGATTTTCTCAATTACTGCCGATACGGTATAAAGCTCTTCCTCCATGGTAAAGGATTCCCCCAATACAGTGGTCTTTCCGAAAATCCTTCTTGCGGTTTTTTCGGTCAGCACTACCTTACCTGGTTCACTGAGGGCACTTCCGGCGGTCCCTTCCATTATTTCCAGATCAAAGAGGCGGAAGAAATCGGGATCCGAATAGATCAGGTTCAGCTCCTTATGCCGGTCTTCACCCACTGAAATTTCCCTTTTCCAACCCCTGTAGAGCTGGATGGAAGATTCCACACCAGCCACCGAGGCAGGGATCTCTGTATATGCGCTACGCAAGTTGATGGCCATTTCCATGGGTTCGCCATTTTCGATCCAGATTGTATTCATCCTGTAGATCCGGTCGCCATGTGTGAAATGTCTGTCGTAACTGAGCTCAAACTGGATAAAGACTGTAAGCAGAATGGATGCTGCCAGTCCTAGTGAAAGGCCAGTCATATTGGTAATTAAAGTCAGCGAGTCACGTCTGATAATTTGAAAGGTATTCTTCAGGGTCATGAGATCCCTTTTTTGGTTTAACTATGAGCTCCGTTCCGCATTCGTAACAGGTATAAATCTCACATCCTGTACAGGCAAAACAGTTGCTGCAGCTCCTGTAAGAGAGATCTCTCTCCACGGTGGTGCCGCAGTTGTGGCACAGGATGAGCTTAATGAGTTTGTTCAATGTTTAGACGATTACTTCCAAAATTTGTTACTGAGTACTCCTATCTGCTGTTGCTGTATTTCACAATAAGCCTGTCATGCAGGTTATTATACAT
>JAOZUK010000079.1:0-4249 GCA_029938715.1 Bacteroidales bacterium | reverse complement strand
CCTATCTGCTGTTGCTGTATTTCACAATAAGCCTGTCATGCAGGTTATTATACATCTCGAGTACCTCCTCCATATTGGATTTGGAGTAGTCGGTAAGGTATTCCAGTGCCTTGTCTGGATTCTTATTATAGATTTCCATGGCCTCCGCATCAATCTTTTCCCTTTCTGAAAACAGGCGTTCTTCAAAAGGATCTCTGACCTCCCATAAATCTTTTACTGCCTCCTGCCATTTAAGATAGAGCAGGTTGTCCACAAAATCGATGGCCCAGCACGCCGATTTATTGCTATAGGTAGTGGGATCAAAATTCTTATAACAGGTGGCAATCTCCTGTGTTCCGGCATAAATGGGAACATAAGCACTGGTGTAGGCATTGTCCAGGAAGACCCAGTAGATTCCTCCAATGGGGTCGGGAAGCCAGCTTCTCAACTGAGAAATCATTCCATAATATCCCTGGGGTCTGGCTACATTCCTGCGGTTATTTATATCCAGCAGCTCCCGCATATCTTTACTGGGAAAGGGGGTGGCCAGTGGACTTTTCTTTATTCCGCCCTTACCATCTGGCACATACCAGTCATAGTCCTCTGTCTTATCATAAATGGTTCCTTCAAAGGTGGAGCGCTGAAAAGCCATTATATCCTGAACGGAGATCTTACGTTCGGGCATTACTGTGGTGGGATAGATGGATATGGGTTCCACATATTGGATATACTGGTTGTATCCCATCATATGGCCATCCTCAAGGCTTCTATTGGGCCATTGGGCATATCCGGGGGCATAGGTGCTGTAAAATAACCACATGCGGTTGGCGGCCCACTCGCGGAAGATGGGAGCGTACACCTCCTGCCAGACAAAGGGTTTGGATCCTTTGGGATCAAACCATCCTTTTTCAATGGCAAACTCCTTGTAATTAGAAGAGACCATGAAATTGTCTTTATCTTTTTCGTCTACTTCCTTAATTATGGCCCAGTTGGCCACCACCAGGGCATGGTCCTCAGGAACTCGCTGAGCCACCCAGATGGCACCCGGTTTTTCCCCATCCGGATCCCAGTCCGAACCCACACTGAAGATCTCAATGATCCATATCTCCCCGGTATCTCCGATAACCAGGGTCTCTGATTCACCTACACAGGAAGGGAGAAATCCATATTTACTCATCAAATGACCGATAAATGCGGTGGCTTCCCTGGCTGAAGTATAACGTTGCAGGGCGAATGCCTGGGCTTGCTCGACGGTCATAATCTGCTTGCAAACAGACATATCGATTTTAAGCTCCTCACGCTGACTGGTGGTACTTTCTGCAATGGCCAGCTGGTGTTCGTTCATATGTGGATAGGCCGAATGGAAATAGGTGTATGTCTTTTCCACCTGTGGGATTTGACCTAAAACATCTCCAAAATCATCCAGGGGTCTGTGAATATCCTGGATTCCCCAGTGAACCGGGGCCATCTCATCCTTGGAGAAGGTCTGACCATGTACCACCCTGATCCTGCAGTCGGCACCGCAGTCTGTATGAGAGATGATTACCGATCCATCCGCAGAAACCTTTTTACCCACAGCAATAATGGTGCAGGGATAGAGGTTCATGGATAAGGAGAGAAAAACGACAACAACAGAGGCTTTAAAGAGAGAATGAAAGATCTTTTTCATCACTTTTAACAAATTTGTTTAAATTGGAAACAATTTAGGAAACATTCCCGAAATACCACTGACCCGGAAAAGATAGCGCGTATTAAAATTTGAGCTGTCATGGTAAAAAATTACCTACTGATTGCCCTGCGCAATGCGTGGAGGAACAAAGGCTATACACTGATCAACCTGCTTGGTCTTGCCATTGGGATTGCCAGTTCCATTATTATTCTTCTGTTTGTACTTGATGAGTTAAGTTACGACAAGCACAACGAAAATTTCAGGAATATATACCGGATCTGTATTCGGGGGAAAATTCAGGGGAATGAACTGGAGGCTGCACTTTCCAATGCTCCCATGGGAGCCACTCTTAAAACCGATTTTCCTGAAGTGGAAGAGTTTACAAGGTTGTTCACCTTCGATGGAGATCCCATAGTCAGGTATGGAGATAATGTATTTATAGAAAAGAATTTCTACTATGCGGATTCTACTTTTTTCGATGTTTTTACAGCACCTTCCATCCACGGAGACCCTGCAATGATGTTAAACAGGCCCAATACAGTAGTGCTAACTGAAGAGGCTGCACACAAATACTTTGGAGCCGAAGACCCTGTGGGGAAAGTTTTAAAAGTGGGACAGGACGAGGAAAACTTTGAGGTAACCGGTGTGGTTAAAGGATTTCCTGAGAATTCTCATTTCCGGTTTAATATGCTGGGTTCCATGACCTCCATATACCTGGCCGATGTGACACAGTGGCTTGGAAATAACAACTATACCTATTTGCGGCTTCAGGAAGGTTTTAGTCCCGACCAGCTTGAAGCTAAGTTTCCTCCACTGCTGGAGAAGCATATGGGACCACAGCTTGAGGAGATGCTTGGGATGACCATGGAGGAGTTTTTTTCCGACGGGAATAGCTATGGATATTTTCTCGAACCTCTGAAAGACATACATTTACAGTCGGACCTTCAATTTGAGATCAATCCGGGAGGAAGTCGGGCTTCTGTTATCATCTTTTCGGTAATCGCCGTTTTTCTGATCATTATCGCTTCCATTAATTTCATGAACCTGGCCACTGCCAGTGCCGCAAAACGTGCCACAGAAGTGGGAATAAGGAAAGTGGCCGGGGCCGAAAAGCAACGACTTATCTGGCAGTTTCTGACTGAATCGTTCCTGACCACGTTGCTTGCGCTTATCCTTGCAGTTGTACTGGTGGAGCTTTTCCTCCCCTCCTTTAACAACCTGGCAGGAAAGAACCTGGAATTAATATCCATTGGCCCATGGCATCTGATTTTCGGTTTGCTGGCCATCGGGATATTTGTGGGATTTGCATCCGGCAGTTACCCGGCCTTTTTTCTCTCTTCCTTTAAACCTGCCGATGTGTTGAAAAGCGGAGCCATGCGGGGCCTGCGTGGGACCTTGCTAAGAAGGGTGCTGGTTACCTTCCAGTTTATTGTCACCATTGTACTGTTTATTAGTACCATGGTGGTAAACAGGCAAATGAACTACATGCAGGATAAGGACCTTGGCTTTAAAAAAGAGAACCTGGTGGTTATTGACCGTATTTATGTTTTGGGAAATCAGATCGAAGCTTTCAGGCAGGAACTGATGAAGAATCCGGCCATCCGACAGGTAACTGTATCCAGTGCGGTTCCAGGTGGGCTGATTGGGGATAATGCCTATCTGCCTGAGGGCGCCGGAACCTCTGAAACCCATGCTATAAATAACATCTGGGCCGATTGGCACTTTTTGAAAACTTATGGCCTTGAATTGGTGGAGGGAAGGTGGTTTGAAGAGGCGAATCCTACGGATTCATTTGGCATTGTGATAAATGAAGCTGCAGCCCGGGCACTTAGTTTTGAAGATCCTTTGTCTCATCGGTTGGTTTCTACGTTTGGAGATGAATCAAATGAGCCCCTTCCCATCATTGGTGTGGTAAAAGACTTTAACTTCCAGTCCTTACATCAGGAGATCCGACCACTTGTTATCCAGTTCAACAGACAAAACAATTACCAGATGACTGTCAGAATCGATGGGAATCAAACGGGTGAATCCCTCACCTACATTGAGAAGATGTGGAATTCATTTATAGAGCAGCAACCGGTTCATATGACTTTTTTGGAGGAGGACCTGGCCAGTCTATATAACAATGATGAAAAGACAGCATCTGTGTTTAGCATTTTTTCAGTACTTGCCATTTTTATAGCCGCTCTGGGTTTATTGGGTCTGGCTTCATTCAGTGCTGCCCAGCGCACCAAAGAGGTAGGAATCAGAAAAGCCATGGGTGCTTCTATCTCCAGTGTGCTTGTGACCCTTTCCAAAGAGTTTATATGGCTTATCCTTTTAGCCACACTGGCCTCATGGCCAGTGGGATACTTCTTTATGAGGAATTGGCTGCAGGATTACCCCATTCGTGTGGATCTTGAGTTCCAGATGTTTTTGATAAGTACTGTTATGGCGTTCCTGATAGCTGCCATCACTGTAATTCTGAGGGTTTACCAGGCTGCCTCCACTAATCCCGTAAAATGTTTGCGATATGAATGATGTATATGAAAAACTGGCTGATGAGCTGAATCGAATCCCCAATGGATTTCCCAGGACGGAAAGCGGAACAGAGCTAAAACT
>JAOZUK010000689.1 GCA_029938715.1 Bacteroidales bacterium | reverse complement strand
AGATGGTCGTACACCCCGAAGTGCTGGAAAAGATCACCGCATTTTTTAAAGAGAGGGGACGGACCATGATTGAATCCAATCTGAGACAGGCAGAGGTACCGGAAAAATGCAGAGTTTTGATGAATCATCACGGTACAGCACCCGGTATGTGGTTTGAGAGGGAGGGAAGTATCCTGGTATCTCTTCCGGGTGTTCCTTATGAAATGAAGGGATTGATGCAGGATCACATCTTTTATGAAGTGCAGAAAAGGGTAAAAGTACCCCATGTGGTGCATAAAACGATTATGACTCAGGGTGTACCGGAATCGTACCTGGCGGCCACACTCAGACATTGGGAGGAGGACCTGCCAGATTGTGTTAAGCTGGCCTATCTACCCCGTCCCGGAATCGTTAGGTTGCGGTTGACAGTAGTTGACAAATGTGCCGGCGAAGCAGAACAATTACTTAAGGTAATCATAGATAAATTACTGGATATCATCCCAAAACATGTATTTGGGTATGATGATATCAGCCTGGAAGAATCACTGGGAACCCTGTTGAAGGAGAGAGAACTCAGCCTCTCAACAGCTGAAAGTTGCACGGGAGGAAACATCGCTAAACTTATCACTTCCATATCAGGGAGTTCAGGATACTTCACAGGATCGGTTGTTGCTTATGATAACCGCATTAAGGAGGTTATCCTGGAAGTGGAGAGCGCTACAATTGATGAAAAGGGGGCCGTGAGCAGGGAGGTAGTGGAGCAGATGGCCAGGGGGATCATGAACGTCTATGGAACAGATACTGCCATTGCGACTTCCGGAATTGCCGGACCGGATGGGGGCACAGAAGATAAACCCATTGGAACAACCTGGATATGTGTTGCTTATGGTCGCAATGTCTTCGCAAAAAAATACAGATTTGGAGGAACCAGGGAACGGATCATCGACCAGGCTTCCTATTCTGCCATGCAACTTCTTCGGAGACTGATCCTGGATATGCTATAATCCGGTGGATTATAGCACTTTTTTTGCCTTTTATACTTGATTATTTCATAAATAATTACGTAATTTGCGCCTCGTTAGAAGAATCGATCTGAAATACAAAGGAAAAATGTCTAAAATTTGTCAGATAACAGGAAAGAAAATGATGGTGGGAAACAATGTATCTCACTCAAAAAGAAGAACTAAGAGAACATTTCAACCAAATTTGTTCGACAAGAAGTTTTACCTTGAAGAGGAGGACAGGTATGTGAAGCTGCGGCTTTCTGCCCAGGCAATTCGCACCATCAATAAGAACGGACTGAAAGCTACACTTGAAGGTGCCGTAAAAAAAGGATTTTTGAAATCTTATTAATTAAAGTAGGAAATGGCTAAAAAAGGAAACAGGGTACAGGTTATTCTTGAGTGCACCGAGCATAAAGAGAGTGGGATGCCAGGTACTTCACGATATATCTCAACCAAGAACAGGAAAAACTCTCCTGAAAGGCTTGAGCTAAAGAAGTACAATCCAGTATTGAGAAAAGTAACAGTACATCGCGAAATTAAATAACACCTAAGAAATGGCTAAGAAAGTTGTAGCATCATTGCAGAG
>JAOZUK010000688.1 GCA_029938715.1 Bacteroidales bacterium | reverse complement strand
CAATTTGCAGATGATATTGTGTTTGAACATATGGAGTCTCCCTCAGGGCAGGATCTGTTTGAGCTGGAATCGACAGGAAGAGGGAAGATCCTGATTCGCGGGAACAACGCCATTTCCATGGCCATGGGTTTCAACCACTACCTGAAGTATTATTGCATGACCTCGGTCTCCTGGTATGCGGATCAGCCGGTGCAGTTGCCGGAATCAATGCCTGAGGTGCCGGTGAAAATCAGAAAAGAGGCAAAGGTTGAGAAAAGGTTTTTTCTTAACTATTGCACTTTTGGATACACCATGCCCTGGTGGCAGTGGAGGGACTGGGAGCGGCTCATCGACTGGATGGCATTGAATGGCATCAACATGCCGCTGGCCATCACCGGACAGGAGTCGGTCTGGTATAAAGTATGGCAGGATTTTGGGCTGAGCGATCAACAGATCAGGGAATTTTTTACCGGGCCTGCACATCTTCCCTTTAACCGCATGTCGGTGCTCGACCGCTGGGGAGGTCCGCTTCCCCATTCATATATGGACCACCAGCTGGAACTTCAGAAGAGAATATTGGAACGTGAACGCATAATGGGAATGACACCCATCCTTCAGGCATTCAGCGGTCATGTACCCGAAGCGCTGAATTCCATTTTTCCGGATGCGAACATTGCAAAACTGGGTGAATGGGCCGGATTTGATGAATCATACAGTTGTAGTATGATTGATGCCGGTGATTCACTTTTCAATAGGATACAAAAGGCGTATCTGGAAGAGATGATCAAACAGTTCGGGACCGATCACATATACGGAGCAGATCCATTTGTGGAGGTTCAACCTTTGAGCTGGGAGCTGGATTACCTGGCTAATTTATCAAATACCATTTACAGCTCGATGGCTGAAGCAGATCCGGAAGCAAGCTGGCTACAGATGGCCTGGGTCTTCTATTATGATCGGGCAAACTGGACCAAAGAACGCATAAAAGCTTACCTGACAGCGGTTCCTCAGGATAAAATGATCTTGCTGGACTACTACTGTGAATACACTGAAATCTGGCAAAAGACCGAATCTTTTTTCCAGCAGCCCTATATCTGGTGTTACCTGGGTAATTTTGGAGGCAATACCATGTTGGCAGGGAATATTGAAGAGGTGGATCGCCGGATCAACAACGCATTAAAGAATGGGGGCGAAAACCTGATTGGTATCGGATCCACCCTGGAGGCACTGAATGTCAATCCTGTGGTCTATGAGTACGTTTTTGAGAAAGTCTGGGAATCAGACAGTACCGATGTGAATGAGTGGATGGGCCTGTGGGCGGACAGGCGCACAGGCTACAAGGATGAAAATGTTAGAAAAGCATGGAAAATCCTGCTGGATGAGGTATATCAGTACCCGCATCCGCCTTATACGGGACAGGCGACGCTGACAAACGCTCGTCCCACGCTCACAGGCCATGGCAACTGGAGTACCAATCCACAGATTCATTATTCAAATAAAGAGCTTTTCCATGCATGGGAACTTATGCTTAACGCAAAAGACCGGAGCAGGGATTCATACGGGTATGATGTGGTCAATGTTGGCAGACAGG
>JAOZUK010000687.1 GCA_029938715.1 Bacteroidales bacterium | reverse complement strand
CCGGCATCCTCATTGCCGATCACACCATCGGGATCGTCATGGTAAAACTCCTCCATGATATAGCGGACTTTTTCTGCCGTTTTCCATGGCTCTCCTGCCAATGCATATAAGTAGGCAATATGGTGACTTGGCTCATTGCCATGTGCATACTGCCCGATTAGTCCCGTAAGATCGACCAGCACTTCTGTTTTATCCTCAGGTTCAAGCATGAAGAAACTGTCCAGACGGCTGATAAACCTATCCCGACCACCCATAAGCTCCATCAATCCTGATACATCCTGAGGAACAAGCCAAAGATATTGCCATGCATTGCCTTCTGCGTAATCCTTTGCAACAGATCTTTGAGATGAGAGGGGAACGAATATTGGATTCCAACTCCCATCACTCTTTTTGCCCCTGAAAAATTCAACCGAATGGTCATAATAAAGTTGATAATTTTTGGCCCGCCTGTTGTAATATTCATAATCGTCCTCCTTGCCCATGGCCTTTGCCATCAAGGCGATACTGCCGTCAGAAATGCACAATTCCATGGCCTGCCCCACCGTTCTGCCCAGTCCCACATCATACGGAATCGGCTTAAACTCCCTGAGGTAGTTCAAGCCCTCGATATCGAGTATGGAGGTGGTTTTTATTGCTTCATAAGCACGTTCCCCATCAAATCCCCGGTAGCCTTTCAGGTAAGCTTCGGCAATCACCTGTATGCTGCTGATTCCTACCATGGTTTTGGTTTCATAGCCATGAAGATGCCAGATGGGGAGATAACCTTGCTCATCATATATGGCAAGCATGGAATTAACCATGTCGTTTACCCGATCGGGCTGGGTGAGGGTGAATAAGGGATGTGCAGCACGGTAGGTATCCCAGGTCGAAAAGATGGTATAATTGTCGAAGCCGGCACTCTTATAAACTTCATTGTCAGCTCCCCTGTAATCGCCATTGTGGTCATTGTAGAGGGACGGATGCATGTATGCATGGTAGAGAGAAGTATAAAAAATCCTTTTGTCAGAAATATTTTCGGATTCAATGGATATTTTTGATAATTCATTGTTCCATTTCTCCCTGGCATCAGCCACCACCCTGTTAAAATCCCAATCTGGAATTTCAGCCTCTATGTTGGCAAGTGCATTCTTTTCACTCACCGGCGAGATGCCCACTTTCAGATCCACTTCTTCAGGAACCTGGTCAAAACTGATTAATCCTTTTATGGAAATGCCCCTGGCTTCGTTCCCTTCCAGGGGACTCTGATCTTCAAACAGGGACAAATTTACAATGGGTACCGAGCTTCGAATGGCAAAGAATACCTGCTGTTCTTTGGCCCAACCTGAGGATGATCGTGATCCCCACAGGGTGTAATCATCCACCTGCTTCAAAGAAGTTTCAGTAGTCCGGTCATTGATCCCCTCTTTCAAATCGATGATGATGTGTGCTTTTTCATTCCGGGGGAAGCTATACCTGTGGAACCCCACACGCTCGCTTGCGGCCAACTCTACCTTCACCCCATTGTCCATGGTCACTGAATAATAGCCAGGCTTTGCAGTCTCATTCTCATGGCTGAAAGTGGAGAGGTAGCC
>JAOZUK010000248.1 GCA_029938715.1 Bacteroidales bacterium | reverse complement strand
GTGTAAATGCAAAATGATGCCAGTAGTGCTGCATCATCCATCCTCCTGCTCCCATTGAGCTTCCCCAGTAGGCGGTAGCCCCCCTCATCCAAGTGGGAGCCCATAAATCGGTGGCATGGGGAAGAAAGCTTCCTTCACAGCCAAAATTCTTTTGAGCTGTCTCCTTACCACTCTCCACCACCCGGTCGATGTAATCGAACAGGGGCAGGTTCAAATCATCCAGATCGGTCAGGTTAGCCGGCCAGTAGTTCATCTGCAGATTGATGTTCAGGTGGTAATCGGCATTCCAGGGAGCTTCAATGTGCTCGTTCCAAACTCCCTGGAGATTGGCAGGATTGGTACCCACCCTGGATGAGCTGATCAAAAGGTAACGGCCATATTGAAACAGCAAGGCCTCCAGACCTAAGTCCAGGGAATCGGCTTTCATCCGTTCCAGCCTGTCGTCCGTAGCCAGGTGATCCAGGCTCTCTAAGCCAAGTTTAAGCTCCACCCTTGAAAATAGCTTCTGGTAATCATGGATGTGCTCATCTTCCACTTCTCTCGTCTCCAAGCCAGCCAGAGCATCAAGGTCCTTCCTGTTTTGATCAGAAAAATCTTCATGGTACCAGGATGAATTGGAAACCAGGACCAGAGTGGCTTTGGCGACCTTTTTCATCTTAAGAAAATCCTTACCCTGAATGATTTCACCTCCACTATGGTCAATTCTCAACAGGGTTTCGAACTTTACACCTTCCAGGATGGGGGCCTTTTCAGAGTCGAACTTACCACCCCGCTGGGTAACCATTCCCTCCATAACAAGATGGCCTTCATCGCTTGTATGTACAGTAACCGTTGGAGTACCATGATCTTTTGGCCGGCTGAGCCTCACTTTGGCATTCAGGCCCTCTTTTGCCTCGGAACTAAGCTCAATGACAATGGCCCGGTGGGGATGAGAAACAAATACTTTCTGGGTCACCAGTTGCCCATTTGTTCTGTAAGAGACCGTAGAAATCGCCGAATTGAGATCCAGTTCCCGGCGGTACTCTGTAATGTTCTGATGATTGAAGTCAATAAATAATTCTCCCAATGTCTGATGCGAGCGGGTCACCCCATTTCGGGAAAACTTCTCTACCATCAGTTGATCAGCCTCCTGGTTTTTACCCTCTAATAACAGGTTCCTGATCTGAGCGATATCCTCTTTTGTACCTTCTGGCTGGTCCCATCCCAAATCTCCGGGCCACATGGAATCATCATTGAGCTGAATCCGTTCAGTGCCGGTATGCCCAAACACCATTACGCCCAGGCGACCGTTCCCAAGGGGCAGGGCCTCTTCCCAATCCACAGCGGGTTCGTCATACCAGAGTTTTAAGGATGAATTCAACTCCTCCTGTCCTGAACTGACACAAGCAAATAGTAAAAGTACTGTCAATAACAGAATGCTTCGTTTTAGATACATCATGATCTTCTATTGTCCTGCAATATACTCATTCAACAGGTTTCCATCGGGATTGAAGTGCCTGATGATCAACTTTGGCTCACCTGCTATCCTTGAAATTTCCGCCTCCAAAAATCCACCGGTTACATTCAGGTATAGATGCTCCGGCAATTTTTTATCATTGCTCCATCCACCTGCATGGGCATCGCTTCCAGGTCCGCAACTAAATTCAGTTACACCAGTCTCCATATCCCTGGATATGTATTGCCAGTGCCGGTCGCCGCAAATTACGTACATGTTCTCCTGCTGACTGATGAACTGTCGGATGAGATCCCCTTCGTAGGTAAAGCCTGCATTTGCATGGTTGTCATTTTTCTTCACCCGGTCGGGTCCCACCACAGGGGTAGGACTGATCAAAATCCTGTAAGTAGCATCCGAAGCCTCAACCGTAGAGGTAAACCATTCCATCTGTTCCTTGCCCCAGATGGTTTTCTCCGGTCCGTCTTCCATGATATTCTGACTGCGGTAATTCCTGCCCTCCACCAGCCAGATCTGAAGGTCCTTGCCCCAGCGTACGGTCCGGTAGGTAAGCTTGCCCATAGGTACTTCTTCGGGAAAAATCTTCATTCCCTGCTCCCAGGTGAATTCGCCCATGAACTTTGTCTCTTTTCCGGGGTAGGCATCATCCATCCAGGTATCATGATCGTCCTTGATGAAATAGCTGGCCACCTGCCTGTGGTATTCAATGTTGTTGGGATAACTGTACATTCTGTCCCAGTGCCAGCGAGCCAGTTCGGCTGTTTTTCCTGCATGGTCGTAATAGACAATATCGCCGGTATGAACAAAAAATTCTGGATCCAGTTTTAATGAACTGGGATAAAATTTATAACCTTTCTCACTATCTACATCGGGATAGGAGGTTCCGGTGGTTACAATGAAATTCACATCTGACTCCTGATCTAAAGCAGGAGCAGTTTTGAATTTCCCCTCCATGGTGGCGCTTACATTTCTCCCTTCCAAAGGAGTTGCCTCAACAAGCAATTCATAGGCTTCTCCAGCATCAAGACCCGTCAGCATGAATTGTGTGGTAAAATCCTTTTGGGGATCAACCGTCTGCCACTCCAGGCTAGTCCATTCGGACTCATCAAGCTTTCTATATTTAAGATGAACCCGTCCCTGCGCTCCCGGACAAGCCCCCTGAATGTTCTTAATGGAATAGCCCTCGGGATAGCTTACCACCGGGGTATAATCCGGCCTGCCAGTGGGTTTAATCAAATCGCCGGTTTCAGGATCCTTATATTGTATCAGGGGTAACGGAGCATCATTCCCTACCCTTTCCGGATTCTCGGTTAAGCGAACCCAGACGATAGCCTCTGTCTGGCTTACTTCTCCTATTTTTATTCCGGTTGCAAACCAGGGTCCTTCAATGTTCCCAGACTGGCAGGAAAATAAGATGGCCAAAGCAATTCCGGTCAAGATCTGTTTGATCATAACGTTTTTCATTCTGGCAATTTAGTTGATTATTTCTGACAACCAATAAACCACCATATCCTGGTATTAAGGAAGGAATGCAATTTCCTGTAATTGGATAAAAAGGGCAACTATAAACCTAACTCTCACGTCTTCAAAGTTTTAGGAATGGTTGATTTTGCTCTAATTCCGAATCAACACCCTCTTCTCCACACCTTCAGCAATGGGTGAATTTACATCCTTTAAGTAGCTTACTAATTTTAAACGAAGCTCTTCAGCGGTATCCTCAAACTTAAGACGATCCGGATTTGAGCCCAGCAGGTTATTCAATTCATAGGGATCATTCTTCAAATCATAAAGTGCCTCCACATTGGTTCCGCCGCTGCGATGTGTGGTCATTAATTTCCAGCTGTCGGTCCGAATCATGATAGAAGGTACATTTGCGTTTTTCCATTGCCATTCGGAAACTGCAAAATCGTAATCCGGTGCACTGCTCCCTTCCATCACTCCCCGGAGCGAATAGCCATCGGAGGGGATATTCTTTACACCTGCATAATCAAGCACTGTCGGATGGATATTGAGTATGGAGACCGGCGCTGAAATGGTTTGTGCAGCTTTGATTTTACCCGGGTAGCGTATTACAAAGGGTACGCGAACCGATTCCTCATAAAAATTGAATTTACCCCTCATGCCATGGGCCCCCAGCATCTCCCCATGGTCCGACACAAATACCACCAGGGTGTTTTCTGCCAGCTCTAATTCGTCCAGTTTGTCCAGGATCTTACCAACCCAATCATCAATTTCTGTGACAAAAGCATTATAGTTGGCTACCATAAACTGCACTTTCTCAGCATCATTGTAAGGAGGAATTGGTTTTCCCGGATTGTAGGGAGAGTTATCCCTGTTGTCTGATATGGAAACGGGTATGGGCATTTCCCCTGCCTTATACATGGATGCATAGGGCTCGGAGGGAGTGATGGGCACATGTGGACAATGAAAGGAGCAGGTGAGTATAAACTGTTCCCCTTTCAATCGTTCCAGAGCCTCAATGGTCTGTTTCCCCTGTATGGCAGTAATGGTATATTCTGCAGGCAGATCAAGCACTCCATGAATATCAGCCTGGCTTAAGCGAGTTTCCTTCTCCTTTTCGGGGATTTCACCGGAGGGCAAGTACTTGTAGTACCGATCCGTGGGATCGAGCTTGTAGGGAATGGAACCTCCATAAAAGGTGGTTTCGTAGAGTTCTCCGGGTTTCAGAGGCCTCTTTGCTATGGTCTCTCTCAGATAGCGGACATAGATGGGCTCCCATCGCATAATGGGCTCGGTACCAGTCATTCCCTCAACTGGTGGATTCATATAGACCCTGGCCATGTGTTCGGGACCATGAAACTTGCCATAATACTCCGATCTATATCCCCGTTTTACCAGGATCTCATCAAAAGTGGGATAGTAACACTCCCCTGTTTTTGCATCCGGATTGTCCCTTATGGTGGTGGTCTCCGTTAAGCGTCCGGTTAGTATGGAAGTACGTGCAGGCACACACACCGGGCAGGGAGTTACAGCGTGACTAAAGTTCACACCCTCGCTGGCAAGCTTGTCCAGATTGGGCGTAATAATGGCCTTATTTCCTGAATAACCCACCGCATCCCAGGCCTGCTGATCCGTCATTATAATCAGGATATTTGGATTCTCTACAGCCTGTCCGAAGGATGTGAAAGAATTGCAAAAAATTGCAGTAATCAGTAAAGCAACTGACTTAAAAATTCTCGTTTTGAAGTATTTCATTTGGTCAGGTTTATCCGAATTGAATTGTTATGAATTTATAAAGTCCCTTAATCAAGAATCTCAACTTCCACATAAATGGGCTTATGATCAGAAGGATAGGTACCCTCCACATTATAGTCAACTTCCTCATATTTAAGAACCTTCACAGCTCCCTTATAGAGGATCCAGTCTATTTCTTTTTCATCAACATAAGTGTTTTTAAGTAAATCAGGATCGCTGGATTCACCTTCTCCTACCAGCACATTGTAGGGTGGACTGCCGGGACGACAATTAAAATCGCCCATGAGGAAAACAGGACGCTCTTCTGTCCATTCACCAAAGCGATTGAGCTCTGAGATTCTTTCCTGGATGAGCTTGGATGCATTTAACCTTGCCAAAGTATCCTTTCGCCCATTGAAATAATGTGTATTAAAAACATAAAACTCCTGGGTATTTTCCCATTGTCCCCTGTAATCCTGAGGGTAGCGACCTGCTTTACCTTCCGGAGGGATATCTATCATAGCCAGGCGTACCCAACTTACCATACGTGGATTTACGTCTGGACCACTGCCGATAATTTCAGGAGTTTTTGAAAGCTGGAAACTTTGAAGTTCCCGAAGACGAAACTTTTCACGTTTATAAAAAACGGCCATATGCTCATCGTCATCTCCACCTTTTCGACCTTCACCCACCACCACATATTCTGGCAAATGCTCTGCCAGGTAATCAATTTGTTCCTTTAATCCTTCCTGGGTTCCAATGATGTCGGGATCGTATTTACGAATCATATCGATCTGCATATCCCGCCTAATTTCCCAGGAGGGCTCAAAGGTGGGGCTGGCAAATTTCAGATTATAAGTCATTAACTTCAGGTCTTGTCCCAAGGCCAATTGGTTAATACAACCCGATGCACAGATCAACAA